>DBKZ01000019.1 GCA_002297415.1 Ruminococcaceae bacterium UBA737
TAAAAGGCGGCGAGCGAAACCGTGGCAGGTTTGAGTCCTGTCACACTAAATTCACCGATTAGGGGTATGGAAATGAAAAAGTATTTGAACCGTCTTTTTATTGACGGACTTTCGGGAATGGCATACGGGCTGTTTTCAACGCTTATTATCGGAACAATTATCTGTCAGATAGGCTCTCTTATCGGAGATAATATGATAGGTAAGTATATCACGGTTATCGGAAGCGTCGCAAAAACGGTCACTGGCGCGGGAATCGGCGTAGGAGTCGCCTGCAAGCTTAAGGCTTCTCCGCTTACCACCGTTTCAGCCGCCGTTGCGGGAACCGTCGGAGCTTTTCCGAATTTAGTTATCGAGGGCTTTAAGTTAGGCGCCCCGGGTGAGCCGTTAGGCGCATTTGTCGCGGCATACATAGCCGTTGAAATCGGCTTTTTGGTTTCGGGAAGAACAAAGCTTGAAATCATTGTTACTCCGCTTTCGTGCATAATTGCCGGATGTGCGGCAGGATATCTTGTAGGACCTTATATCGCGGGCGCGATGAAATGGATAGGAAACCTTGTAAATATAAATGTCGAAAAGTCGCCAATTCTCGGCGGAATGGCAATTTCCGTTATAATGGGAATACTTTTAACGCTGCCAATCTCCTCCGCCGCTATAGGAATTTCGATGGGAATTACCGGAATTGCCGCAGGTGCGGCAACCATCGGCTGCTGTTGCAATATGATAGGCTTTGCGGTAATAAGCTACCGTGAAAACAAATTAGGCGGTCTTATCGCTCAGGGAATAGGCACCTCAATGATTCAGATGCCGAACATTATAAGAAAGCCGATAATATGGCTTCCTGCCATTATTTCAAGCGCGATTTTAGGACCCGTTTCCTCGGCAGTTCTTAAAATGGTAAGCACTCCCGTAGGCTCGGGAATGGGAACAAGCGGTCTTGTAGGTCAGTTTGCCGCATTTACGGCTATGACCGAGGGAACAAAGACCGTTGCGGCACTTTCGCCCTCGCTTGCAGTAGTCGAAATAATCGCAATGCACTTTATTCTTCCTGCTGTTATCTGCTTAGGAATCAGCGAAGCGATGAGAAAGCTGGGCTGGATAAAGAGCGGAGACCTTAAATTAGAGGCGGCGGGCCGTGCGTAAAAAAGAGCTTGCTTTAAAAGTGGTCGAGGCGCTAGAAGGCTTATATCCCGACGCAAAATGCTCCCTTGAATATTCTGACCCGTTTCAGCTACTTGTTGCAACGCGGCTTTCGGCTCAGTGCACCGACGCAAGGGTAAATCTCGTAACCCCTGCTTTATTTAAAAAATATCCTACCGCTTATGATTTAGCAAAAGCGGATATAACAGATGTTGAGGAGCTTATAAAAAGCTGCGGACTTTATAAGACAAAGGCCAAGGACTTAATTTCAATGAGCAAGGCGATCTGCGAAAATTTCGGCGGAAAGGTTCCTGACACTATAGAAGAGCTTACGACCCTTAGCGGTGTAGGGAGAAAAACCGCAAACCTTATCTGCGGAGATATTTTTAAAAAGCCCGCTGTAGTCACCGACACGCATTTTATAAGGCTTTGCAACAGATTAAAGCTTGTTGATACAACTGACCCGAAAAAGGTTGAGGACGAAATGCGAAAGCTTCTGCCCGAGGAAAAATCAAGCGATTTTTGCCACAGAACGGTTATTTTCGGCAGAGATATCTGCACCGCAAGAAAAGCGGACTGCTTAAGATGTCCTATGGACGGATTTTGTCCAAAAAACATAAAATATGCGAAAGGCAAGAAGGCTTAATGCAAAAAAGAGTTGCGGCTATTCATGATATTTCCTGCTTCGGCAGATGCTCGCTTACAGTCGCTCTGCCTATAATTTCCGCCGCCGGAATTGAAACAATAGTTATCCCAACCGCCCTGCTTTCAACCCATACAGGGGGCTTTAAAAATTATGTTTTTAAGGATTTAACCGAAAACATTCTGCCGATTGCAAAGCACTGGGAAAGCGAAAAGATACAGGCGGATACGGTCTATACCGGATATTTAGGTTCAAAAGAGCAGGTTGAAATCGTAAAAGAAGCGCAAAAAATCATAAGAAAAGAAAGCTCTTTGCTTTTGGTCGACCCCGTTATGGCGGATTTCGGAAAGCTTTACGGCGGATTTGACGCGGATTTTCCCGAATTTATGAAAAAGCTATGCTTGATTGCGGATATTATAACGCCTAATATCACCGAGGCATGCTTTTTAACTCAGACCGAATATTTAAAACCGCCCTTTAAAAAAGAATATATAAACAAGCTTTTAAAAAGGCTTAAAAGCTTAACAAACGCTAAAATCGTTCTTACGGGAGTAAGCTTTGACGAGGAGAAAACCGGTGTTGCCTGCTTTGACGGAAAAGACGAAAGCTATATTTTAAGCCGCAGGATAAACGCGGCGTTTCACGGAACAGGCGATGTTTTCGCAAGCGTTCTTACAGCCGCAATGACAAAAGGCAAGAACCTTTTAAAATCCGCTGAAATTGCGGAGAAATTTACGGTTAAAGCCATAAAGCGGACGCTTGAGGTAACCCCCGACTCAAGATACGGAGTTGATTTTGAAGAAGAGCTTCCGTACTTAATCAGACTGCTTAAAAGCGACTAAAACAGAGGTTTTTAAGTAAAAAAAATAAATACCGAAAGGTCCCGAGGAAGAAATTTCTTCCTCGGGACCTTTTATATTATTCGTATTATTATCTTTTCGAATCCATTTTATCGCAAAGCGAGGTTATCTGGTCGGCAAATTTTGCCATATCCTTATTCGGCATTTCCTTTGAACGCTGAACGAGGGAAAGAAGTCTCTTCGCCGCGTCAAGCAGACGGGCATAAACTGTATTCGCCCTGATTCTTCCCTGTGACTGAGCCTTTTCTATCCTTACGATTTTGCCCTTGGCGGTGCATTCGTCGGTTATTAAATCAAATTCGTCTCCGCTATAAGGAGCGGTCGCTTGAATCTCAAGCTTTTCTCCCGCAAGGCTTGCGAAATAATCGCAAACAGAATCATTTCCGTGGTTTACGAATAAATGCTTAGGCTTTTCAGGCAATTTATAAAGCCAGCTTAAGAGCATATCCCTGTCGGCATGGCCCGAAATTCCGTGAAGAGTTTCGATTTTTGCATTGACCGCAATTTCCTCTCCGAACAGCTTTACGCTCGACGCTCCGTCAATAAGCTTTCTTCCGACGGTTCCTTCCGCCTGATAGCCGACAAAAAGAATTGTGCTGTCCTTTCGCCATAAATTATGCTTAAGATGATGTCTTATTCTTCCTGCCTCGCACATTCCCGAAGCCGAAAGAATAACCTTGGGTCTCGGGTCGAAGTTTATCATTTTAGAATCGTCAGATGTGACGGAAAGCCTTAAATCGTCAAACTTTATCGGGTCAATTCCTCGGCTTAAAAGCTCTAAGGTCTCCTCATCATAATAATCCGTAAGACCGCTCGAATAAATTCCCGTTGCCTCGGTCGCGAGAGGACTGTCCACGAACACCGGAAAATCGCAGGGTGAAACCAGATTATCTTCCTTTATTTTTCTTAAAAGATATAAAAGCTCCTGAGTTCTTCCTACCGCAAAGGACGGTATAACAACATTTCCTCCTCTTTTAAAGGTATCGTTTAGAATTTTCGTAAGCGCTTCAACATAATCGGGACGGTCGCCGTGCAGACGGTCGCCGTAGGTAGACTCTATTATGACATAATCTGCCGCCTCGGGAGTCTGAGGGTCTCTTATAAGAGGACGGTCGATATTTCCGAGGTCTCCCGAAAACAAAAGGGTTCTTTTAATCCCGTTTTCCTCGGCGGTTATGTTTATTGAAGAAGAACCGAGAAGATGTCCGGCGTCCGTAAATCTCGCAGTAACTCCCTCGCATACCTCAACCGTTTCCTTGTATGAAACGGGCGAAAACTGCTTTATCGCCGCCTCTGCGTCCTTTAAGGTATAAACCGGAACATAAGGCTCCAAGCCTGCTCTTTGTGCCTTTCTGTTTCGCCATTGCGCCTCAAATTCCTGAATATGCGCGGAATCTCTTAACATTATTTCACAAAGCTTAAAGGTGGCATAAGTACAGATAATATTACCCTTAAAGCCCTTTGCAACGAGTGCGGGAAGCATTCCCGAGTGGTCAATATGGGCATGGGTTAGCAATACCGCGTCAATATCGACGGCGCTGACGGGAAGCTCGCAGTTTTCATAAATATCCTCGCCCTGCTCCATTCCGCAGTCTATAAGAATATTTTTTCCGTTTATGCTAAGCAACGAGCAGGAGCCTGTAACCTCATGGGCGGCTCCCAAAAACTTAAGTTTCATAAAGAATTCTCCTTTACTTTTGCTTTTCTGTTAAACAGCATTTCAGGCAACTGAGCTATAATAATTGCTAAAAAAACAAGCGTACAGCCGAGAATTTGAAGACGGGTAAGGGTCTGCTTTAATATAAGCCAGCCGCCTATTGCTCCGAAAACGCTTTCAAGGCTCATTATAAGTGCCGCGACCGACGGCTCCGCATATTTTTGACCTATTATCTGCAATGTATACGCAACTCCGCTCGACATTATTCCGAGAAACAGCAAAGAAAATAAGGCGGCGGAAATTTTTTCGGGGTTAAACGCATCGGTCTCGGTAAGAAAAGAAGCTATAAATGAACCTAATGAACAAATCATAAACTGAATCATCGAAAGCCTTATTCCGCCGACGGAATTGCAGAATTTATCGACAAAAATTACATGCAGCGAAAAAGACAGCGCGCAGGCAAGCATTAAAATATCGCCCTTATTAAAGCCGCCGAGCCCTGCAGTGCAAAGAAGATACGCGCCGATAAGGGCAACAATGACCGCTCCCCAGATAAACGGCGATACCTTTCTTTTTAAAAACACCGAGATTATGGGAACTATAACGACATAAAGCGCCGTTAAAAACGCACCTCTTGCAGAGCCGCCCTGCAAGCCGTGATTTTCATAATATGTAAGACCCATCTGCTGAAGATTTATCGAAAGCCAGAGCATTGCTCCGCAAACCGCTCCGCCTAAAGCGACATGCTTTTTAGAAGCGGTTTTCGAAATAAAAATATCCTCTTTAAGCTTTATTTTTCTGAAAAGCATCAGCAAAAAAAGCACTGCCGCGCCGATTGCCGAACGCAGTGCGTTAAAGGCAAAGGGCGGAATTTTTGAAGCCGCGTCCGACTGGGCAACGAACGCAAGCCCCCATATAAACGCGGTTATAAGAAGAATTAAACCGCCTTTTAAGTTATTGGTTTTCTGTTCCATTTAAAGCATTTTCCTTTTTCATTGTAAGCGAGATTCTGTTTCTTTTCTTATCGACATTCATTACCCATACCGTCACGGTCTGCCCGACCTTTAAAACATCAATGGGGTGTTTTATAAATTTATGGGATATCTGAGAAATATGAACGAGCCCGTCCTCATGAACTCCGATATCGACGAATGCTCCGAAGTCTATTATATTTCTGACCGTTCCTTTAAGCTCCATTCCGACCTTTAAATCGTCTAGTGTCAGAACATCGCGGCGAAGCTGGGGCTTTTCGATTTCGTCTCTCGGGTCTCTCCACGGCTTTTCAAGCTCCGAGGCTATATCCTTAAGCGTTAATACTCCTACTCCGAGCTTTTCGGCGGTATCAGTCTCGCCGAGAGCATTTAATTTTTCTGAAATACCCGATATTTTCTTTTCCTTTACATCGTTTTCCGTAAATCCGCAGATTTTTAAAAGGTTTTTCGCAACCTCATAGCTTTCGGGATGAACGGCGGTTGCGTCCAAAGCATTCGCGCCGTTTTCAATTCTTAAAAATCCGGCGCACTGCTCAAAAGCCTTATTGCCGAGCTTTGAAACCTTTTTTAACTCGGTTCGCTTTACAAATCCGCCGTTTTCGTCACGGTATTTAACGATATTGTCGGCAACCGCGGAATTTATTCCCGAAATCCTTGAAAGCAAAGAAACCGAGGCGGTATTAAGGTCGACTCCGACCTTGTTTACGCAGTCCTCAACTACTCCGTCAAGTGCGCCTGACAGCTCCTTTTGAGGCATATCATGCTGATACTGACCTACGCCAATCGCCTTGGGGTCGATCTTCACCAGCTCCGCCAGCGGATCCTGCAAACGCCGGGCGATGGAGATGGCCGAGCGCAGGTTCACGTCGTACTCCGGGAACTCCTCCGCCGCCAGCTTTCCGGCGGAGTACACCGACGCGCCCGCCTCGTTGACGATCATGTAGCTGACGCCCGGCAGTCCCCGCAGCATCTCCACCGTCATCTGCTCCGTCTCCCGGCTGGCGGTGCCGTTGCCGATGGCGATATGCTCCACGCCGTCCTTCCGGATCAGGCGGGCCAGCGTATCGATGGCCTCCTGCTTTTTGCGTTCGCTGAACGTGGGATAGACGACGGCCGTATCGAGCACCTTGCCCGTGCCGTCCACGACGGCGACCTTGCAGCCCATGCGGTAACCGGGGTCGAGGCCCATCGTGAC
>DBKZ01000065.1 GCA_002297415.1 Ruminococcaceae bacterium UBA737
GTGATTTTTTCGGACGTTGAAAGCCTTAAAAGAGTCGGGCTTGACGTGCCGCAAACCGCCGAGCTTTTGTATAATTTAAAGAAAAACGGCTTTAACGTGGATACCCACGCGATTTCCATAAAAGAAGCAGCCGAGCAGATATTTGCGGCGCTTCATTCGGAGGGAAAATAGGTTTGTCAGTTTTAGAGGTAAAAAATCTTACCCACACCTATGACGGAAATACACCGTTTGTAAACGACGCGGTTAAAAACGTTTCGTTTACCGCCGAAAAGGGCGAAATAATAGGTATTATCGGTCACACGGGATCGGGTAAATCAACGCTTGTGCAGCACCTGAACGGGCTTTTAAAGCCTACATCGGGCGAAATACTGTTAAACGGCGTGAATATTTGGGATAACCCGAAGGAAATACGGCAGGTCCGCGCTAAGGTGGGGCTTGTTTTTCAGTACCCCGAATATCAGCTTTTTGAAGAAACTGTATTTGCGGATATTGCTTTCGGTCCGAAAAATATGGGAATTAAAGACTCTGAGCTTGAAAAAAGGGTTTATGAAATAGCGAACCTTGTCGGCATTAAGCCCGAATATATGGAAAAATCGCCTTTTGACCTTTCGGGCGGCGAAAAAAGAAGAGTGGCTATAGCAGGCGTTATGGCAATGAGACCCGAGGTTTTAATACTTGACGAGCCTGTTGCAGGGCTTGACCCTAAGGGCAGAGCCGATGTTGTGGAAATCATTAAAAAATATGCCTCGGAATATAATGCCACTGTTATGATAGTTTCTCATAATATGGAGGACATGGCTGTTCTTGCGGATAAGCTCATTGTTATGAACAAAGGCGAGATTGACAGATTTGATACAACCTATAATGTTTTTTCTGACGCAGAGCATTTAAAAAGCATAGGGCTTAATGTTCCGATTGTAACAAACATTCTAAGAACGATAAAAGCAAAGGGCTATGATGTAAGAGAGGATATCTTTACAGTCGGTGAAGCGCTTGAATACTTGTTGAAGGCAGGTAGCGGAAATGATTAAGGATATAACCTTCGGACAGTATTTTGAAAGCAATTCTTTTTTGCATAGGCTGGACCCGAGAACTAAGCTTATTCTTCTTATTTTATATATTGTTTTCATATTCCTTTGTAAAGATTTGTATTCGCTCCTTTTTTTAACGGCTGTGTTTTTTGCGGTTATCTTTATTTCAAAGGTACCGATAACGATGTATCTTAAAAATCTTAAATCAATCCTGCCGATAGTTATTTTTACAGGTCTTATAAACCTTTTCTATAATGACAGCGGAAAAACGCTTTTTAATATTTTTAAGCTTAAGGTTACAACAGGCGGAATATATCAGGCTTCTTTTATGTCGCTCAGAATTTTTCTGCTTATTCTTATAAGCTCTGTTTTAACCTATACGACAACGCCGAACGATTTGACCGACGCAATAGAAAATCTTTTAAAACCACTTTCTTTTATAGGGCTTTCGGTTGCCGTTCATACGCTTGCCATGATGATGACTATAGCTTTAAGATTTATCCCAACCTTGGTCGAAGAAACTCAGAAAATTATGAATGCTCAAAAGGCGCGCGGAGCTGACCTTGAAAGCGGAAAATTCAAGGAGAGGTTAAAAGCTCTTATTCCTATTCTTATTCCGCTGCTTATTTCCTCGGTCAGGAGAGCTTATGAGCTTGCAGAGGCTATGGAGTGCCGCTGTTATAACGGCGGCGTGGGCAGAGTGAGAATGAAAAGACTTAAATATTCTTTTACTGATTTAATCGCTTTGGTTTTTTCATTGGTTTCCTGCGCGGCAGTGATAATTATAAACATTAAGGTGTGATTTTTTGAAGCGGATGTTTTTAAGACTTTCCTTTGACGGCACGGCTTATCACGGCTGGCAAATTCAGCCGAATGCCGTTACGGTGCAGTCGGTATTGCAGGAGTCCTTAAAAAAGCTTTTAGGCAGCGTAACTCCCGTTACGGGCTGCAGCAGAACCGACGCCGGCGTTCATGCAAACGAATTCTGCTGTCATATTGACTGTATGGATTCAATTCCGAAAGAGGCTTTTCTTTTGGGTCTTAATTCAATTCTTCCGCCCGATATTTCTGTTTTTGACTGCGAGCAGGTTAATTCCGATTTCCATGCCAGATATTCGTGCAGAAAAAAAGAATATATCTATAATTTCTATACAGGTATTAAAGATCCTTTTAAGTCAAGATATGCCGTGCATATAAATACTCTTCCGGATATGACAGCCGCAGATAAGGTATGCCGTTCAATTATAGGAACTCATGATTTCATCAGCTTTTCGGGAAGCAAAAGGTCGGTTGAAAGCACCGTAAGAACCGTTTATGACTGCGCCTTTGAAAAAATAGGCTCCGATTATAGGCTGACTGTCAGTGCGGACGGCTTTTTATATAACATGGTGCGCATTATTGCCGGCACTGTTTATGAAGCGGGAATAGGACTAAAAAGTATTGAATGCGTAAACGAAGCGTTTAAAACTAACGACCGCACGAGGATAGGGACAACATTTCCGCCTCAGGGGTTGTTCTTAAATAAGGTTTATTATTGAAAGGCGGTGTGAATTTTGCCTGATTACAGAAAAAAACAGTACGGAAAGAAAAAATTCGGAAAAGAAAAAAAACCGATTAAAAAAGAAAGAACGAAAGAAAAAGAGGTTGTTTTTGACGACGGCCTTTTAAACGGCACTTCAAAGGTAAAGGTTATCAAGGGAAAAAAGGTTGAAAGACAGAGAAAATTCAGAATTTTTCTAACAACCGTAGCCTTCTTAATTGCAGCAAATATTATTCTTTCCTTAATTTTGCCTGTAAATTTAATCGAAAATGTCAAAAATCTTTCAGCTGTTATAGGCTCGGGAAGCTTTCCTGTTGAGCTTAACGGACTGTCAACCATTGATATCAAGCAAAACACATCCGTTTTTTATATCCTTTCCGATACCGGTCTTACGGCATATAACCGCTCGGGCAAGGAGGTTTATCATAGGCTTTGCGGCTATGAAAACCCTGTTATGAGCGTCAGCGAGACAAGAGTACTTGTATATGATCAGGGCGGAAATGAGCTTAGTGTTTCAAATTTAAAAGAGGTAACAAATACATATAAGTCTGACGACCCGATTATCTGCGCGGCAATAGGCAGAAACGGCAGCTATGCGGTAGTCACTTCTTCCGCCGATTATGCTTCGACGGTAACGGTATATAACAGGAAATCAAAAAGACTTTATACTTGGAATTCGGCTAAAGAAATAATAAATAATGTTTGCGTATCCGCCGACGGAAAGAAAATAGGCGTTTCAACGATAACTACAGTAAGCGGAAGATTTTCTTCTCATTTATATGTTTTGAGCTTTGAATCGGCAGACCCTGTCTATACGCTTGACCTAAAAGAAAAAACCGTAATTTCCTTAAAGGCGTCGGGCAGAAATCTTGTTGTCGGAGCGGACGGGGGCTATGTAAGCTTTATAAATCTAAAAAAGAATTCTACGGTAACGCTTGAAAAAGAGCTTGATTTAAGCTATTATCGAAGCTATGGAAGAAAAAATCTTTTTGTTTTCAATCTTTCGAGCAATAAAAATCAGAACATCGTTGTTGTAACGGATTCAAGCGGAAATAAAAAAGATGAATTTCAGATAAACGAAACCATAAGTGATATACAGCTGTTCGGCAGTCATATTTATTGTATCAGTGACACTAAAACCTTTGTCTATGATATAGACGGAACGCTTGTAAGAACAGGCGAGTGCGGTTACGGCTGTAAAAGGCTTGCCGTTACGGGAACATATTCCGTTGCGGTTATAACGGACACAAGTATGGATGAATTTGATATCAGTAAAAAGGAGAAGTGATGATGTACGGCTTAAAGGCTCTTATATTTGATCTGATAGTAGTCGCGATTATATTGATTACAGCTTGGATATCCTCAAAAAGAGGCTTTGTCAGGACGGTTATCGAGGTTGCGGGCTGTATTCTGGCGCTTATAATTTCGGTTTATGCAAGTAAGCCGGTCGCGAAATTTTGCTACAACAGATTTGTTGCAAATTCTGTGGAAAGTTCCGTTAAAGGCGCACTTGATGATGTCAAGACCGATTCTGCCTCGGCTATTTGGGATTCTCTTCCGGATTATCTTAAAAAATATGCCGAATCCTTCGGAATAACAAAAGAAAAAATCGATGACGCCGCGTCAAAAGCAACGGACGATAAAACCGAGGAGATTTCTGATAAAATAGCTGAAAGCACGGTTAAGCCCGTAGTTGTTAAGGCGCTTTCGGGTGTTATTTCTGCGGCAATGTTTGCAATTTTGTTTTTCCTTATAAAAATACTTTCAAGGCTTATAAACGGAATGTTCAATATTTCTTTTGTGGGAAGTATTAACAGGCTTTTAGGAGGATTACTCGGTCTTGTAAAGGGAATGATATTTGCGGCGCTGTTTATTCTTATAGTTAATTTTATCGTTGTTGTGTCAAAGGGCGGAATTTCGGTTTTGTCCGAGGATATGATAAACGAATCAATATTTTTTAAACTTTTCTCAAACCTCATAAAATAAAGGAGCAATTTATAAAAATGAAACTTTGTTCAAAATGCAAGCAACGGCCGGCTGTTGTGTTTATATCAAATCCCGCAAATCCGTCGGCAGAGCCTGAGGGTCTTTGCCTGATGTGCGCAAAATCTTTAGGTATAAAGCCGGTTGACGATATGCTCAAAAGTATGAATGTATCCGATGAGGATATTGAAATGATGAGCAATCAGTTCATGGATATGATGAATGACGGCGAAATGCCTTTAGATGAAGAGCTAAATGATGAAACCTTTAACTTAGGCACCGCACCTGCAATTCCTTTTTTGAAAAATATTTTCGGTGCCTCGACGGAAAGCGAGAACAAATCCGCCGAGCAAAAGCCGAATTCTTCTAAGCAGCCTAAAAAGAAGAAAAGAAGATATATCGACCAGTTCTGCACCAATTTAACCGAGAAAGCAAGGGACGGAAAGCTTGACAGAATTATCGGCAGGGAAAAGGAGCTTTACAGAACAATTCAGATTCTATCGCGCCGCTCAAAAAACAATCCCTGCTTAATCGGAGAACCGGGGGTAGGAAAAACCGCTATCGCCGAGGGTCTTGCTCTTAAAATCGCCGATAAGACCGCTCCCGCGCGTCTGCTCGATAAAGAAATAATGCTCCTTGATTTAACGGGTCTTGTTGCGGGAACGCAGTTTAGAGGTCAGTTTGAAGCAAGGGTAAAGGGATTGCTTGAAGAGGTTAAGAGCTCGGGCAATATAATTCTTTTTATTGATGAAATTCATAATCTTGTCGGAGCGGGTGACTCCGCCGAGGGCTCGATGAACGCGGCAAATATTTTAAAGCCCGCCCTTTCAAGGGGTGAAATTCAGGTTATCGGAGCAACAACCTTTAAGGAATACAGAAAGTATATTGAAAAGGACGCGGCTTTAGAGCGCCGTTTCCAGCCTGTTACTATAGAAGAGCCTTCTATTGAGGAAACAATAGAGGTCTTAAAGGGTGTTAAATCCTATTACGAGGGCTATCATACGGTTGTTATACCCGATGAAATTGTTAAAAAAGCCGTTTTGCTTTCGGAAAGATATATTACCGACAGATTTTTACCCGATAAGGCTATAGATTTGCTTGACGAGGCATGCGCCTGCACAAGCCTTGAAAACAAAGCTATTGACGAGCTTTATGAGGAAAATAAAAAGATAAACGATGCAACAAACAGATTGGAAGAGCTTGAAAGCAATGTCGAAAATCCCGATTTTGAAAAAATTGCGATTTTAAAATCGGATATAGAAAAATATAAGGCACATGCGCAGTCGCTTTATGAGCCCGCGTCAAATAATACCGTTACCGACGCTCAGCTTGCAAAGGTAATAGAGCTTTGGACGGGAATTCCCGCCGCAAAGGTCGAGCAAAGCGATTTAAAAAAGCTTGCTTCGTTGGAGGACGCTTTGAATAAGCGCGTAATAGGTCAGGAGGCGGCAACACATGCTGTAGCAAGCGCCGTTAAGCGTTCGAGAATTCAGACAAGCGCACTAAGACGCCCTGCGTCATTTATATTTGTCGGTCCTACCGGTGTCGGTAAAACCCAGCTTGTAAAAACTCTGTCCGAACAGCTTTTCGATACTCCCGAAACTCTTATCAGGCTTGATATGTCGGAGTTTATGGAAAAGCACGCCGTTTCAAGACTTATCGGAGCGCCCCCCGGATATGTCGGATTTGACGAGGCAGGTCAGCTTACCGAAAAGGTAAGAAGAAAGCCTTATTCTGTGGTTTTATTCGATGAAATTGAAAAGGCTCACCCCGATGTAATGAATGTTCTTCTCCAAATCCTTGATGAGGGAAGAATAACCGACGCGCAGGGAAGAACGGTCAATTTCGAAAACACTATTATTGTTATGACCTCTAACGCGGGCAGCGAAAGAAACGATACGCTTTTAGGCTTCAATAAGACGGCCGAGCAGGCGTCAAAGGAAAAAGCGTTAAAAGCATTAAGCGAATTTTTAAGACCCGAGTTTTTGGCAAGGGTGGACGAGATAGTAGTCTTTTCTCCGCTTGATAAGAAATCGCTTTCAAAAATAGCCGCTTTAATGTTAGACGAGCTGAAATCCGCCTTAAAGCTTCGCGGAACGGAGGTTACGGTAGGCGGCGGAGTCTGCGATATAATCGCCGAAAAGTGCGACGGGAAGAAAACCGGAGCAAGGGAGCTTCGCAATATTATAAGAAATGAAATTGAAAACAAGGTCGTTGATCTGGTAATTGAAAATGACGGAGCTTTAAGCCATATCGATGTTACGGCGGATAATAACGAAATAGTTGTTAAATAGTTAAGGAGAGGATGTTTATGTATACAGAAAGACCCGATTACGGAAACGGTTACCGAATCAAGTATTTAAGAGGAATTGAAGAGGTTATAAATCAGCGCCGCAAGGAATGCGAAAAAAACAGAAGCGGGTTTATGAAGGATTTTTCCGAAAATCAGGAGGAATACCGAAAAAAGTATCTTGATATGCTCGGCTGGCCTTTAAATATAAAGCCGAAAGAAATTCTTTCCGTTACAAAAAGACTTGTCTTTGAAGACGATAAAATGATTATCGAAAGAATTCAGCTTGAGCTGTTTAAGGATTATTTGTTTTACGGAATTTTATTCAGGCATAAGACAGATAAAAAGCTTCCGCTTGTCATTTCTCAGCACGGCGGATGGGGAACACCCGAATTCTGCAGCGGATTTTTCGATACCGAAAATTATAATAATATGTCAATGCGGATATTTAATAAGGGAGTAAATGTTTTTGCTCCTCAGCTTTGCCTGTGGCAGATAAACAGATTCGGACCCGATAATAAAAGAGACGAGCTTGACCTTAAGCTTAAGCAGCTCGGCTCAAGCATTGCGGCTTTGGAAATTTATTCGATAAAGCGCTGTCTTGATTATTTTGAAAAGGAGCCTTATTGCACGGGCGTTTTCGGAATGGCGGGTCTTTCTTACGGCGGATTTTATACCCTTT
>DBKZ01000054.1 GCA_002297415.1 Ruminococcaceae bacterium UBA737
AGATTTTCAAGTATGGTCATTGGTTTTACTCCTTTTGCAATTAGATTATAACACATTGTACTATAGTTGAGCATAAAAAACAATACAATGTACCAAAACAGTACATAAATTTTTGGATAATGTGCTATAATAGTACATTTTTAAAAATTTAATGTCCAGCATTTAGAAGAATACCCCTCAGTCGCGCAAAAAGCGCGCCAGCTCCCCTCTGTATGCTAACGCATAAGAAGGGAGCCTTTTCTTTAGTCTCGCAGAAACCCCAGCTTCCCCCTTTAGACGAAAGGGGAAGTGGGTCAGCCTGAAAGGCTGAGCCGATAGGGTTTGGTTATATCCGTGCCGCAAGGAACACATTTTTTAATCTAAAAACTCTTCATTTAAGGTAACGCCGAAGTCCTTAGCGATTGCCCTTAAATTATCGTCTGTTATAGTCTGCTTTATGCCCTGACCCATTGATAAGACCTTGACATAGATTTCAGCGGCTTTTTCAATGGTGTGCATAAGTCCGAAGGTTATATCGAAATCGGGACCCGAGCAGAAAAGTCCGTGGTGAGCCCAGACCGCCGCCTCATATTTCTCCATGAGCTTGCTTGTAGCCATAGCTATATCAGAGCCGCCAGGGACCATCCACTCAACTACCCCTACACCGTTCGGGAAAACTACCGGACACTCGGTTGCGCTCTGCCAGAGGGCGCGTGTGAAGGCTTTTGCGGTAAGAGGAAGAACATAGGTAAGAGCTATAACATTTGCGGGGTGAGCATGATAAATAACCCTGTTTTCGCCGTTTGTAGCGGCTTTTCTTACGCTGTGATTCATAAAATGGCTCGGGAATTCGCTTGTGGGTTTTCCGCCCTTTACAAGTCCCCAAACAATGCGGTAGCTGTCGCCCTTATCGTTAATCTCAACGATACAAATATTATCCTGCGGCTCTAAAATCACATTTCTGAAGAATTTGCCCGAACCGGTAGCTAAAAAGTATTCATTCTTAAGATTATCCGCCTGAACGCCCATATTTACCCAAGGGCGCTCAAAGCTGAAATACGGCTTGCATTCGTTTACCTCTTCGTCGGTCATTCTGTAGGTAAGATTTCCGCCGTTTCTCTCGTGCCAGCCCTGAAGCCAGCCGTCATTACACATTCTTATGTAATCCTTTAAAACCTTGATATCAAGTATTCCCATTTTTAATTATCCCCTTTTTATAAGAACTTCTTTTTCATATTTATCTACTTCGCCGAAAAGCTCGTTGTCTGTAGGAACATTTGATGATTTACAGTACTGCTCCCAGATATCGCCGAACGGAAGAGTTTTTATTTCCTCATTTAAAACCATAAGCTCTGTAAATCTTCCCTCGTCCTGCAAAGTTTTAAGCTTATCATGAGGCATAAGAAGCGCATTTAAAAGCGCCTTTTGCCAGCTTCTGAAGCCTACCGACCAAGCGGAAATTCTGTTTATGCTCGCGTCAAAATAATCAAGAGCCATATAAACTCTGTCAAGCGCGTTGCAGCGGACGATTTCCTTTGCCATTTCCTTTGTTTCATCATCGAAAATAACAACATGATCTGAATCCCAGCGGATAGGTCTTGTTATATGAAGAGCGATTTCGTTAAAGAAGCAAAGAAGTGCCGGAATTTTATCCGAAACAACCTCTGTCGGGTGATAATGTCCGTTATCCATAAGCGGCATACACTTTTCCTTATTCATTGCCGCAAAGGAAAGGGCAAATTCAGCGGAGCCCGAGGTATACGCCTCAACGCCTATTCCGAATACCTTTGACTCAATGCAGGGCTTAACCTTTTTAAAATCATAAGGCTCGCTTAAAATCTGCTCAATTGAATCCTTATATCTCATTCTAGGACCCATTCTGTCGCCGGGGATATCCTTAAAGCCGTCCCCCGTCCAGATATTCATAACGCAGGGAATTCCGGTTTCCTCGGCAAAATAGCTCGATATTCTGATACAAGCCTTTCCGTGCTCGATCCAGAATTTACGGACGCTTTCATCGGGGCTTGAAAGAGTAAGCCCGTCTTTTATATTCGGATGGGAAAAGAAGGTAGGGTTAAAATCAATTCCCATATCATGCTTTTTCGCAAATTCTACCCATTTAGCAAAATGCTTCGGCTTTAATTTATCACGGTCGGCAAACTCGCCTTTTTCAAATATTGCATAGCTTGCGTGCAAATTAAGCTTCTTTTTTCCCGGGCAAAGTGAAATAACCTTTTCCATATCCTGCATAAGCTCATCGGGAGTTTTAGCCTTGCCGAGATAATTTCCCGTGGTCTGAATTCCGCCTGTTAAGGGGCCGTCATGGTCAAAGCCGGTTACATCGTCGCCCTGCCAGCAATGAAGGCTTACAGGCAGACTCTTTAAGGTTTCAAGCGCCTTATCGACATCTATACCTAAGCTTTCATATTTCTTTTTCGACTGAAGATAATGAATCATAATTATATCCTCCTTTTTTCTTTATTATAGAACATAAATCTCATAATTTAAAGGTCATTATTTTATAAAACAGGGACCTTATTTAACCTTGCCGCCCAATCTGTAGCTTTTCGGGGTCATTCCGAATTTTTTAAAAAACGCTTTATAAAAATAGCTTGAATTTTCATAGCCCACATATCTTATTATTTCATCGGTTGTAAGCATGGAGCTTTGAAGCAGCTCCGAGGCTCTTTTAAGCCTTTTATCGCAAAGCAGCTCTTTGAAGGTTTTGCCCGTCGCAAGCTTTACGGCTTTGCTGACATAGGCGACGGAAACATGGTTTTTTTCGGCAACGGAGGAAAGAGAGGCGAATTTATAGTTTTCGTCAATTTCTTTTAAAGCCAGCATTGCGGTGCTTTCGGCTGAGGTGGCGTTTTTACCCGTAACCGAAAGCTTCGGGCTTCGCATAAGGGACATTATAAGAAGTCCCATGGTTATCTGGTCTATCCTTCGGCTTCCCTTTTTAAAGACAGCCGACCACATAAGGTTTTCTATTAGATTTTTAACCGGAACATCGTCCTTTATATCGAAATAAATATAGTCTATCGAACGGCTTTCGCTTGAAAGACCTGAAAAAATAAATTCGGATATTATGCTTTTATTGCCCGCCATTTCAATAGCTGTATCAAAAAACTCGGGAAGAATAATAAAGTTAACCGCGATATCGTTTTGCGAGGAATATTTCGTCTCATGATAAACATGCTGATTCATCATCAACAGTCCGCCCTCGTGCAAAATAATTTTATTCTCATTTTCAATGATATGGGTCTGTTTTCCTTTTAAAACATAGACCATTTCAATATAATTGTGCTTGTGCCGCGGAAAAGAGGTAAATCTCGTATTCGGACGTACGGTTATAAGCGAGCCTGTTTTTAAAAGCTTTTTTGAGTCTACAATTCCCGAATCGTTGCCCGAATACGCGGAAATGTCAAGCTTTTCGCCCGATTTAAGCCTCATTTCCTCTTCCGTTATCTCAGAAAGCTTGTCAAGAAGAGCCTTATCCATAGATTTCACCGTCCTTATTTTACCTTTCCAATTTTAACATTAAAACGGATTTTTTTCAACTGCTTTTAAAACAAGTTGCTTTTTTATAAGAATTAGTATATTATAATTATAATAAAACCCGAAAGGAAATAATATGGGAAGTACAAAAAGGCAAAAAGCCATAAGAAAAAGAAATATATTTTTATGCTGCTGCGCGGTTTTGCTTATCGCGGCTATCGCGGCGGTGACATTTGCGGTGAGCATGATTTCAAAATCAATTAAAACCTCGAAATCGGACGGCTCGTCCGTTACTTCCTCTCAGCAAACAAAAAAGCCCGATAAGAATGCGGTTGTCGCAACGGCGACGGTTGTCAACACAGGCGACCTGCTTTTGCACAATCCGATGTTAAACGGCGCCAAAAAGGCGGACGGAACCTACGATTTTTCCGCATTCTTTCCTAATATCAAAAAGTATTTTACCGACGCGGACTATGCCGTCGCCAATTTAGAGGTGACCTTAGGCGGAAAGGAATCGGGCGAATACAAGGGATATCCGAATTTCAATGTTCCTGATAATTTTATTGATGAATGTCAGAATGCGGGAATTGATTTATTTCTAACCGCGAACAACCACTGCTACGATACGGGACTTTACGGGATTAAAAGAACGGTTAAGGTTTTAAAGGAGAAAAACGCCGAGTTTTTAGGCACAAAGGAGCAGGAATCCGACCACACTTATATTGTAAAAGACATAAACGGCATAAAAATCGGCATGGTCTGCTACACTTATGAGAACAAATGCGATGTTGCGGGGAGAAAGTCGATAAACGGAGCAATGATTTCGACCGAGGCAAATCCGCTTATCAATTCATTTTCCTATCAGAATCTTGACGGATTTTATCAAAGCGCCGAGAAAGCCGTCGCGGATATGAAAAACGACGGTGCGGAGTGCATAGTTTTTTATATGCACTGGGGCGAGGAATATCAGCTTAAGCAAAACGATTTTCAGAAAACCATTGCCCAAAAGCTTTGCGATATCGGTGCGGATGTTATAGTCGGGGGACATCCGCATGTTGTTCAGCCGATGGAAATGATTACATCTTCGGACTCTGCTAGGCAGACCGTTTGCCTTTACTCAATGGGAAATGCAATCTCAAATCAGCGGCTTGAGGAGCTAAGCGCGGAGTGCCCCGGCGGACAGACCGAGGACGGAGTGTTATTCTACTACACATTCACAAAGTACGGCGACGGGCGGGTAAAGCTCACCGCAACCGACATAATTCCTACATGGGTCAAGAAAACGGGCGAGCGCTACAAGGCGCAGTATACGATTTATCCGCTCGAAAGCGAGCAGGCGATAGACTCCTTAGGACTTGATTCAAATACACTCGCTTCGGCTAAAAAATCCTATAACAGAACAAAGGCGACCGTATCGGCAGGTCTTAACGACTGCCAGCAGAAATTAGGCTGTAAGAAAAGATTTGAATAGAAAATTAAACGGGCTGCGGATAAAACCTCTGTAGCCCGTTTTCGGTATTGATTTTTAACAGCTTTGGGTTTATAATATGTAATATGCGGATATGATTCAATGGCAGAATGTCAGCTTCCCAAGCTGAATATGCGGGTTCGATTCCCGTTATCCGCTCCAAAAAATCCCCATTCTTACGAATGGGGATTTCAGTCTGTCGAAAAA
>DBKZ01000080.1:0-4509 GCA_002297415.1 Ruminococcaceae bacterium UBA737
ACTCATTTTGTTTCAAACTTCTTCCTCCAAAGAAAGCTCTTTATCATCAAGTACAGCGCTGATAAGCTGTTCTCCGCGGTATTCAAGCCGAAGGGAGAAAAACCTGTCGCTGTTTAAAAGTCTTAAAAATATTATATCTCCGCTCCAAGTGGGAAGTGTCAAAAGCTTGTCCTCATCGACCCAGCAAAGCTCGCCCTCGTCGCATTCGGCTTTTAAATCTCCTGTAAAATCAGAGCTTGTAAAAAGGTGCATATATTCCGTTTCCCAAGTATCAGAAATGAATGTTATAATTCCTTTATATTCGGCGCTTTTAAGCTTAAGCCCTGTTTCCTCAAAGACCTCGCGCCTGTTGCATTGCTCGGGGCTTTCCTTATCCTCAAATTTTCCGCCGACGCCTATCCATTTGTCACGGTTTAAATCGTTTTTCTTCTTATTCTTGTGAATAAGAAGATATTTTTTGTCTTTATAAATATAACAAAGCGATGTGTTTCTCATTTTTTCTTAACTTCCGCAGTAACCTTTTCGGTTTTCTTGCCCTCGTCTCCCTTATATCCTTCAAGATAAAAGATATCAAGGCTCTTATTTTCGGAATCGAAAATATTGTTGTACTGAATTTTTTCGTATTCGCTGAGAATTTGAGAGTACTTCGTCTGCGACTGCCAGTTGTAATAATTGTTCTCTGCGTCAATATAGCCTACAGTATCAATTACGGGCAATTGCTTATAAAGATTTAACAGATACTTGTTATATTCCGTAAGCTTAACGCCTGCAACCTTTAAAACATAAGAAGACAGATAGTTACTGCTCATTTTATCAATAGTTTCTTCCTGAATGTCATAATTAGCCCAGATTATAAACGGCGTTACATGGCGCTTTTGCTCCTGCTCTAAGGTAAGCCCCGAAAGGTCCTTTACTCCTAAGGTTTCCGCTATAAACGAGGTTTCTATGGACGGCTGATGGTCGCCGAACATACAGATAACGGTGGGCTCTGAAACGGTCTTGAAATACTCAACAAGCTCTTTGAAAGCTTCGTCGCTTTTCTTTACAAGCGAAAGATATCTGTTTGCCTTGACATATTCGGTTTCGGAAGATGTAAGATATACCTCTTCATTGAAATTGTCAAACTTAGTTGTATATCCGCCGTGATTTTGCATTGTAACATTAAACATGAAATAGGGCATATTTCTGTCACGGTTTTGGAAATCCTCTATCAGCACCTTATAATCATAAGAGTCGCTTATATACTGCCTTAAGAACATATTTGTCCTGTCGGGGTAGTACTGGTCGATAAGCTGCTGAATATAGTTCGGATCCGAGCTGTTGCTCATATATTCGTCCATAATGGAAATATCCATTATATTTTCAAGGAATTTCTGACTGTTAAAGCCCATGTTGTTATAAACATTTACTCTGTTCCAGCCGCTTGAATAATAGGGATGGAATGCCGCGGAATTGTAACCCTGACCCTCAAGAGTTGAAACCATTGTGGCAATGGGGGAGTTGATATAAAGCATATAAGCGTTGCTTCCCGAGGGCAAAAACGCGGTTGTATGACCTGTTAAAAATTCAAATTCCGTATTTGAAGTGCCGGCACCGATAACAGGAACATAAAGATTTCCTTTAACGGTGTTTTCGGTTAAGCTTCGCATAAAGGGCATATAATCCGTATTCGTTGTAAAATCGCCTAAAACGCTTAAATCGGAAAGCGATTCGTTCATTATGCAGATTATGTTCGGTGTAGTTTCGGTAACCTCAACAGTTTCTTTTTTGTCAATATTTTTCTCGACATAATCCGCAACATTGTCCGCGTCATATCCGGAGGGAGCGGACATAAAAAGATATTTTGTATTGCAGAAGAAATTGAATGCAAATCCGTAGTTCTTATATCCTCTTGTTTGATTCCAGAAATCGGGTTTAACTCCTGCGTCGGCAAAAATTGATGTGAAATAGAAAAGGGAAAGGATAATAGCGGAAAAAAGACCTGTAAATACCCTTGATACAATTTTTGTTATGATATGGTACTTCGGTGTGCGGATTTTAATTCCGATTACCATAATAAATATAAATATAAGCGAGCCTGTTAATACAAGGTGCGTAAGCTTATATGAATAAGTATTTGCGACATTAACAGCGGTTGTAATGCTTAAAAAGTCCATCGGAATAAACGGAGTTCCGCGGAAATCCATTATATAGCAATGCGCGAGGGCAAGTCCGTAAAGAATGGGGTTAACAACGAGTATCGAAACTCTGAGGCTTCCCGAAACCGCGAAAAATACAAAATACAAAATAAGAACTAAGATATAGTTGCCTCTAAATCCGAGATATGTCATATTATAGATAAAAACATTATTAAGACACTCGGTCATGGAAATTGTCAAAAGCGGAAGAACGAAAAGGAATACAAGATGGGCAACCTTGTCCGTTATACCGTTTTTAAATCTGAAATTAAAAGCCGCAAGAGCACCTATAACCAATGGGAACACAAGGCAGAAGGCAAGCAATACCCATTTTGATTTAAAATCCTGCGACAAAAAAGCGTTATTATCCAAAATAACGGTTATAATAAGCACCAATGAAAGGACAAGTCCCGTAATTCTTGATTTTTTTGTAGAAGAAACATTGATTTTCAGAGCGTCAAGAGTTTTATACAGCCCTGTTTCTTTAAATGAATTATCGTTATGGAAAAAATTCTTAATTTTGCTGAAAATTGAAGAAATTTTCATAAATCAAGCCTCTTTCTTATAAGAAATATTCCTATGTATTATATCACAAATGAGTTTAAAATACAAGACATAAAAATCAGCCATACCGAGCATACGGTATGGCTGATTTAGCTCAAAAAACTATTTTCTGTTTAATTGCTTGATTATCTCATTGTTTTGTGTCAGTATCTGTCCCATTCCGTATATCAGGAACAGGTTTATAAGGGCAATAAAGGTTCCGCCGATTACAATTCCGAGGGAAAGAGCCATATAAAGCTTTTCCTTTGTATACAGGAAATAAGCCGCAACAAACGAAATCGCAATAATTCCGAAAGCGATGATAAACGCAATTGCCTTTACAATTCCGCCGATATGCTTGAATAAGCCCTCGCTGTAGGTGCTGACGGGATTTTCGCGGTGAATATTCGGGTTTACATATCCGGAACTGATATCCTCTATAAAATTGTTATTATTCTGTTCCTGCATTTTTTCTGCTCCTTCAGACTTTTTTAATACCAATAGTAAGCTTTTCGCCGTTGATATCCCAATCCTTTGTAAAGCCGTCGGGCTCTCCTGCGGACAGGCTGTCGGCTAAAGTATCCTTTGTTATATCGTCGCACATTTTCTGCGCAATGTCAAGGATTTTTTCTTCTCCCGCCAATTTAACGGTGATGTGATCGGTAACGTTGAAGCCTGCTTCCTTGCGCATTGTCTGAATTTTACTGATAAGCTCACGGGCAACACCCTCCGCGATAAGCTCAGGCGTAAGAACGGTATCTATTGATACTATAACGCCCTTGTCGCTTACGGTATAAAATCCTTCCTTCTGTGAGGTTTCTATTAAAAGGTCTTCTGCCGTAAGCTCGACCGTGCCCGAGGGAAGATTTAGCGTAAGCTTTCCTGTGCTGTCAAGCTCATCCTTTGCTGCGGTTCCGTTGAGAGAGGAAAGCGCCGCTCTTATATCGTTTAACTGTCTTCCGAATTTAGGACCGACGGTTTTAAGCTGAGGCTTAAAGGTGTAGTTTACAAATCCGTCAACCTCGTCCGTAAATTCAACATTTTTGATATTAAGCTCGTCCTTGATAATATCGGTAAAGTAGCCGTCAAGCTTTTTGCTGCTGTTTATAAACATGCGGTTAAGTGGCTGGCGGTTTTTAAGAACGGCTCCGTTTCTTGCCGCTCTTCCGAGAACAACTATTTCAAGAACTGTTTCCATATCCTGTTCAAGCTTTTCGTCTATAGCCGAGCTGTCAAACTTCGGGAAATCGCAAAGATGAATGCTTTCTGGCGCGGATTTATCAACGCTTCTTACAAGATTCTGATAAATGCTTTCTGCCATGAAAGGAATCATGGGCGCCGCCGCCTTAGCGGTTGTTACAAGCGCCTTGTAAAGCACCATATAAGCGGTTATCTTATCTTCGGTCATCGACTGAACCCAGTAGCGCTCCCTGTTTCTGCGGACATACCAGTTACTCATCTCGTCGACAAAATTCTGCAAAGCCTTTGCCGCCTCGGGAATTTTATAGTTATTTAAGTTTTCGTCAACAGCCTTTACCATGGAATTAAGCTTTGAAATAAGCCATTTATCCATTACGGTAAGCTTGCAGTCTGAGAAAGAATATTTTGTCGGGTCAAAATTGTCAATGTTCGCATAAAGCACATAGAAAGCATAGGTGTTCCAAAGAGTACCCATAAACTTTCTTTGCCCCTCAATAACAGCCTTTCCGTGGAAACGGTTAGGAAGCCAAGGAGCCGAATTTGTATAGAAATACCACCTTATGGCGTCAGCACCGTAGGTTTCGAGCGC
>DBKZ01000080.1:4569-5841 GCA_002297415.1 Ruminococcaceae bacterium UBA737
CATCTTCTGTCCGTTTTCGTCCTGAACATGACCTAAAACGATAACATTTTTATAGGGCGCCTTATTGAATATCAGTGTGGAAATCGCAAGCAGGGAATAGAACCAGCCTCTTGTCTGGTCTACAGCCTCCGAAATGAAATCGGCAGGGAACTGAGATTCAAAAAGCTCCTTATTTTCAAAGGGATAATGATGCTGTGCAAAAGGCATGGAGCCTGAATCAAACCAGCAGTCGATAACCTCGGGCACACGGTGCATTTCCTTTCCGCAATGCGGGCATTTTATCGTTACCGCGTCGATATATGGGCGATGGAGCTCGATATCGTCGGGGCAGTTGTCGGACATTTCCTTAAGCTCCGCAATACTGCCTATAGAATGCTGATGTCCGCACTCGCACTGCCAGATATTAAGCGGAGTTCCCCAGTATCTGTTTCTTGAAATTCCCCATTCCTGAACATTCTTAAGCCAGTCTCCGAAACGGCCCTTGCCTATGCTTTCGGGAATCCAGTTTATTGTATCGTTGTTTCTTATAAGGTCATCCTTGACATCGGTCATTTTTATGAACCATGACTCGCGCGCATAATAAATAAGGGGAGTATCGCATCTCCAGCAGAAGGGATAATCATGCTCGAATTTCGGCGCGTCAAATAAAAGTCCCTTTTCGTCAAGGTCCTTAAGAACAAGCGGATCTGCATCCTTAACAAACTTGCCGGCATAAGGAGTTTCGGCGGTAAGCTCGCCCTTGGAGTCTACAAGCTGAATAAAGGGAAGATCATAATTTCTTCCTACCCTTGCGTCGTCCTCACCGAAAGCAGGCGCGCAGTGAACTATTCCGGTACCGTCGGTCATTGTAACATAGCTGTCGCACATTACAAAGAAAGCGCTTTTCTTCTGCTTGTCGGCAATAGGCTGAACAAAATCAAAGAGCGGTTCGTATTTGCTGTATTCAAGGTCTTTTCCCTTAAATCTTTCAAGCACCTCATAGGCGGGAGCTTCGCCGTCCGAAAGCTTTGAAAGCACCTTGTCTGCGAGTGCCTCGGCAAGATAATAGGTGTAACCGTCCGCGGCTTTTACCTTGCAGTAGGTTTCGTCGGGGTTTACGCAAAGCGCGGTGTTTGAGGGAAGAGTCCACGGAGTTGTCGTCCATGCGAGGAAATAAGCGTCCTCATCAGCCTTTTTAAAGCGTACTACGGCACTTCTTTCCTTTACCGCCTTATAGCCCTGAGCAACCTCATGGCTTGAAAGCGGAGTTCCGCAGCGGGGGCAGTAGGGAAC
>DBKZ01000056.1:0-17641 GCA_002297415.1 Ruminococcaceae bacterium UBA737
GAAAACAGGTCGTATGGGTCGATACCCTTAAGCCCGCAGGTCCGTCGGCAGTCTGAATATTGGGAATTCTTCTTTCGAAATTATTTCCCATTCCGGCTGTTCCTCTCGGAATCGCAGGGGGCTGAGCCTGACATAAATTTATTTTTTCAGAAACGCTCAGCTCTTTTATAAACGCTTTTAACGATAGCTTTTTATCGGCAACATCATAAAGAGTGTGATTTGAGTGTTTTTCAAAAAGTATATCAGGGCTTATATATTCGCTTTTGCATGATTTTTCCGCAAAATCTCTCTTATCAAACGCGTTTTCTTTTAAAACGCTTCCGTCGGACAAAAGACGGGACGGAAGCTTGCAATTTAACAAAGAGCCGGTCTTAAGTAATATTTCATCCTTTTTTTGCTCAAAGCTTCCTGCAAACACCGTATTTCTGATACTGTTTCCTATAAAGAAGGAATAAACGCCTTTTTTTAAAACCCAAGCGCCCAGCAATTCATCAAATTCCTTAAGCTCGCACTTTTTGATTTTTAAAATCTCGCTTTGCGTTTCATTCGGCTTTAAAAACCTTGTTTTTTTAAAGGCGCGAAGCTCTGAATCAGGGCGGTTTACAGCGTCTTTTCTGCCCGAATAGATCTGAACGACCTCTTTGCCCGAGCGGTCTCCGATATTCGTTACATCAAATGAAATTTCAATTTCTTCCCCGTTTTCAAAAAGCTTTACATCGGAAATTCTGAAATCGGTATATGAAAGTCCGTGACCGAAAGGAAAAGCGACCTTATCCTTTGCTCCTTTTACAGTTTCAAAATATCTGTAGCCTGTAAAAATATCCTCTTCATAATAAACGGTATCGGCAAAATAGTGATGATTTTTCGCGCAAGGATAATCGCCGTAGGAGTAGGCGGCGGTGTCTGTAAGATGTCCCGAGGGGTTTACCTTTCCGCATAAAATATCCCCTATTGCTCTTCCGCCCTCCATTCCCGGAAGAAAACAAAGCAATACAGCTTTTATTTTTTTATATCTTTTTAAAAATGTAAAATCAATAAGACCCGCAATATTTAGAATTAAAATTATATTCTTAAAATCCGATTTTTCAAGTGACAAAAGCAAATTTTCTTCCTCTGCTTTAAGAGTAAAATCATTTTTTATTTCTCTGTCCCAGAATTCTGTCGAATTTCTGGAAATTACCGCTACCGCGTTTTCAGAAAATTCCGACGCGGAAATTATCTGCTTTTTTGTTACTGTTCCTTTTTTCCTATAAGCCGATAAAAGTTTTTCGTTTATTTTAAAGCCGGACTGCTTAATGCCCGACGGAATGTCAATATAATAGGCTGAATTTACATCGCCTGAACCTCTTCCGCCTTTATAAAACTCATTTTGCCCTCTTCCGAAAATGCAGACGGGGCTTTTTTTATCAAGCGGAAGAATGTTATCTTCGTTTTTAAGCAGGACTATTCCCTCCTGCGCCGCTTTTAGTGATACTTTTTCTCTGTTCATAATGAACCGTCCTTTATTAGGAAGGCTGCCCCGAAGGGCAGCCCTCAGTCTGTCTGTAAACCTGAAATCAGGTTGTGTTGCGGCGTTTATGCCACATTTTGTTTTTTCGGCGACAGGTGCGGCGAAAAAACACTTTATAAGCGAAAAATTGCTAAACATGCGATTTTTCAAGAACACAGGGGTGGTGTCGGCGGGGATAGAGTGCAGTCCGAAAATCAAGGATTTTCGAGCGAACGGCATCCCCGTCCGAGAGAGTGCCGAAATATCGGCGCTCTCAGAGCTGCCCCGAAGGGCAGCCCGTTTTTAATTTTTAGTCCTCAGGAGCCTCTCCTTCAAAATATCCGTCCATATCTCCGTTATAAACAATATCCCCTCCGGATACAGTACAGATATCATACATTTCCGAGGCTGTATCTAAAAAAGATAAATCTGGTTTTTTATAATATTTTTTCATAGCTTTGCCTCCTTTTTAAATTTTACCAAACACCGTCTATATAGCCGCTGCTTGAATCATCAATAATATCGCTGTTTATCTCTGACTGAGACGGCAGCGTACTTGACGAGCTGCTTGAACTTGATGAACTTGACGAGCTGCTTGAGCTTGACGAGCTGCTCGAACTCGAAGAGCTTGATGAGCTTGATGAGCTGCTTGAGCTTCCTGACTGGGAAGATTCATCAAGCACAGTATCATTATAATTCGTATTAAACGGCTTTGTCGGGTCCTTAAGATAATTCTTTATCGCGGCAACATCCTTAAGAGAAATGACTCCGCTGCGGTTAATATCTCCTCTGTCAAGCTGCTTTGCGGTAAGTGTAAGTCTTCCCGCAAGATAATAGCTTAATGCCGTGCAATCCTTTAAGGAAACTACTCCGTCGCCGTTAACATCACCTAATGCAAATCCCTCGAACTCTTCATGGGAGGTCAGGAACTGAATAAGCTTAGAGCCGTAATCGTTAACATCGGAGCGTCCGATATAGTTGCATATCGCTTTTACATTTTCGGTGGAGTTCTTATAGAAAAGTATTCCGCCGAGATCATAAAGCGATGATGAGCCTCTAATCTTGACCGCTGTATCAACATTTGTAAATACATTATCCTCGATAACAGTATTTACCAGACTCCGATAAACGACGCCTTCAATTCTCAGCTGATAGCCGTCAAGCGTGTTTCTGCGGAAGGTGTGGGCAATGGACTTGTTTCCGACCATCGAATAAAGCTGAATATATGACGGTCCCGTCCAATCCTTCATATAGTTTTCCGCATAGCCGTAGTTGAACAGCATGAACGGATCTATAAATGTATTATTGACATACGAAATATAGAAGTTGCAGTCATTGAATATAGCCTGCTGATACTGAGTGCTTACTCGGCTGAAGGTACAGCCGTCATAGATAACATCCGAACAGCCGCCGAAAAATCCTCCTGCCGCACCGTTGTAGAGCAGACAGTCGACAAAGAATTGATGCTGACGCGGAATTCTTAAAACTATCTTTGTATCAAGCGTAGCCGTAACCGCAAGCGGCGAATTAAGCCTTACCCGATCACCGGAGTTTCCTTCAATAATTCTTGTCGAGCCCTTACCGGGACCGCTGTCAACATAAATCTGATAGCCTACTATATCATTGGTTGCGTAGGACTTTCCGACGAGGGTGTAAATATAAGGATCGCTTGTCGGAAGCATTGAAACTCCGCTTGCCTCCGGAACATGGTCCGCAACTATAAGTTCTCGGTTGTTATTTATAACATTTTTGTATTCATTTCCCTGAGCATAGCAGCCGTATGCGGTCATTTCCATACAGGTTCGCTCGTATTTATTATTCATATATACAAGCGACTCGCCTGATTGAAAGCTTACATAATCAAGACCGTAAACATCATTGTTGCAGAAATAAGCATAATCCGCACGGACATCATATCCGCCGTCCATCTGCTGAGTTGTTCCCTCACGGAAGAACCAGTTGTTATAAATGCGGACATTCTTCGCATTTTTCCTTGTAGATCCTATCTGGAAGCTCTTTCCGCTTTTTTCCGCCGCTATCATAGCTCGCAGCGTCGGACCGCTGACAAGTCTTGTCGCGGACATTATACCGTCGGTTGCATCCGCAGTGAACGGGTTTGCATAAATTGTGCAGTCATGGATATAAATGTTTTCGTTTACCTTGTTCGGATCTGTTTCATTTACGAAATAGAATAATGTAGGAATTCTTGTTCCGTAGAAGCCTAAATCGCAGATTTCGACATTCGAAGTAAGATAAACAAGAGCCTTCGGCATCTCTCCGAACTCCCACTGGTCGGGAAGATAAAGAATTATTGACTCGTCCTGACCGTCGCCTACTACCTTAACATTCTCAGGAATAATAACGGTATGAATTACAATATACTGTCCCTTCGGGAAATAAAGCACACCGCCGCCGTTTTCCGAAATATCGGAAAGGGCATTTATAATTATCGGCGTGGCGTTCTGGTCAAGTTCGCCTGTCGCGCCGTAATCCTTGATGTTGAAAACATCTTTTTTCCATGAGTCTCTCGGAGATTTTCCGATATTAACGGTTACCGGCTCTGACCAACAGGTATCGTCTCCGAAGCCGTTATAAACCATAACCTCATATTCGCCCGAAAGATTTTCGGGAATGTTAAAGCTTAAGGAATATGCCGAAAGGATTTCGATATCGGCTTCGTTTATAACCGTAATTCCTTTTGCGTTTTTAAGCTGAACCTTAATCGGATTGCCGCCTGTAAAGCCGTCATTCGCTTTAAGCGCAAGGTTTTCGCCTATGAGCTGCAGGGTTCCGCCGGCAGTTGAAATATTACCCTCGTCTCCCATTGTCTGCTCGACCTTCGGACGGTTAATATATATAACCTTATCCTCTTCGTCGGAGTCAAGCTCGTTTCCGTAAAGCTTTAAGGCATAAATGCCTGTCTTAAAGGTCTGAGGAATTACAAACTTAAAGCTGTCCTCATCAGGCTGCTGAATAGAAACGCTTTTTGATTCGGATTCATTGAAATTGTGCGCTGAAGATTCAGTAAACTTGCCTTCCTTGCCTATTGATTCAGGCGACATCTGAATTGTATATCCGCCCTCCGAAGCATTTAAGGTATTGTCTATTTCGCTTATCTCGGCGCTTGAAACATTCTCATAAAGATCCTCTCCCGAAACGGTCACAACATCATCC
The DNA here is from genome assembly GCA_002297415.1 of Ruminococcaceae bacterium UBA737. Taxonomy (GTDB): domain Bacteria; phylum Bacillota; class Clostridia; order Oscillospirales; family Acutalibacteraceae; genus UBA737. The sequence goes on from DBKZ01000056.1 coordinate 4,664, forward strand.
GGATACTGAGCGGTATTGCCGGTATAATAAGCAATAATTTCCTTATTCGAATATTCATCCTCGTCAACTCTCGCCGATGTATATGTTATTTTTACATCGTCATAATACGCAGAGCCGTTCTGATTTCCGTTTTGCGACGCAACAAGCATTAAGGACGCTTCAGTAGCAGTTGCCTGATTACAGTTATATATGTATTTAACCTCGTCCTCTTTGCCTTTATTCCAAGTGTAGGTGACAGTAGCGACGCCTTTATTATAAAAAATATCGACATCAAACCATTCTGTTACCGCTGCTTTTTGCGCGCTGTAAAGATTTTGATTTATTGCGGAATTTGAACCGTCTTTAATTTTATACCAGCGGTAAGCCGGAGCGCCGGTCTGGGTTGCCTTCCAGCAGAAATACTGGAAAACATTGAAGTTCGTCGGACCGTTATAGCAATAAGCAAGCTTAGGTCCTACAAGATCCGTTGTGGACATTTTGTCAAACCTAACCTTATAGCTAACCGTTTTTAAAGCGGAAGCCTTAGGATTGAGAAAAGATTTTAAGGTTACGCCCGAATCATTATAATGAGGGGCTGTAAGCTTTAAAACATTGCTCTTTAAGGTTTTGTCGTAAACTATCTGCATATCGCAGTCAAGATTTGTCGCGTCCACCCAGTTTGAAAGTCCGTTTTCAAAATTATCGGTAAAATCGGAGAGATCCTTGGTTTTATCCTTTACAGCCGCAGGTGCCGAAGAAGAAATACTCTTGAGATAATCGACATGCATCTTTTTCTCATAAATATAATTTCTTGAAGCGGCCGAAAGCTTCTGATAATCGCTTTCAAAGGAATTTATAACCGAATCATAGTTTTTGGTGTAGCTCTGACTGTCAATTCTGTAGAGCTCGTCATATTTGGCATTGAACCTCTTTGTTTCCTTATAAACCGATGTGAAATTATCGGGATTTGCTAAGGAAATCTTTAAGTTCTTATAAACAGTCGTGTTTTTCGCCATGCTTCCGATAACAAGCTCTTTCGCCTGAGTAGTATTGCTGTTTACAGTAAAGCTTATCTTAGGATTCGTGCCGTTCTGATAAATCTTTACCTGAACCTTTCCCGATTCCGTAAGATTTACAAATACATCGGCATATTTATAAAAGTTGATTGATGATACAGGTATCTGCGATTGCGCCCAAAGCGATTTCTTTGTGCCGTTTGTTACGCCGTAAAAGGTCATATAGCTGGTTTGAGGGCCCTGAACAATATAAAGGTAATTGTAATTCTTTTCATCCTCATAGGATGTATAAATTTCAATCGGCTTTGTACTGTTGGTTTTAACCTGCATTCTTATCGTCTGGATAAGGTCGCCCGACTCGCCCTTTAAAAGCTCGTCTTTGGCTTTTATGTAGGTGTAATCCTCTGTAAAGGAAAGCGCGTTCCCGTCAGCCTCAGAGGATATTTTAACATCTTTAACAAAGCCCTTTACAGCCTCAAAATAATCCTTTGAATCGGTAAAGCTCATGCTTTCGCGGTCGATTGAAGATGACTCAACCTTTGCAAAAAGCGCTTTTTTACCCGAAATAAGAATTTTTACGGAATTCGAAGTGTTATAAACGGTTTTAGTAACATCGCCCTGAATAAGCGTTATTCCGCCGGCTGAAATTTTTGCAGTGAACCAATCGGTAAGCGAAATACCCGAAACACTTTCGGTCTTTTTGACCTCGCGGCTGCCGTTAGATTTTTTAACGGCATTTACCGTGACCGAAGAATCTGATTTATAAAGCTCATATGCCGAATAATCCGAATCGGATTTATAATCAGTGTAAATTTTAAGAGAAGAGCTTTCGGTTAAATCGGAAGTGTTGCTTTTAAGCGTGTAGCTTACGGAGTAAACGGTTAAATCGCTGTTTACCGAGCTTTTTTTCGGACTCAGCACCAATGCGTCCGATGAGAAGCCTGCCGCATAAGAATACGGCGAGGCTTGCACGGAGCTGACGGTGCAGTCCGAACGGTTCATAGACTTGCTTACCGGATCCCAAAGATTTATACCGGATGAAAAATCATCCTTAAAATATTCGGTTTCCGGAACGCCGGACGCAGAAGACGCGATTGCCATACCCGAAAACAAAACTGCAAAGCAGAGCAAAAGCGATATTGCGCTTTTTAATTTGTTTTTCATTGGCGTCCTCCTTAATTATCAGTGCAAAAAATCACTGTTTTAAATAGTTTTGATTGTCGCAGACAAACTTGATTAAAGCATCCTGCTCACTAACCGTGGTAACGGTTGTCTTGTTTATTATTGTGCTGATAGCGTTATCGGTATCGGCTGCGCCGTTTTTGATTTCGGTTGCGGCAATTACCTTTGCAACGCCTACAACAGAGCGATTGCCCTGTCCTAAAACAACATTTGTGTTTTCATTTGTATTGCCTGTATAAACCGTAACGGTGTTTCCGCTCTCATCGGCATAGGTTATATAACCTACTGCCGCAAAGCGGTAGCCTCTGAAAGAGGTCTCGCCCGAAACAGCGGCTGATTTTGCAACACTTACAAGATAGGTGTCGGGAACCTTTCCGTCAGATACCTCTTTTTGAGCCTGAATGGCTTTTAAGCTGTTCTTGCCGGTATAATCTGCGTTTATAATATCATAAGCACCGTTAAGCTTAGCGTTTGTGATTATATATGCGCCGTAAGCAACGGGGGTGTAGCCCTCGGGAGCCTTGCTTGCATTAGAAGTAATCTGGAAAGCAATATCTGCCTCGCCGTTTGCGATATCCTTGAACCTTACGCCGTCAAGCGTAGGAGCGGTTATGCCGCTTCCTGCCATTAAATATTCAATGCTTTCGATTTCGCCAAAGTTCCACACTTTACTCGAATAATCGTTGTTGTTATCATAGGGCGACCCGGAAACAGTCAGGCCGAAATCTGAAACATCTTCGGTATTCTTGATATAAGCCTTTGAAGTAAAGGTTATGCTGTGACCATCGGGATCAGAGATTGTAAATTTAAGAAAATATTTATCCTTAGCTTCGTTAAGAACATAATCAATCTTGGTTGTAATTGTATTCGGAACATAAGTGCCGTCAACATAATTTCCTATTACGATTGCATTATCGCCTTCGGGATATTTTATCTTCCCGTCGAGAGGCCAACCACCATCACTGTCGCTGGAATTTATTTTCATATATTTTCCGCGGATCGAATTTACACTCGATGAATATTTAGCAATAAGTTTTGTTCCTTCATCGCTCTTATAAGCAGGAATTTGGACCCAAAAATAACTGTTATCTCCGTTTGTATCCTTTAGCTTCTGAGCATATCTGAAATAAAGACCGGCGGCATGATTATTTGCGGTGTTATCAGCAAATTTTGCCTTAATAACCATTGATTTCGGAGCAGTGCTGAGTCCGTTTGTAAGAGTTAACTGCTGTCCGATTGCGTTCATTTTAAAGCTGCCGTCAGAAACGGTGATTTTATTTGCTCCGCGTGCTGACCAAAGATCATCTACTTTATTTCCGCTTGAAACATCGGTATCGAAATACTGTCCGATTACCCCGTTTATAAGATTCTGCGCATAGGATTTATAAGCGGCAAATCTGTCGGCATTATAAACATCTGCGCTTTCAAGTATTGTCTGAAGCTTTGAATCAAGAGTCTTAAATTCTGCGGTGAAATTATTGATTTCATTGATTACGGTAGCCGCGTTTGCCTTTGTTATATCCGCAACAGAAGAAATACCTTTAAGTGTTGAATATTTGTTTGCTGTTTTTTCAACATCGGCAGTTGCGTCAATAGTTTTACTATAAGTTATTTTAAGGCTCGAAACCTGAATATTGCAGGATGTATCAAAAAACGCAATTCCCGGATAAAGATAAAGATTTGCCGCATCCCGGCAGCGGATTGAGAAAAGATATTTTTCGTCGGTTCCTTCGCAGACATTATAAAATTTTCCTATGACACCGTTTCGGTTATTACCAATAGAATATGTTTCAAATACAGCTTTTATAATGCTTGAAGCTGTAATCTCTTTGAGATTATCAGTATTAGGATCGCCTATGAGGGATTCTTGTTTTTCATTGAAAGCAGTTCCGACAGAATTTCCGTTAAGACCATTTTCCGACGAGTTTGCAAACATACGAGAGGTAGATGTTTCTTTAGTTCCATTTAAACTAACTGTAAAAACATTGTTATCACTTGACCTTAAAGCAACAGGGAAAGTCGCATAAATACTCTTATAAATTCCTGTTACTTCAACTTTTGAAATTTTGGAATAATCATATTCCTCACCTTTCTCATTAAGCGGTACAAAAACACCTGCCTGTTTTGCACTGCTTTTTCCGGTGATATTTATATATTCAGTATTAGAGAGGCTGTTGTTAACAACCGAAACCGAATAATCGGTATTATCAGGAAGAATTGTTCTTTTCCATTTGTCTGAACTGTTTCCGCTTGATTTAATAGTCTCTTCAACAGTTTCTTCCTCATAGGTATAACTGTTTTCAGCCGATACGGTAGAAGGAATCAGGGAGAAGCTTGAAAAAACAAGAGAAAGCAGTAAAACAGCACAAAGAGCTTTATTGAAAACTTTTTTCATTTTTTATTACCTCCGTTTGATTTAATAAAGTGATTTATTGTATTTTTTCGAAAAATCTTCGGCATATTTCGGGATTTCTTGATCCCAGTTTCCGCCGATGAAATTATCATAGTCTCCGCCTATCGGGTCATCAAGCTTTACAACGATGATATTATCAAAGAAAATATCTATAGAATCGCTTGATGTTATCGAAAGTCCGCCTGTTGCGGGAACTATTGTATTATTGTCCGTAAGAACCTGTGTGTTCGCATTGTTTACCTTAAAGGTCAGAAGCGAATCGTCATAGAAAACCTTAAGGGTATTATCTATAACATCCACTCGGACATTATGGGTCTTGAAATCGAAATAGGACGGAACCTCTGCTTTGCCGAGAAGCTGAGTAGTATAGCTTCTGAACATTCTCCTTATCTCGACATAACAAGTCGTATCCTTAGTCTTGGTATCATAAGAAGAGGTGAATTTAAGCTCATAGCCGTACCTTCCGGTCGACTCTATGGTCTTACTTCTTACAACAAAGGTAAAGTAATCATTGTCTCTCGGGTCGGTATCGCTTGTAATTCTGAAATCCATTGAAGCGGAATAATCGGTCCACTTACTGTCTCCGACATAATCCGCAGCATTTATCATTGAATTATGCTTAAGCCGGTTTCCGTTTTCCTCGGTTTCAATTTCACCCTTAAAATTCTTCCAGACAGGCTTATCGGGAGTTTTGCCGTCTCGCTCGGAAAGCTTATTATCGGTAAATGTCTCATAGAGAAGACAGTTATCAGGCATCGGAGCGTCCTCCCAATTTGTTTTTTCCTCCTCGCTTGATGAAGCGGAGGACGAAGAGGACGGATCCTCTGAATACTCGCCCGAGCCTACAGCTTTAAATCCGCTGAATTTTGCAAGCACCGGATTATCCTTATCGGAAGAGTGAACCGCAAGACCTGCAAGGAAGGGACCGTTCCAATTCATTTTAACCGTTTTGAAGGCTATCCAGCCGAGCCCGTCAAGCTTATAGGAGCAGACATATCTGTCGCCTGTTTTTTCTATCTTTAAGCCTGTGATATCGGTAGGAGTAGCGCCTGAAGCAGTATAAGCTGTTCCCTCGCCCTTACCTTTTCTGCAAAGCACGCCGATATTCCCCTCTCTTACATGCACAAGCACCGACGGAGAAGCAGGGTCAAGACTTCCTCTGATCATAACGCCTGCAGAAGCTGTGAAATATTTAGTCGCATCTCCGGCGGCGGTAAACGAAGTAAGGTCGGTTTCAACGGTTAATTTATCTGTTTTGGCACTGCCTATTTCGTATTTACGGTATGCGATATAAAGGTCATCCTTTTTATCCCATGCAACATAGGCATTGGTTTCCATCGTATATTTCCCGCTGTCCTGAGTTCCTTTTCCGTAAGGCGTGTACTCCTGAACATTATAAGAGGTTTCGATATCACTGTTGATTATCTCAAACTTAAGCTCGGGGTTTTCCTCGTTATATTCAACAGCCTTAGCTTTATTCGGAACGAAAATCACGACTGCCGCAGAAATTATACAAAGGCATAGCAGCAATGCCGCATACTTTTTACTTTTTAAAAACTGTTTCAACTGATTTCACCTCTTTTCACTGCGTGTTTTAAGATAGAGAACATAAAATACGGAATTAAGGATTATCAGGAGAAGTCCTGAGCCCAAAAGCCACCAGACAACCGGAGAAAGTCCCGGAACCAGAGCGTTCAGCATTACAGATACCTTACCCTTTTGCTGATTTGAAGTATCTGTGACCGAATTATCGGCGGACGGCTTTTCAACCGTTTTTTCGATAATTTTTTCAACAGTGACGGTTTCGGTTTCCTTATCCTGATCGACTGTCGCATTCTCAGCCGCCGTCATAAGAGCACTCAGGTGCGACTCTGCGTTCGGGAGAAGCTTTTTGGCGCCGTCGCTGAGTAGGCTGTAGGCATAAGCCGCAACAGCGATATCGGGCAGTTCATCAAGAGTGGCGTCCTCGGGTTTCATACCTAATATCCAGCCGTATTTCGTCTGGAAGGCTTCTGCCTCATCCTTAGACGGGTCCTTTATCTCCTCTTCTTTTGCCTTAAGCTCAATCGCTCTTCTATAATACTTTGTTACAAGAGCGATTTCATTTGCGGCAATCTCAGAAAACTTTGAGTTCATATCCTCATAGTTTTTAAGCTCATTAAGTGCGGTATAGAAAGCTTCATAATAATTAGCCTCTATATCCTCATACTTAATTTTAAGAAGATTTCCGTAATTGTTTTTGAATTCATTCAAAAAATCCTGAGCTTCTTTTAAAAGAGCCTTTTGTTCTTCCTCAGTCTTTTTTAAATCCTCGATCTTGGTTTTAAGGGAGTTAAGGAGATTTTTTTCATTAACTACCCTTATTTTCGCGTCCGGAGAAAGGACGCTCCATGCCGCCAAGGCATTTGAAATTTTTTCTTCATCGGCAATAGTTACTGTATCGGCCGTTTTAGAAAGAATTTCGCTGTTTTCGGTTTTAAATTTCTTTGCCTCTTTAATCGCTTCATTCTCGCCCGCCTTAAGGGAGTTATACCTTATTTCGGCGGCGGTGAGAACCGCATAATTTGTGACAGCCTGTTTTTCGCCGTAAGTAAGCTTATTATAAGCGGCACGGGCGGTGTCAATCTTCTGTTTACACTCGTCCGTAAGAGTAACGGTACCGATAGCGGAGATTTTTTCTACAGTCTCCTTTACGGCTCCGTTATCCATGATATCGGGACCGGGGTCTAAAACGATTGCTTTGCTTAAAATGTTGGTAAAGGCAGCGTCGTTTTTAAACATTTCCTTAACCTTAATCTTAAGCGATTCGGTGCTTTTAATAACCCTGAATCTGTAAGAAACGATATCTCCGCTCACCGTTCCCCCGTCATACGAGGTGTAAAGAAGCGAAACCCTGCCTGAGGCCGAAGAGTCGGCATTGAAATCATCCTTCTTCATAGTACTGCACAAAAGCTTTCTTGAGCCGTCTATAAAGCTAAGCTGCTTAGCATTGAATTCAAGCGAAATATTAAGTCCGCCGACATTCTTATATGTACCCTCAACACCTACGGTAATGGTTATCGTATCGCCGAGCTTTCCGCTTAAATCCTTACAGTAGAACTTAGGCTCTGCCGCAGCAGAGGCAGGCAGTGCAAAAACCGAAGCCAAAAGACAAAGCACTGCCAGAAGGCTTACCGTTTTTTTCAATATTTTCCCTCCTTTCACTGATCTTTTAGAATTTTCAACTTTTCCTCTTTTGGTTTCATGATTTTTTTAATAACCAAAACCGCAAGGGTTACAGCCGTTCCCAAGAGGGCTGTATTTATAACCACAAGCAAAATAATAAGTATCTTTTCTGCGGAAGAGGCGCTTGCGTTTACAGTCTGGTCGACAATCTGAACATCCTGCATTGCCTTTGCCTTTTCATAGACAGCTTTTACCTTTTTTATTCTGCTTGAGTTAAACATTTTTTGAACATCTTCGGGAAGTGAATTAAACTGCTCGCAGACCTTCAGCGCCGCTTTGCTGTTTTTAGCGGTAATCTTATCCGCTGAGGGGAGCTTATCTATTGCCTCCGTCAGATCCTTTATAACGATTACGACAGCCGAATCATAAAGCGTATTCATAAGCGTTAAATCGGACGCCTGTACCTTTGCGGATTCTTCAGCCGACATATTCGCATAATCGGTTTTTAAAGCTATGATACCGAGCGCCTCGTCAAGGCTCCAGCCCTTTATCTGTGAAGCCTCATATTCAAGAAGCTTTTTCGAAAACTCCTCCGCGGTCATTTTTGACGCGGCTGCGGTTTCGGTGCCGGAATCGGTCTGAGATTCAGTTTTAGTGTCCGTTCCGCCGTTCGTTGCAGAATTGTTTGCCTGAGCCGTATTGCTGAGTGCATGCGGAACATATTTTGCAAGATTTGTTATTTTAGTTACGCCGATATTTATCGGTGACATCTGACAGTTGTTAAGCTTACTTCCGGTGCCGTCGTCCTCGCCGCCAAAGCTGCAGGACGGTGTCACGCTTCCCGAAAAATAGCAATTTTCGGCGGAAGAAGCCTTTCCGATTGCCGCAAAGGCGCTCGGAGAAAGATTTCTTGTTGCATTGACGCTTCCCTCAAAGAAACAATTTTTAATGCTTGAATTTGTTTCGATTGAGCCCGCAAAGCCGCCGACGCACCATTTTCCGCTTGAAACAACCTCACCGGTTGCATAGCATTTAGTTACATTACAGGATTTCAAAACGCCCGCGAAAAGACCTGCCGCTCCGTTTGCATTGATTTTTCCCTGTACGGCACAGCCCTCAAATGTACTGTTAAGAGCGTAACCGACAAGAAGTCCTACGCCCTGCTGATCGATACCCTTATTAAAGGTATAGTCGGAATTCTGCCAGCTTTCGCCGATAATACCGCCCGACGCGGTGCCGTCGATTACAAGAATGTTTTTTATCGTTGCATTATTGGTTGCTCTGAAAATGCCGATTTCCCATTTATTGGTCTTATCATTTTTATAAGCCGCATTCTGCTGAGCAAGTGAATTAAAGGTTACACCCTTTAAATTCACATTTTTAATCGCATATTTCGGAGTGCCGTCGGAATCGGTGTCGCATGTAAAGCTTCCTGTAAAAGGAGTTGCGAGACAGCCGATAGGCTCGAAATTAACGCCGCTTAAATCAATCGTATTATTAAGCTTATAGTGCGCGGAAAGCTTATCGGAAATTCCCATAAGCTGCTGAGCGGTTTCAACGAGATAGGGGCTTGATTTTGTACCCTTTCCCTCATAGCTTACTGCGCTTACCCTCGTTATCGGAATTGCGGCAAAAAGAAGAATCGCCGCAAGAGCCGAGGACAAAACGCCCGATATTTTTTTCTTCAAGTTTTTTCCTCCTTACCACACGCCGTCCACATAACCGTCGGTATTATCGGTTATGAGCTCGGCATTTTTATCTCCGGTATCTGAGCTTGCTGATGAAGGCTGCAAGGCGGAGGATACTCCGCCGCCTGTCTTATCAGAAGAATTTGCTTTCGAACCGGAATTTTTATCCGCTCCGCTTTTTATATCGGAGCCGTTTTTGTTTTCCGTGCCCTGTGAAGATTTTTCATCGCCTTTTGAGCTGTCGGAGCTTTTAATATCGGATTTTTCCGAAGAGGAATAAGAAGCGCCCGTTTTATCGGTCTTGTTTTTCTTGCACCCCGCAAAAAGCGAAGCAAGCATTAAAACACAAAATACCGAAGCTAACAATCTTCTCATTTTAATTCTCCTATTTCTTATTCATATATTCCTTAGCCTGCTCGTTCATCTTTGAAAGGAGGTCATCAAGACCCGCTTTTTTCATTTTCTTTATCATCGCATCATAAGAATCTTTATAGTTTGAGCCGAGCGAGCCTGCGATAAGAGTCTGATGATATTCACTCATCGCCCTGTTTACCTGACTTATCTGAAGAGAAAGAGCTGAAGTATCCGCACGGAAGCCCTTAAGAGCCGTAGAATAAAGCGTAGGCTGAACATTTTCTATAAAGTCCATAGCCCATTCCTTCTGACCCTCAAGGATATTCGGTGTTCTGTAGCAGAGGAAAACATTTCCGACTACCCAGTGAGGAATACCGTAAACAGAGGTTGAAGAAGGCTGAATGGTATAATCCTTACCCTTTGCACAGTCGCCGTCAAGGTCATAGTGCTTGCCCTCAATTCCGTAAATAAGGAGATTGAGCAGGTCTTTTCCTTTTTCGGAACGGAGCAGGTCGATAAGCATCATAGCTCTTTCAGGGTTCTTCGAGGTGAAAGGAATTACCGTATATGTTTTTTCGGAGCCGAAGATATTTGCGCCGTTATACATTGTTTCGGTTGTATCGGTAAGGAACTGATAATATTTGGTATTGCCCGAATCATCCTTTACATAGCGGACGCCTTTTTCCTCATCGAGACCGTACCACATTTCGGTTACATTGCAGGTGCCGATTTCGGTATATCCCGAAGCTCCGAGAAGATAATCCTCTGCGATATATCCCTTTTCAACCCAGCTTGCGGCATATTTGATATAAAGCTTATAAGCATCTGTCTGCATAAAGTTAACAATTTTGCCTGATTTATCATGAGTGTCATAGCAGAGCCAAGCACCGGCCTTTGAGGCTCCGACAAAATCATAGCCCCTTGTTACAACCGCAAGGAAGAAGTTAAGCGGGTCAATTGTTATCTGACCGTTTGCAACCTTTCCCGAAGCCTTTACCTTACTGAAATAGCTTTCAAGAAGCTGATAGGTCTTTTTGGTGGTTTTATAGTTTGCGTGGCACTCGTCAAGAAATTCGTCCTTAGGGAAATATTCAATAAATTCCGCAGGAATTCTGAAATATGAGGTCTGATGAAGAATTGGCTGTTCATTCGGAATAGCATAAAGCTCATTATCCTTCATACCTGTTTCATAGGCAGCCTTAAAGGTCTTCTGCTCCTTCTGGATATTCGGTCCGTAATTCTTTACAAGGTCATTGAGTTTCATATAGGTACCGCCGTTTACCGCCGAGTCCATATTAAGCGTATAGCCGGTCCAAGCGATATCGTATTCCTCCTTGGCAGCCATAAGCATTGACCATTTAGAACCGAGAGCGGTTTCATAAACAATTTCAACCTTAGTGTTAGGAAGAAGGCTCTTAAGCTGTTTATTGAATTCCTCCTGAACAAGCTCGGAATCCTTTTGCTGAGCATTGAAAAGGATCCATTTAAGCGTTACTTCCTTGGATGTGTCCGCCTTGCCTTTACAGCCGGCAAAGCAAGCGACTATCATCAAAGCCGCAAGCGCCACAGACAATAATTTTTTTAACATACATTTACCTCCGTTTTTTATTATTCTTTAACCGATCCGACTGCCATTCCCTTTGAGAAATACTTCTGCATATAGGGAAAGGAAATCAAAACCGGTATACAAGACACGATTGCGAGCGCGAATTTAAGGGTTTCAAACGGCAGGTCGCCGTTTGAAAAGGCAGTATTGTTTGCATAAGTCTCTTTAAGAAAGGATGACTCCTGGAGCGCTTTTTGCAGGAAATACTGCAAATTATAAAGGTGCTTATCCGACATATAGTAAAGAGATGTCGAATAGTCATTCCAGCGTCCGAGCATAGACATAAAGAACATCGATGCAACAATGGATTTTGACATCGGGATAACAACGCTTACGAGAATTCTTGACTGCGAAGCACCGTCAATATTAGCCGCCTCTATAAGAGAAGCCGGAATCTGAGAAAAAAAGGTTTTAAAAAGAATTATATTCCAGCCAGAAACAAGCCCCAGAACAATATAAGCCATAATATTATTGGCAAGTCCCAAATACTGGGTGTTGATAATATACGACGGGATAAGACCTCCCGAAAACAGCATTGTTACGAGAATGAAATACAATATATATTTTCTCGCCCTGAATATAGGCTGAGAAAGTGCATAACCTATCGAGCCGCACATAAGAACCATAAGTGCGGGACTCACAAATGAATTTAGAATCGATATTCCTGTAGCAGTCGCTACAGACGATATATCCGTAAAAATAAGCTTATATGCCGAAAAATCAATATGCATCGGGATAACCTTATATCCGTAATTGATAATATCGGTTTCATTTGAAATCGAAAGCATTATCGTAATAAATATCGGAACAAATGTAATAATACATATAAGGACAAATACAAGATGCGAAAATAAAGTTAATTTTTTGCTTTGCATAATTTCACCTCCCGATTAAAACATTGAATTTTCGGGACTTATTTTCTTGATTATCATGTTAGACGATACAACAAGGACAAGTCCCACTACGGACGAGAAAAGACCTACGGCGGCGGTAGCGCTTATGCTTCCGCCCTGAAGACCTCTTAAAAGGTATGTAGAAAGAACATCGGTCGTTGGGTAAAGAGCACCCTGATCCATCGGCACCTGATAGAAGAGCCCGAAATCAGAGCCTAAAATCGCTCCGAGTCTCATTATCAAAGTTATACATGCCATAGGCTTAAGCTCAGGCAGGGAAACATACCATATCTGGCGAAGTCTTCCCGCGCCGTCAAGCGAAGCCGCCTCAAAGAGCGAGGTATCTATAGAAAGAAGCGCAGCATAGAAATAAAGGCTTGCAAGACCCGACTGCTTCCAAGCTTCTATGAATACAAGGATAAAAGGCCAATATTTCGGAACGGAATACCATTTAACGGGATTTGCGCCGAGCTGTTTTAAAATAGAATTAAAAAAACCGCTCGAGGGGCTTAAAAACATATATACTACTGCCGCAACGATAACATAAGACAAAAAGAACGGCATAAGCATAGAAGTTTGATAAAGCTTATTCGCAAATTTAGAGCGGATCTCATAAAGTAAAATCGCAAGCAGCATTCCGAGAAACAGATTTATCAGCACAAGGAATACAAGATTATAAAGA
>DBKZ01000056.1:17660-34827 GCA_002297415.1 Ruminococcaceae bacterium UBA737
ACTTACGGCGTCATTTGAGGTGAAGAAATATTTAAAATATTTGAATCCAACCCACGGACTTCCCATAATACCGGTCGCATAATTATAATCCTTAAAAGCAAGCACAACTCCGAACATAGGAAGATAATTAAATATGACCATATATATCAGAGCCGGAAGAGACATCAGCCAGAATGGCAAAATCCGCTTAAAAGAGCTTTTCTTTTTCATTTTTAATTCGTTTCCTTTCATTATAAACTCCCCACAGGACAAATTATTTTTCTATTTTCATTATATCGGCAATCATTATAAAAGTAATGATATAAATAAGTTATTTTTTATATAAAATTTTTATATTTTGGTTTTTTAATGTTGACGGGAATTTTTTTAACTGATAAAATATGTAAAAAGGCGGTGAAATCAATGAATTCAATAGTAATAGCCGACGATGAGATAAATTTATGCTTAAGTCTTAAAAAGGTTATAGAAAATCATTGCGAAAACACTTCGGTTGTAGAAACATTTTTCAACGGACGCGACCTTTTGGATTTTATTAAGATCAATCATGTCGATATTGTTATTACCGACATAAAAATGCCGCTGGCAACGGGGCTTGATGTCGCTAAATTCATCAGTGAAAACAAGTTAAATACACATATTATAATTACCACCGGCTACAAGGAATTCGAATACGCGAGGCAGGCTATAAATTATCATGTTGACTGTCTGCTTGCAAAGCCTTTTGCCTACAAAGAAATAATAGAAAAAATAAAAGAACTGCAACAAATCATTGAATCCGAGCATTCCTCTGCTATTACTGAGGACGAATTATATTTAAGCAATTTTTTAATATTTAAAGGAAAGCTTGAAGAAATTTATCACGGAGCCTCCGGCTCGCGAAATGGGTTGCTGATACAGCATTTAAAAGCCGATGAAAATATAAAGGCTTTTAAATGCTTTGAAATAATTTTCAGTCCCGAGAACGAAAGCGAAAAAATTTCAAGGCAGACAATTTCCGATTTTTGCGAGCTTTACGAAGAAAACAGAATAATCTGCACGGTCGGTTGTTCGCAGAACACCGTGACATGCTTAGCGCTTTATTCGGGCAGTCTCGATATTTCCGAGCTGATTTCCGAGGTTGAAAGCGCAGTAAAGCTTCACTGCGGCTACAATCTGTCTTACAGCCTTCTTTCATTTCCTAACATTGAAGAATGGAGAAAATATTGTTTATGCAGAAATCTGACGGAGCAATATTTTTCCGACATTGAAAAGGATGACACGGATTACGGCTTAAAAAGGCTCGAAAGCAGTCTAAAAAGCTTTACTGTGGCAGAGCTTTACAGTCTTTACCAGTATCTGATATCCTTTGCAGGCGTTGAGTTGTCAGACGCCGAAATAAACCGTGCCAATATCACACCCGACACAATAACAGCTTTGCTGTCAAGAATTTTCGAGCTGACGAAATCAAATGTTTCTAAAAGCGACAGTCTTATCGCTTCGGCGACGGAATATCTTCAGAACAATTATCAAAATCCGGACATTTCTTTGACCGAAATTGCAAAAGCAATAGATGTCAATCCCAATTATTTAAGCCAGATAATAAAGAAGAAAACAGGGGACCGATTTGTCGATCTCCTGTTAAAAATGCGTATGAAAAACGCAAAGCAGCTGCTTAATGACCCTGATATACCGATAAAAGAGGTAGCATATCTTGTAGGCTACAGGCAGGTTCCTTATTTCAGACAGCTGTTTAAAAATTATTACGGGATAACCCCTACCGAATACCGCTTGCGCCGCAAAATGGACTGATTGAAAAACAGCATATTAAAAAAGGAAGAAGCCACAATGAGATTTAAAAAAACAGTCTCCGACAAAAAGTTTTTCTACAGAACTCTCATAAGAGCAATAGCCGTCATGGCGATTATTATGCTTGTTCTCACGCTTATTTTTTACTATATATTAAACAGAGCGGTAATCAAAAATATAAAAAGCACGGAAAAGGGCATTGCCGACAATACCTCCTCCCATGCTTATGACTATTTTGACCAGCTCGCATATATTAGCAACTATTTTCTGCTTTTCAATCAGAATGTTTCTATAGATAACATAAATCCCGAAACCTCATTTTGGCTTAAAAAATCCATAAGTGACAGCATAGACTCTTATGTTTTCAGCCATAATTATATTAACAATATTTATGTTAAAATCAAGAATTATGAGTTTTCAATGTCGCCCATAGATCCCATATCAGACGATATCATAGAAACCTTTGTTTATAATAATATTTCACATTCGAAAAATCCGTCTTGGCCATATGACCTGTATTTCAGCAACATAAGAAACGGCACGCCTGCCGATAACGATGTAATAATACAGGTTTCAACCCTCAAGCTTTCGGAAAAAATCTTTTCGAACGATTCCTACAGAAAGGAATATTTAATTGATAAGAGCGGCACTGTTATCGCCTCGTCTGATAGCACCTATCTTAATGAAAATCTCTGTAAAAGATACAAATTCAAAAGCGAAAATTTATCCGACGGATTTTTTTCTGTAAATAAAAACGGAGAAAAATATTACTGCACTGTTTCGGATGTTAAAAAAACCTCGCTTAAAATAGTTTCTTTTGCCCCTGAATCAATTTATTCGGGTTTAATCAATGCTTCGCTGTCAGAAATTCTTCTGATAGGCTTTTCCATGCAGATAATATCCTTCCTCTGCTGTTACTTCACAGTTTCTAAAATTTACAGCCCGATTAAAAAGATCAACGAAACCTTCAAATATCATTTCCCCGAAGAAAGCGAAGAATTTGAAAGCGAAATTGAATATATAAACAACAATATTGAGAAAACGATAAAATCAAAGGAAAATCTCGAAAAAGAGCTTCCTCAGGCTCTTAAAAAACTGCATTCGTTTCAGGTTGAGGCTTTGCAGTCGCAAATCAACCCCCACTTTTTATACAACACGCTTGACAATATTAAATCTATATCGGTCGACCTGCTTGATATAGATAATCCTATCGAAAACAGCCTTTTGCTTCTTAATAACATTTTAGCGGAAAGCATGGACAGAACAAGTATAATAATAACGCTGTCCCGCGAGGTCGCGCTTACGGAAAGCTATATAGAGCTTATGAAGCTCAGATACCGCAATAATTTCGATGTGGCTTGGAGCATTGAAAGCGGTCTTGAAAGCTATGCCGTGCTTAAGCTTTTAATTCAGCCGATGATTGAAAACTCAATTATTCACGGTTTTTCAAATGTCGGAACCAATCAGAAAATTTCAATCAGAATTTTTTCCGAAAGCGATGACATGATAATAAAGGTAAAGGATAACGGCAGAGGAATCGAAAGCCAAAGGCTTTCGGAAATAAGAAACTATCTTTTAAAACCTGATACCGAAACCACAAACAAGCATATCGGTCTTATAAACATTCAGCTACGCCTGCGCCTGCTGTATGGCTCTCATTACGGACTGAGTATTGACAGCTCAGAAGCCGGAACCGAATGCACCGTAAGGTTTCCGAAAAGCTCAATATCTTAGTCAAGTAATCATGACTACCGGCTTAGCCGGTAGTTTGCTCTGCGGCTATAAGCCTCTGTTACTGGCCGGACTGAAAGTCCACTGAATAATCTGTCACTCGCAAACATGCCCCACTGCCGTATATACGGCAGTCCGCCTCGGTCGGCGCTTCTGCTTCGCAGAGGTGTCCGCCGGACACCCGCGCCCTCGTCAGAGGAAGGCAAAATTTCCCTTTCTATTCATTCTCAAACACCTCTCTTATCAGCCTTACTCCTAACTTAAATCCGACCGTAAATGCTCTTACCTCTTCTTCGCAGGAAACCTCGGACTCCGCTTTTTCAAATGCTTCAAATAAGGCTTTTTGCTCCTGTGTAAGCTCCGCTTTTAATTTATCTTCAAGAAAAATTGCTTTATCAATCGTTTCACCGTCGGTTATTTTGCGTTCAAACGGTGCAATATTTCCGTAATACAGATTTTCAAGTATAGTCATTGGTTTTATCCTCTTTCCTTAATAAATTTATGCTTATAAATAATTTAGCACTCATTTGAATGCTTGTCAAGCATTTATTTAAATGCCGTGGTATAATTGTATGAATAAACAAAAAGGATTTTAACATTTATGAAAAAATACAATGAAATACTTAAAGATTTGAGAGAAGACAATGACTATAAGCAGGAGACAATAGCAAAGGTATTAAATATAACAAGACAGCAGTATCAGCTATATGAAAGCGGTAAAAGGCAGTTTAAAGTAGAGCACATTAAAGCCCTTTGCTCTTTTTATAATGTTTCTGCCGATTTCGTTTTAGGTTTGTCGGAAAACATGCCTTATCCAAAGCGTTAAAAATCAAAAAGCATAATAATCACCCCAATGGCAGAGCCATTGGGGTGAACTATTTAAAGCATAAAAGCTTTATTTAATAAACATTGCCGTTTTCTCTGAAATCCTTCCAGACATTTTCGAAAAATCCGCCGCCATCGGGAACGGGTCTAACATTTCTTGTTAAAAATTCGCACTTGAAATCCTTATAAATAGCTATCCGAACCTCATTATTATGCTCGCCGTTATCAGCCTCAAATCTGAAGATTTCCGCGAGATTTTCTGGCTTTTCACCGCTTTCGGAGGTATAAAGAGCCGAGCCGCGCGTTTTCGCACCGCTTGACGCATAATCGGACATAGCGGATGTATAGACAAACTGGCTTATCAGCATTTCCCTTATTTTAAACGCCTCAAACATTTCTGCAAGAGAAGAAACCTTTAAAATATTATCTAAATTTTTAAGCTGATTTAAAATTCTTTCCTCAAAGCCTTTTAAAAGCTCGGGGTTTCTTATCGCGCCTGAGAATTTGTCCATTAAGAGGGTATTTTCGGTTTTTAATTCCTTTGCGTTTGAAGTGTCGGACAAAACCGAGCTTACAAAATCAAAAGCCTTTAAAACTGTTTTTTCAGCTGTCTTTACTGCTTTTTCAAGCGGTAAAGGCAAATTCAGGTGTCTTGAAATATAAAGAGCGGCTCTCGCGGCGCCTGCCTGTCCGGCGTTTAAAGCGCTTCCCCCTGGTCTGTAAATTCCGTGCGTGCCTGCCGCTTCTCCTACAACGAAAAGTCCCTCAATATTGCTCTGCCACCACATATCGACATCTATTCCGCCGTTATTATGCTGGGCGCAAAGAGAAATTTCAAGCATTTCTTGCTTTAAATCAACGCCTTTTGAAAGATAAAGATCATAGGCGGGAGAATTCATTTGCATAAGCCTGTCAATCGGCTTTCCGAAAAGAGCTTTGGCGTCGCAAAGGTAATCGTAAGCCTCTTTTTCAAGAGAATTATAATCAAGGCTTTCGGCATTAAAAGGATTGTTCCTGAAATCAAGGTACACCTTTCTTGAAAGGATATTCTTCTCGATATAAACAAGCAAGTCAATTATAGATGACCCCTTTAAAGCTTTTCTGCTGTCAAACGGCCATTCATAACCCTTTTTGAAAACGGCAGAAAGCATTTTACCGCTGTCCTTAAAATAATCGGCTAAAAATTCATGTTCTTTTCCGTTTTCGTCTATCGAAACAAACTTAGGCAGAACCTGCATATAAGTTCCCGAAACATTCCACCTCGGATTTACCGACGCGAGACCGTACTGCCATTCGGTGAGATTTTTACCCATTGCGCCTGCCTCAAAGGCAACGCCGTTACTTCCGGTGTGTCCGAGCGGATAAACCGAATCGTTATAAATTCCTGCCGGTCCGCCCGTAGCCATTACGATATTGCGGCAGTTATAAAGCGTGAAAAGCCCGTCTAAGCTCCTCGCTTTTCTGTTAAGCGTTATAAAGCCTGTCGCTGCTTCCCCGTCTTTTACTATAAATACGAGCAGCTCGCCGTCAAAGACCCTTATTTTCTTGCTCTCAAATTCCTTTTGAAGACATTCAGTCATCATTTTAGAGGTCAGAGGTCCTGCTGAGGTTGCGCGCTCTCTCGGGTCGTGGTCGGTTTTATATCCTACAAATTCTCCGTAACGGTTAGTCGGGAAAGGCACTCCGAGCTTGCATAAATTTATAAAGCACGGCACCGACATAGAAGCCTCGGCAAGTGCGATATCGCCGTCAACACAGCCGTAAGAAAACAGATCCTTTGCCATTTCATGAACACTGTCTGCTTTATCTCCGCAAAGGCTCAATTTATAATAGGTCTGCTTATCCGAGCCTGTATTGCGCGAGGTACCCATATTTATGCCCTCGGTTATAAGCGCAATATCGGTGATATTGTTGTTATAAAGGTTAAGCGCCGCGCTGTAGCCTGCCGCGCCCGAGCCTATAACCGCCGCTTCCAATGTAACGGTCTTTACCGTTTTACCCGAAATTTGTAAAACCTTGCTTTCCATAATCAAAGTCTCCTGATATGGAAGCCGCCGTCAACATCTATCGACTGACCTGTTGTATAGCCGAGCTGTCCGCTCGAAAGAACATAAACAGCCTTTGCTATATCCTCTGGCTCGCCCCAACGGGCAATAGGAAGAAGTCCGTCGGAGATAAGAGCGTCGTATTTCTGCTTTACGGTATCAGTCATACCTGTATGGATAATTCCAGGTCTTATTTCATTAACGGTTATACCGTATTCGGCAAGCCTGTCCGCAAAAAGCTTTGTTATCATAGAAACTCCTGCCTTTGAAATGCAGTATTCACCTCTGCTTACCGAGCTTGTATAAGCGGACATTGAAGAAATGTTTACAATATATCCTTTGACATTGTTTTTAATCATATCGTTAGCGACAAGCTGGGTTAAAAACATTGTGGCCTTTGTATTTATATTCATAACCCTGTCATAGCTTTCCTCGGTCATTTCAAGGATATCGGTTCTTACTCTCGGCGCTACTCCTGCGACATTTACGAGAACATCAATATTTCCTAAAATTTCTTTTGCTTTCTTAAGCGAGTTTTCTCGGTCGGCGGCGCTCTGAATATCGCATTTTGCATAGTAAGCGTTTTCAATTCCGTTAAAATCGACCTTGCTCTCGTCAGCAATGTCAAGACCTAAAACCTTAAATCCCTCTGCACTTAACTTTTTAACGGTTGCAAAGCCTATTCCGCCTGCGGCACCTGTAACAATTGCGTTTTTCATAAAATTTTCCCTCTCTTATATTTTTTATTTCTTCTCGGTATAATCCTTAGGCGGATAAACCTCGCGGTCAAATACCGCGCACCCGGGGGTTGAGCCCGCCCTCATAATATGCGTGCATTTAGAGCAGGTAACGCATAAATGCTTTGACTCCTTATCGGTCATTATATCCTTTGCTATATCAGGATTTGCAAGGGTCATTCTGCCGTATCCCGCAAAGTCAAACCAGTTTTCCTTTATACACTCGGCTGTGACATATCTTGACTCAGCCCCTAAATATGTTATACCCGAGCAAACGATTTTCATTTCGGGAACAGCCGCTTTTATATCTCTTGTTCCTTTAAGCATTCTTTCGACGCCGACAATAGGCGCTTCATCAGGCTCATAAGGAACTCCGCTTACAGCAGGTCTGTTAACATGCGGATTTACATAAGGGTTGCCCATTGTGATATCCACCATTTTAACTCCGAGTTCATAAAGCTCGCGGACAAGCCTTTTTGCCTCGTCAAAGCAAGGGGTAAGATCCTCGTTTTCCTTAACTCCGAAGCCGTATGGATATTCTGCTCCGTCATAAGCGTTGAGTCTAACGGTAACTATAAAATTCTCGCCTACAGCGGCTTTAACCTTTTTTATTGTTTCTTTAAGCATTCTTGTGCGGTTTTCGTAAGAGCCGCCGTATTTTCCCTCTCTTGTATAAGCCGAGAGCAACTCGCTTAAAAGATATCTGTGGCAGGATTTAATATCCACGCCGTCAAACCCAGCCTCTTTTGCAAGAAGCGCGCTTTTAACATAAAGGTCCTGCAAAGCGTCAAGCTCACCGTCGGTTATAATTCTTGACTTATCAATCGGCTCCTTTTCATAAACGGGACTGTTATATGCTATAATCGGCTCGGGATATCCGTTTGGCTTGCTGTAGCGTCCCGAATGGGTAAGCTGCATAACGATTATCGGCTCATAACCGTTTTCCTTAAGGCATGTGCTTTTTACCTCTTCGACAAATTTTTTATAGCTTTCTTTATTTTCTTCGCTTATAAACATCTGACGGGGATTTGCCCTGCCCTCTTTTTTAACGGCTGTCGCTTCAAACCAGATAAGACCTGCTCCGCCTCTTGCAAAGCGAAGATAGCGGCGCCTTGTCAGCTCGCCTAAATCACCGTCTGCGGTTCCGTCGCACCCCTCCATAGCCTGATAAACTATTCTGTTCGGGATTTTTTTGCCGTCAACCGTAACGGGCTGTTTTAAAATCTGCGCGTCGTTACATACAGGAAGAGTTACCCCATACTGCGAACAGATTTCATTAAAGCTTTCTAAATCCTTAATAAATTTTACTGCCAAAACAATCACTCCTGTTTTTTGTCTTTTTTTGCTTTTTTTGACCCTCAAAAGCAAAATATTCAATAGACAAATTTATATATATATTATATAATAGATATATAAACATAAGTTAGATTATAATTGCTGACAATTATGTAATGTTTGCCGAATGGAGGGGATTTTTTTGAACGGCTCATGTGTAAACGAGCTTTCCTACAAGGAAGATTTAAAAGCGCTTAAAACGCACAATCATAACGCCTACCAAATGGTATACATAGAAGAGGGCACTGCAGTTTTTAATATTTCGGACAGGCAGTACAGTATTTTAAAGCCCTCTGTCGTTTTTATCGGGAATAAGGAATATCATTCGATTGTTCCGACGGATAAGGTTTACCGCAGATTTGCCGTATCAATAGACCCCGAAACCGCGCACAAGAGCATAAGGGACGAAAGGCTTCTCTGCGCCCTTTCGAATTCGGGCGGACTGATAACTCGTGTTATGAACACCGAGGGCTTAAAGGACCAATTAAATCCGCTTTTCGATTTGCTTTACAAGGAAATTTCTTTTAAAACTTCCTCCTTCGACAGCCCTGCCGACCTTTATATCGAAAGCATTTTAAAAATACTTTACCGCGCCGACAAATCCGCATTTCCTAAATCGGGAAGCAGTACAGACGAGGCGATAACCTCGGTAAAGCATATAATAGAAAAAGAATATTACAAGGATTTCACGCTTGAAAAGATTTCAAAGCAATTTAATATCAGTCTTTATTATCTCGCGCATAAATTCAAGTCGCAGACGGGGAGCAGTATCAAGCAGTATCTGATTTCCTGCAGGATAAACGCGGCTAAAAAGCTGCTTGACGAAACAGACCTTCCGATAAGCGAAATTTGCTTTAAGACCGGCTTTACCGACCTCAGCAACTTTTCAAGATATTTCAGCAAAACAGTGGGTCTGTCACCGACAGAGTACAGAAAAAGGCAAAATAATATATCGAGGTAAAGCAATGAACGGCAAATGCGTTTTCTTAGGCACAAAAGAAAAAATCGAAGAGGTTTACGGCGAAAAGCTTTTAAACGAAATGCAGGATAAAATCGGAGCGGATAAAAGCGCGGTTTTTGATACTGACTCAATAAAAAGCTCTGACGGCGCTTTAAAGGGTGTTACTGCCGCTTTCGGCACTTGGGGCATGCCTGCTCTAACCGAAGAAGAAATCAAGAAGTATCTTCCCGATTTAAAATATGTTTTTTATGCCGCAGGATCCGTAAAACCCTTCGCAAGCGGATATTTCAGTGTAAATGCGAGAATTTTCAGTGCGGCGGCGGCAAACGCAGTACCTGTAGCACAGGTTACAAGCGCCGAAATCACCCTTGCAAACAAGGGCTTCTTTCAGCATATTATGAATATGAAGCTCAAAGACGACGGGAAAGCCAGAAGTCAGGTCAATTCCTTCCCCGGAAATATCGGAGCTAAAATCGGAATAATCGGTGCGGGAGCCATAGGAAAGCTGGTTATTAAAATGCTTTCGGCTGAGGATAACGAGATTTATATTTTTGACCCGTTTTTACCGAAGGAAACGGCTGACAATTTGGGTGCAGAGCTTAAAAGTCTTGAATTTATTTTTTCAGAATGCGATACGATTTCAAACCACCTTGCAAACAACGCGCAGACAAAGGGAATTTTAAATTACAGCCTGTTTTCAAAAATGAAGCCGAATTCCGTTTTTATAAACACGGGCCGCGGCGCCCAGGTTGTTGAAGCAGACCTTATAAGAGCGCTGTCGGAGGATAAAAGCCGCGCGGCTGTGCTTGATGTGACGGATCCCGAGCCGCCGGAAATTGACAGTCCTTTTTATGAAATGCCGAATGTTTTTTTAACGCCGCATTTTGCGGGCAGCTGCGGAAACGAGCCGAGAAGAATGGCAAGATATATGTTTGAGGAATATTTAAGAATTAAAGACGGCAAAGCGCCGCTTTATGAGGTAACTCCTCAGATGCTTAAGACAATGGCTTAAAAAAGAGGTATCAAAATGTTTAAAACAGCAGTTGCATCGGTCTCATTCAGACCTTATAAAGCAGAAGAAATATTAAAAGCCGCAAAGGAAAGCGGAATTGAAGCTATTGAATGGGGAAGCGATGTTCACGCCCCTGTTGACGATACAGAGACTTTAAAAAAAATCAGAGATTTAAGCAAGGATTTCGGTGTCGGAGTTTCTTCCTACGGGTCTTATTACAGGCTCGGAAAAGACAGCCCCGAAGATATCAAGGCTTATATAACCGCAGCAAGGATTTTAGGAGCAGACTGCATAAGAATCTGGTGCGCGGAAAAGGCGTCGACCGAGATAAACGAAGCAGAGCTTAAAAAGCTTATCGGCGACGGCAGGATTATTTCCGAGATTGCAAAGGAAAATAACATAACGCTTTGCCTTGAATGCCACCCTTTTACTCTGACCGACGATTATAAATCCTCTTTAAATTTCATAGAAGCGGTAGACAGTCATAATTTAAGAATGTACTGGCAGCCTAACCAATTCAAATCCGAGGAATACAATCTTCTTTCCGCAAGGGCTTTATCGCCGGTAACCGAAAATTTACATGTTTTTCACTGGGACAGCGAATATAAAAAGTACCCTCTTTGCGAGGGTACTTATATCTGGGAAAAATATCTTTCGTTTTTTAAAGAGAAGGATCACAATTTAATTCTCGAATTTATGCACGACGATAAGCTCGAAACGCTTAAAAGTACCGCCGAAACCCTGAGGGATTTTATAAAATCCTCGCAGAGAAATTAAAGCAGTCCTTTTGCTTTTCGGCAGAGATTTTGGTGCAGAAAAGTCTGTCTGTATTCCAAAGCCCCGAAATTCTTCGGTCGGTTACGGGGATTTCTTCAATTTTAATATCATAATCCGAATTAAAGCTGCAGGTGATTTCTTTATCGCCTGCGGCTATTTTTAATTCTCCCTTTGAAATTCTCGGTTTTTTAACCGTCATCAAATGGAATTCATAGCCCAGGCTTTTTTCAAATTCATAGCTGTCTGAGACCTCGAAAACTCCGCCGTTAAGCGACATTTTTCTTTTTATGAATTTAAGCTCCGGCAGATTTTCGTAAGCGGAGGTAAGATCCATGCTCATTTCGCCTTTTTTTAAATCCGCCTTGACATCCTCGGCACGGAACTTTATATCGGGCGAGCCTTGATAGCCTGTTGACTGCACCTTGCCGTTTAAACAAGGGGTATTATGGTAATACGAGCTGTAGCACCAGCCCCTGTTCGGACCGAACGAGGCAGAAGAGTAAACCTCAACTCCGGGGTCTATAAACAAAGGCTCATTTTTAAGATAAAGCTCAAATTCGCCGATATCGTTATGCCCGTGAGGCTCATTATTGTTTCCGCCCTTAAAAAATGCGGTGCAGAAGTCTCGGCGAAGCGTCATAATCTGAACGCTTTCCATATAGCTTTCTCTTAGCTTAAAGGTATTTTCCTTATTGCTTGGCACAACGCTCAGATCTTTAAAGCCTCTGTAAGCCGTATAATGATCTCCGCTTGCCGGCTCCAATTTTTGCTTTGAAAAAACATTGCTAAGCGCCGTAAGGGACTCGCTTTCGAGAGTTACCGACATTCTTTTTATAAATCTTCCTACATCAGCGCTTATAAACTCGCCGTTTGATCCGCAGTCGCCCGCTGTAAAATGACAGCACTCCGATGTATACATATTCGGAATATATTCAGCCAATTTCTTTATGTACGGGTCTTTTAAAATATTGTATTCATTATCGGTAAGCTCGCAAAACAGCTCGGCAATATCGAAAACACTTCCGTTAGCCTTATAATAGTAAGCCGCACCCTCAACGCACGCGCCGTCCTCAGAGCAAAAGCTTAAATACCTGTTAAGATACATAGCGGCAAAGCCCGCGGCTTTTTTTCTTACCGCCATATCCTTTTCTGTAAAAACAATAACCGAAAGAGCGTTTTGAACTATCCAAGGTGTCCAGTTGTTGACATACCAGCCCTCTGAGCCTTTCCAGCAGTGAAACGGTGAAAAATCCGACATAAACGGCTCTGTCACCCTATGGCGTAGCTCATAAAGAACTCTTTGCAAAAATCCCTCGGGCATTTCCTTTTGTATTTCCTTTTCAAGGAAAAAGTATGCCGCCGCCATAACGCCGCCCGTAGAAGCTGACATTATATCAACCCAATTGCAGTTAGGATAGCTTTCTTTTTGACGGTGGGCAGGAATGACCCATGTCGTTTCCTCGCAAATGCTCCACATCAGATCCATTGCTTTTTCGAGAAATCTGCCCTTAAAGCCGTCGGCAACTTCGCCGGCTGTAAGCTCTAAAAGCATTTTTCTTTTTTTAAAATATTTAATCTCGAAATTATCTCTGTTCCCTGTTTTTTCGCATTCCCTGTAGCTTGAAAGAGTAAGCGTCGGGATTTCTTCTTTTAAAGCGATTTCGGCTAAAGAAATGCAGGTTTCTTTATTTTCGGGCGCAATTTTCAAATTGAAAACCGAATCGGAATAATTTTTATTTTCCCCGTAAGGCTTAACCGAAACGGTTAACTTCTCGCTGTTGATTTTAAGCATTATAAATCCCTCTTTCGGGTATTTTTATATCTGCTTTAAATATAACACTTATTTATCAGGTTTAAAACGCATAAAATTATGTTCCACCGCATAAAATTAAGTCAAAAAACCGCTGTTACAAAAATGCAACAGCGGTTTTTAAGTTTACAGCAACTTTTCAAGCCTTTTAACGGCTTCAATTGTGTTTTCCCGAGAACCGAACGAGGTAAGTCTGAAATATCCCTCTCCCGCAGGTCCGAAGCCTGCCCCCGGGGTGCCTACGATCTGCGCCTTTTCAAGAAGCATATCAAAAAAGTCCCAAGACTTCATATTATCGGGGCATTCAAGCCATAAATAAGGCGAGCATTCACCGCCCGTAAACTTTATTCCCTTTTTTATAAGCAGTTCTGAAAGTATTTTCGCGTTTTCAATATAATACTCGACATTTTTTCTGCACTGAGCAATTCCTTCCTCGCTCAGTGCCGCCTGAGCCGCTCTTTGAACAATATATGTCACACCGTTGAATTTGGTCGACTGTCTCCTCTGCCATAGCTCTGAAAGCTTTTTATCGCCTATGCTAAGCCCGTCGGGGAAAACGCTCCAAGCGCATCTGACGCCTGTAAACCCAGCCATTTTTGAAAAACTGCAAATTTCTACCGCGCATTTATCGGCATTTTCTATCTCATAAACCGAATGCGGATAATCGCCCTTGATAAACGCCTCATAAGCCGCATCAAATATTATAAGCGAGCCTGTTTTAAGCGCAAAATCGACCCAAGCCTTAAGCTCGGCTCTGTTATAAACGGCACCTGTAGGATTATTCGGCGAGCAAATATAAATTATATAGCTTTTTTCTTCAAGACCGTCAGGCGTCGGCTTAAACCCGTTTTCCATAGTACCCTTTATAAATTCAACATTTCTGCCGCTCATTATATTGCTGTCTAAATAAACAGGATAAACGGGATCGGGAATTAAAACGGGGTTATCGCCTAAAATATCGACAATATTTCCGCTGTCGCTCTTAGCGCCGTCCGAAATGAAAATTTCAGAGGGCTTAATGCTTATTTTAGCATTGCTTTTATAATAATCCGAAACCGCTTCCCTTAAAAAATCATAACCGTGGTCCGCAGGATATCCTCTGAAAGTCTGAGCATTTCCCATTTCGTCGGAGGCTTTTTTAAGCGCGTCTACTACGGTTTTCGCAAGCGGCAAAGTTACATCGCCTATACCGAGGCTTATAACCTTTTTATCGGGATTTTGCTCCTTGTATGCGCTCACCTTTTGCGCAATCTGAGAAAAAAGGTAATTTTTCTTTAAATTGCCGTAGTTTTCATTTATTTTAATATTAAGACTCATAATAATACACCCCGTCATAAACCTTTTGCGCCGTTCCGCGCATATAAATATGTCCGTCCTCTTTATAGGTTATATAAAGCTTTCCTCCGAGAAGATTGACTGTTATCTCTTTTCCCTTTTCGCAGATTCCGTTTTTAACCGCCGCCGCCACCGCCGCGCATGCGCCTGTTCCGCAAGCAAAGGTCTCTCCGCTTCCGCGCTCATAAACTCTCATTTCAAGTTCTGTTTTTGAAACAACTCTTATAAACTCCGTATTGACCCTGAGCGGGAAAATCTCGCAGTTTTCAAAATAAGGCCCTATTTTTTCAAGAGGCAAATCCTTTACATTATCCGTAAAGATTACCGCATGCGGATTGCCCATGGAAACCGCTGTTATTTTATAGGTCTTATTTAAGACGGTTACGGGCTCGTTTATCATTTCATCGCCGTCAAATACAGCAGGGATTTTTTCAGGCCTGAATTCCGGCTCGCCCATATCAACTCCGATTAGCTCCGCCTTGCCGTTTTTTTCGGTAATATCAAGAGTTTTTATGCCGCTTAATGTGTCAACTGTTATAGCACTTTTCGTAACAATTTTTTCATCATAAAGATACTTCCCTACGCATCTTATGCCGTTTCCGCACATTTTGCCCTCGCTTCCGTCGGCATTGAACATCCGCATTTTTGCGTCCGCTCTGTCAGACGGGCAAATGAGAATTACCCCGTCCGAGCCGACAGAAAAATGTCTCGGAGACATCAAAATCGCAAGCCTTTTCGGGTCCTCAACCTTTTCTTTAAAGCAATCTATATAGACATAATCATTGCCTATACCGTGCATTTTCGTAAACCTTATTTGTTTTAAAGACATACTTATTTTCCTTCTTAAAAATATATTATAATCTTACCACCGCAAATACTTTTTGTCAATAAACACCGGACTTGTAATTTAAGTCAAAATATGGTACAATTTGTATAGTAATGTTCGGAGGTTTGAGAATGTTAAAAATTTCAGTAGCCGTTACAACCTTTAACGGTGAACAAAATTTGCCCGAGCTTTTAAATTCGCTTAAAAATCAGATAAGAAAGCCTGATGAAATTATTTTTGTCGACGACGCGTCGGCTGACGGCACTGCGGATATAATCGAGGAATTTATCAAAGAAAACGAGCTTTCCTCTTGGAAGCTTATCAGAAATAAAGAAAATCTCGGAAACGCCATGAATTTCAGAAAGGCGCTTTCGAATTCAAGCGGCGATGTGATTTTCCTTTGCACCCAGAATGATATATGGTATGAGGATAAAATCGAAAGTATTTCAAGTCTTATGGCAGGAAACGAAAATATAATTGCCGTAAACTGCGCACATGAGATGATTGATACCGAAGGCAAAGGTATGGCTTCCGACAGGCTCGGAGAAACGGGCTCGGGGTTGTCAAGACTTTCTAAAACGGATTTAAGCGCACTTTTTAATACCAATTCCTTTCCCTGCGGCACGCTGGCTGTAAGAAAAGAAATTGCGGATAAATATATCCGCCTTTCAAAATGCGAGCTTAAAGCGGCATTTGAGCTTGAATGTATCGCGGCGGCAATGAACGGGCTTTATTTTTATGACGCTCCGCTTATAAGAACCCGCGTCTGCGAGGGCGCTTCGGAAAAGGACCCTGTAAAATCAGCTGAATTTCAGCTTGAAGCCGCAAAGGCAATTCTTAACTCTACCGGAAACGATAAATTCTGCTCGCTCTGCGAAAGCAGGCTCAGCGCTTTAAAAAAGCGCTCATTTTTCCGAATTCTTCTGCTTCACCTTAAAAGAGAAAGCAGAAGGCTGTTCCCTTTAAGCGTAAGATTTTCGGATATCTGCTATACCTTAAAATCGGATAAGAAACCGACTGAAAATTAAAATAGTGTTTTGATTTAAAAAAACTCCTATTTCACTTTTTTGTGAAACAGGAGTTTTTTATTTTACTCAGAGAATATCGTCGTAATAATCATCTTTAGTGCTGTCGGGGTCAAGCAGGTTGCCCGTCATGCAGAAATATCTTATCGCCAAAGCGTCCGCGATATCTACCTTGCCGTCCGAATAGAAGTCGGCTCGGTTTATCTGCTCGGTGCTAAGAGCCAGCTCTCCCGAAAGATAATACTTAAGTAATGTTACATCCTTAAGCGATATCTCTCCGTCGCCGTTTATGTCGCCTATCGCAAAGCCGTCAAGCTCGCCTGCAACATAGTTCATAAGCCTCTGACTGCCGACAGTGTTTCTGCCGCTTAAAATATTCGAGATAAAGATCTCGTTGTCGTTAAGAATATTCTTATAGATAAATATTCCGTCGCTCGCGGTTGCACTGCCGAGGGTTGTAATAGCTACCTGACTTTCATCCCAGCTGTTTGCCTGAATTACAACATCTCTCACTCCCTCCGAATAAGCCGACTTGATATACAGCTGATAGCCGTTAAGCTCGTTGCCGTAAAATCTGATACCCGATGTCGGAGAATAAGCGCTTGCGTTCTGAGAGGTAAAGATAATGGAGCCATAATCGGTTTTCCACTGAGATGTTCCGATATCATGGAAGTTGAACGCTCTTTCAAAGGTTCCGTTTACCATTGACAAATACCAGTTGAGGTCGGAATTATAGGAATCGAAATAGATATCCGTCACCTGCTTCCAGTGGCATTTGTTGTAAACCGTATCGGCAAATCCGCCGAAATATCCCGTTGCAAGTCCGTTTTCATAATACATATATTCGAAATACATATTTTCTCTCGGTGTTCTTGCAACTATCTTTGAATTCGAGTTGGGTGCTACCGTAAACGGTTCGTTTACAATAACGAAATACGCCTTATTGCCGTCGGCAAGGGTCTA
>DBKZ01000056.1:34848-43683 GCA_002297415.1 Ruminococcaceae bacterium UBA737
ACATAGGACTGCATCATTCTTGTCTGTCCTATTCCCTGTCCGTTGCGGACATAAAGCTGAACTCTGTCATGCTGTTCGCCCCAACCGCTTATTACCTTAAAGGTAACATCCTTTGTAAATCCGAATTCGGCACATTCCTCATCGGAGGCAAGGGTTAACACTGCGCCCGCGTTTCCTGAATGTGAAGCAGGAGAGCCGTCGGCAACAAAAAGCTCGCGGTTGTTTACCGTTCTGTC
Organism: Ruminococcaceae bacterium UBA737; assembly: GCA_002297415.1. GTDB lineage: Bacteria > Bacillota > Clostridia > Oscillospirales > Acutalibacteraceae > UBA737. Next base: position 35,085 of record DBKZ01000056.1, read on the forward strand.
ATAAATAGTATTTCCGTGATAATAAACATTCTCACCCTGAAATCCTAAGGTTGTTCTTGCAAACTCGGTATATTCAAGAATTGAATTATTTATATTGCCGTGCTGCCATTCGTCCGAAATAAAGCTGTTGCTGATACGGACATACTGACCCCAGTTGAAAATCAAAGGGCAGTTTGTAACGGTACGGTAAACCCTTACATTATCCATCTGAACATTATAGGGATTTTGAATGAACACTCCGTATGAGCCGGTTGCGGTGCTTTCTGCTCTTACGGCAAGCTCGGCAGATGTTGTGCTTTCAACATATCCAACGCCCGAACCGCCTGTTACAACGCCTAAAAGCGGCATGAACTGAATGTTTACATCCTTAAGATAAATATTTTCATTATAGGTAGTTGAGGTCTGAGAGTTTTTACCGCCGTAGGACCGCATTATGCACTGTCCGCGCGTTCCGTAAAATCCTATTCCCTCTATGGCAATATTTCGCTCAAAGCCTATAAGGAATTCGGGGCATGCGCTCATCTGCCACTGGGTCGGGTCGAAATAAAGAATTGTTTTGTCGCTGCCGTCTCCGATAAGCTGAATTTTTTCAGGAATAACAATGCTGTAAATAAGCTTGTATCTTCCTGTAGGAATTCTGATTATTCCGCCGTTTGTCTCGTTTAACGCAAGCTGAATAACATCCATTAAAATTCCTGTTATATCCTGATCGGAATTTTTGGCGTCAGCGCCGTAATTCGTTATATCATAGACCTTGTCGGGCCACGATGACCTGATATCGCTTCCGACCTTAAGCGTTTCGGGTGCGGACCAGCATGTGCTGTCGCCGTAGCCGCTGTAAACGCTGACCTCATATTCGCCTTTCGGAATAGAGCTTGGAAGCTTAACCTTAAGTGAATTCATGCTCTGAACGGTTACGGATTTATCAACTGTAGAAAATGTTTTGTTAAATCCGTTGCCCTGAATTTTTACATAAACCTTGTATTTGTTGCTTTCGATTGCTTTTTCATAAGCTTCAAGCTCCGCTTCGGAGTCCTTTATGAAATCGTTCGGGTCTATTTCGTCATAACCTAAAGCAAGGTTTTCGCCTACAATGCGAACCTCTCCGCCGGCTACGGCATGGTCGCCTTCATCCGCATAAACAAAGTCAATTTCAGGATTGTTAACATAAAGTATAACATCTTTATCACCTGAGACATCGTTGCCGCAAAGCTTAAGCGCATACACGCCGCGCGTTATGCTTTGACCGAGAGCGTCCTTTTTAGGAATTATGACCTTAAAGGAATTCTTTGAAGGCTGAATTATTTTAAGCTTTACAGCCCTTGTGCTGTCAAATGAGGCGGCACTCGCGGCTTTTATATAGGTTCCGCTCTTCTGATAATCGTGGCTGTAGGTAATCTCGGGAAGGAATTCGGCAACAGTATTTTTTACCGAGGAATCCGATACGCCGTTATAAAGCTCGTTGCGGTAATCGGCGTCCGAAATCTGAACGAATTCTACTCTTGAAACATTGTCATAAATGTTTTCGCCGTAAACCGTAAGAACATCATCGGGACCGTATTCGGTATTTCCGGTATAATACGGATAGATTGAATCTATGTTGTCGTTTTCTTCCCAGCTGCCCTGAACATACTTAATACTTACATCGTCATATTCCCAAGTATAGTTGTTCTTGCCCCAGAGTCCGAAATTGCCGTAAACCGCGTTTAAACTCAGTCCGTAGTTGTCGGTATTTACACCGTCGGTAATTTCCGCGGTTACACTTCTTCCGCTAGCCGAATATTTAAGCTTGACATCTATAAAATCGGAAATATAATCGGTTACCTTTGATTTACTGCCGTTGTGAAATCCTGCGGAATAGACGCCGTCGACATAATTTGAAAATCTGTAGGAAATTCTGCCTTTTTCGTCTCCTTCCCAGTTGTAAATCTCAAGAACCTGCCAGTTTTCCTCGTCTACATAGCTTAACATTATTGTAAGCGGCTGAGCGGCCGAGAAATTATCCTTTGAAGCATTGCCGGAGGATTTAAGCTTTATTTTAAAGTTTACCTCGCTTAGCTGGGCTTTTTTAGGAATGGAATAAGAGCTCGGATAAATAAATCCGTTCTTTGATACGGTTACATAATGATTCGAGTCCTTTTGCTCTATCGCGGACGACGGCGTTACAACACGCTTTTCGTCACTTCCGCTGTTAGACCATTTTCTGAGTCCGTTTTCAAAATCATCCGTAAACGTGTAGGTCTGCTGTCCGTTTTCGTTGACATACTGCGGAAGCTCTGTCTCATAAGCTCCGCTTAATGCTTCAATCTCTGAAAGCAGATCCTTTAAAAGCTGATATTCCGATTTTAAGGCCATTTTCGAATAACTGCTCAGATTATTTTCATAATCGGCAATCGCCCTTTCGATATCGGCTTTCATAAGAGCATTTTTTCTGACATTTTCCTTTGTTAAATGAATAAGCTCGGAATAATTCTTCTTAAAAAGCTTGATTTCCTTTTCATAGGAATTAAAATCGCTTTCATCATAAACATAGGCGCTGACATTGCTTATTTTTATATCGCTTTTCGCATATAAAACAAGTCCGTCGTATTCAGAAGCCGCCGAGTAGCTGAATGAGGTTCCCTTTGAGGGGTTTGAAACCTTGTAGATATACTTTCCGTTTTGAGAGAGGTCTATTTCTATCTGTAGCTTGCCCTCAATTGAGCCTAACTCGTTGGCATAGCCCGTACCCGTTGATACCTCGTTGCCGTCAGTGCAGGTAAAGAACTGATTGAAAAACGCATTGTGCGCTTTGTCGTACCAGATAGTGTTATACTTGTAGTTCTGCGAATCCTTAAAGTCATAAACGAATATAATGCCTTTTCCGCCGTTGTTGCCTAAGGGGTATTCAACATCATAGGTAAATCTCTTAATAACGGTTTCGTCCTGTAAATATGACGAGGAATTAAGCCTGAGCATAAGTCCTGAATTTAAGGTCATAACTCCGTCCGAGCCGATATTAAAGCTTGACACACTGAAATTTCCCTTTATGTATTCCCAGTTTGCAGGCTGTAAGGGCGAATTGCTGTCAAACGCGGTGCCTGCTTTTATGGCGTTTATTTTTTCCTTAAAGTTGTTAAGCACTACGGTATAACGGTAATACTCGCTCTGATAATAGGAGCTTAGCTTCGAATAATCAGACAAAGCCTCGTTTATAAGCGCCTCGTCTGCAGAGGTTACCTGACTTAAGGTCTTATTGAGCACCGTTTTATACTTCTCGGTATACTGCTTTGCAAGATAATCGGTATATCCGCCGAAATAGAATTTCGCGGTTTTGATATACATTGTTGAGCTTTCGTTGCCGTTCTGCCTGTAATTGCAAAGCATTGCAGGGGTAGAAGAGGTTTTAAAGCTCATTGTTTTAATGTTCGAATTCTGTTCAACCGAAATTGTCGCCTTGCCCGAATTATAGCTTACGGAAACATTGACAAAATCGGTAAAATCAATATCGAGATTTCCAAGCGCTGTATCTGTAGGGCTTACACTGCTGTCAACGGAAACCTTTCCGTCCTTTACAGCCCAACAGCGCCTGAAAATTTTGCCCGAAAATTCTCCTACCGAAACAAATTTATAATTGTTATTATCGGTAAAATCATAAACGATTTCAAGTCCGCCGTAAAGCGAGCTCGGGGTTTTTGAAAACTTCGCAGTGAAATCGAATTCCTCTATCGAAGACTGACTTACCTTTGAGGCCTTCGGAACAAGGAGATACTGCGCTCCCTGAACGCTGTTTTTATAATCAAAGGTGAGCATATTGCTTCCCTGCGAAGCGGAAATTTTATAGGAGTCGGATTCGTGGGGCGCGTCCCAGTTATCGAGATTGCCCTCGGCAAAATCCTCCTCAAAATAATAACCCTCAATTCCCGAAGAAGCCAAGACATCGGTACGCGTTATTACGGATGCCGCTGAGCATACCATTATCAAAGCAATACAAAGCGCAAGACCGCTTTTTAAGTATTTCTTCATTTTCTTACCTCCGTAAAATATTTTGGGCAGTTATACAATAGGTTCGTAATATTCGTCTTTTGAAGCGGGCTTTTCTTCCGATGAAGACGAGGAGCCGCTGTCTTTTTTATCCTCTGTTGATTTGTTTTCGGATGACGGCGAGCTGTTCTTATCAGTGCCGTTATCAATAGTTATCTTTGTTCCGTCGGGCATAACAGCCTGAGAGCTTTTGCTGTCAGGCTCAGAATTTGCGCTTTCGCCCGAGCTGTTTTCTGTTACGCTCTGCGATGATGAAGCATCAGAGCTTTTTTGGGATTTTTTATCAGCGCCGGCATTTGCCTTGCCCTTGCAGCCTGCAAGGGCAAAACAAACTAAAGCCAAAGCGAGAAGAAAACATATTCTTCTTTTCATATCAGATTTCCTCTTCCAAATCCGACCAGTCTCTTTCGACACTCAAATCGATGCCGGCGCAGAGGTATTCATTTAATTCGGGATCGGTAACGGTCAATATAGGTTTTTTATATTCTTTCATTACTTTCTCCTCCTTTTTAAGCGTTACCATTATCAGCATAAGCTTCATAGTTCATGTTGATAAATGCTATAACTGCTTTTTTGTCATCAGTTGATATTTTTACAGATTTATCTCCGCTTTCAATTTTGCCGATTTTTTCTATAAGCTCTGCATAATTTTCCTCTGTATAATTTTCGGGATAGCTTACAGAATCAGAAGAGGTTCCAAGCTTACCTGTAATTTTTTCGCTTAATTTCTTAGCGGCAAAGAGCGCGCATTTTGTTGCCTGACCCTCTATAACATCAGTATCTGCAACAGCGTTGTCGGCATAAACCGTGAATTCGTCAGTTCCGTTTGTATAAACAACATAGGGTCTGCAATCAAAGAGAAGTCCCGGCTTGCCCTTTGAATTGGTAACATTTACATAGAAGCGGTTATCGCCGTCTACTGTTACGGTATCGGACTCAACATTAACATCTACGAAATAGTTTTCCTTACCGCTTACAACATCTATTTTGCGTGTAAGGTCGGGATTGTTTCCTCTTACCTGATTCGGAACTACAACTGCGCCGTAGCTCGAAACTGTATAGCCCGAAGCAGTATTTGCCTCATATTTTACAACGAAGCGAAGGTCTGACGCCTCTACACTGCTTTCGTTTTTAAGCTGAACGCCTAAAAGCTCTGCATGAGCGGTTTTTGCAACTGCGTCTGCATAATTCTTATAGTATTTAAGCTTTTTGCTGAAATCCTTAGCGTCGACGGCTGTCTTAACAGGCTCGCTTGCACCGTTATAAGAAGCCTCGAGAGCCTCAAGATTTGTATTAACCTCAGCAAGATTGCTGTTTGTGATAACGAGGTCGCCGAGAGTATCGCCGAATTCCTCATAAATTCCGTTTCCGGCAGAAAGAACTGCTATGCAATCGTCGGTGATATCTTTTTCAACAGAATATTTAACGCTTATATCGCTAATTGTTATATCCTTACTGTTTCCTTTATAACCGCCTGCGGCGAGCATAACGAAATCAAGTGCCTTTTCGTCGGTATCGTTTACGGTTATCTCTACCTTCTTAGCGTCATCAATTTTTGTATAAACTTCGTCGGCAAGACTGTAAATATCGGTTGCATAAACTGTATAGGTATGTGTGCCGTCATTGTTATCGGTATAAGCTACCTTGAACTTAGGAGCGCCTAACCAATAATAATTGAAATTGCTGTCAAACGGATAGCCGCTTATTCCTTCTTTGTCATCATAAGTCCAAGTTCCTGCTTCTGAATCATAGGTTGCTTTACCGCCGATATCGGCACTCTTTATTCCGCTTATACCGATATCCAAAGAAGAATAACCGTCATCTGAAAGCTTGGTGTTTGAAGTCATTCCGACAGCTGAAACTGCGTCTTTTCTGATATAATTCCAAGATTTAAGATATCCGATTTTAGAATCTGCCGAATTATCAGCTGTTACTGTATAAGACCACTCTTTAACGCTTACGGTATCTGCGGTTAAATCAACTCCGTTGATTTTTGTAATCGCACCTAAGCCTAAAGCATGTTGCTGAGAGTTTGTATATTTAACGGTGTTTGCATCTGCAACAAACATTTTTTCACTGCTTGCTACTCTGTTATCATAAAGTCTTACATAGTCTTCGGTTTCCAAAGAAGTGATTTTATCGGATGTTACGGTCTCTTCTACATTTGCTGTAAATTTGCCGTAAGCCGCGTTATTGCACTCAGCCAAAGCCGCTGAAACCTTATCTGCGAAATTCGGGAAATTGCTGTCGAAAATTTCTTTTTCTTCAGTGTCAAAAGAATTGTACTCGCTGAGAGCAGTGTTCAATTCCTTCTTTAATGCGTTGGCTGTTGCCTTATCGGGAGCAAATGTTCCGTCATAAAGCGTCTCAACTACTGCATTATTCTTTAAGAACTGCTCAATTTCTGCGGTGTAATCAAGATTCTTGTCATACTTAACGCTAATATTGCTTAAAGTTATTGCGGATGTACTATGAGAGAAATTTCCGGCTCCGAAAAGCACTAATCCGGTATTTACTACATTTTCGCCGTCGACAGTAAAGCTCTTGATTTCTTTATCATCGGCTTTTACATATCCTGTATCGTCTTTAGTGTAGATATTTACGGCTTTTACAGAATACTTATGTGTGCCGTCGCCGTTATCAGTAAAGCTGACATTAAGAGTAGGAGTATCTTTCCAATAAACTCCGTAGTTCCCGTCATAAGGATAAGTTTTATAACGGCTGTCGCCGAGTGAATTTGATTCCTCACCGACAGTTATAGGTCCGCCTAATTTTTGAGCGCCCAAAGTAAATCCTTTTAACTGATAAAAATAATATCCGTCATCATTAAGCTGAATATCCGAGGCGGTATTATAGAATTCGGTATCGCCGTCTGTAACAGCATAGGTTCCGTCCTCCTGCTTTGAAACAGTGGAATTAAAATTATACCACTCAAGAAGGAAGCCGAAATTTGCTGTTGTTCCGCTTTCAGGCTTTTCAAAGGTCATGTTATATGACCATTCGTTTACTGTAACGGAAGAATCGGTAAGGTCAACTCCGTTAACCTCTGTAATTGCACCCAAAAGAGCATTGTTATTGTTTGTAGGGACAACCTTAATCTCACTTCCGCCCTGTTCTGTTATGCTCATTGTGCCGTCAAGGGTATTGTTTCTGATTTTGAAAAGGGTTTCTGCTTTAACCGCAGACGCGTCGGTGACCGTGAAAGATTTTTTCAGAGTGTAATTCTTATCAGCGGCAAACGCAGTCTGAATGCCTGTTGCTATCAGCGCCAGCGAGCAAGCAAGTGCCGAAGCTTTAACAAGTAATTTTTTCTTCATTTCTATCCTCTGCCTTTCTTTAATTTTTAACAGCTACACTGCTGTCATTATTGAAATATTTGATTTCGTTCCTCTTGTAGAAGTCGCGTATATAATCGGGCATATCCTCATCGAAACGGCTTCCTATTATATTATCGAAATCGCCGCCGTTTTCATCGTCGAGCTTTTCTACAAGAATGTTATCTACCGTCATATCGACCGCACTGGTATAAAATCCGATACCTCCGCGAAGATTTATATGACCGTCGTCCGAATTGTCGGTATATTCAAGCACCAAAGCGCCGTCTAAATAAACAGCTGTTTTATTATCAACCGAATAGACCTTTAAATTATGGGTAATACCGTCTCCGATAAGATTGGGGATTAAAACAGATTTACCTGTTCCGCTCCATCTATCGGGTCGCTGAGCGTATTGCTTTACAACAGAAAGCTTAGTTGTATAGGTAATTTCGCCCGTGACCTTATCGGTATCAAAATCGGTGGTAATGCTTATTCCGTTACCGTAATAGCCGGAATTTGCAATTTGCTTTTGTCTTACCCAGAAAACAAATGTATCGTCATCCTGAGCCTGCATTTCATTCGTAAAGCTGAAATCAATGCTTGCTGAGTAGTCGGTCCATTTTTCGTTTCCTAAATAAGAGCTGCCGATTTCCTGCGCGATATACCAGACGCGGTTTCCGTCGTCTAAGGTTTTAACGAGGTCGGTATGTGCGGATTTCCATTTCGGGGAATCTACGGTATCGTCGCCTAAGGTTCTGATACCCTTTTTAAAGCTTTCAAAAAGCAATGTATTTGCCTCGTCAAAAGAGGGGTCTATGTAATCCGTATCGGGATAATTGTCCTTACTCGATGAGCCGGACGAAGAATCCGAGGAATCATAGCTTCCGCTGCCTACGGCATACCAGCCTGAGAATGCGCAATGAATACTTCTTTGCCTATCTGACGAATGTGCGGCAACTCCCGCATAAAGCGGACCGTTAAAGGTACTTGTAACAGTTCCGAGGGAAACATAGCTGCCGTTATTCGTGCCCTTATAGGAGCAGGTGTATTTTTTGCCCGTTTTCTCAATTCTCAGCTTAATCGGAAGATCTGCGCCGACATTTCCGTAGATAACGCCCATTCCTTTATTCTGCTCGGTTCTGTAAACCACCGTTACCTTTCCTTCTCTTAAATGGAGAAAAATTCTCGGAGCGGAAGGGTCTGTCACACTGTCTGTAAGGAGCAGTCCGCCGGAGCCGGTTGAGAAAATATCCTGACCG
>DBKZ01000056.1:43691-61204 GCA_002297415.1 Ruminococcaceae bacterium UBA737
TCGAGGTTTCGAAAACCATTTTATTATCTTTGCCGGTGCCGCCGACATCGTACTTCTTATAAAGAAACGCAACATCTGACGCGGTGGTCCATTCAACGTAAGCATTTGTATCAATGGACGCGGTTTTGCCGGATTTTGAAAATGTAGTTGATTGCTGATAAGCTCCGACGCCGTATTTAACCTCAACATCGGAATCTATTCTTGCCTCTTCAAAATCATCAAAGGAAGCGTCGGTTTCGTTATACTCATTCAGGGCCTTACTCCTTATTCCCATATAAACAACTGCGGAAATACAGATAACCATAACAAGCAGAAACGAAAGCCAGACCTTTAAATTTCTTTTCGAGAGTATCTTATTCATACCTTTCTCACCTCCTTTTCAGGAAATAGCCTAAAGGGAATATTATACTTTTTACAAAGAATAACCTGAGATACGACTGCCAATGCAAGAATAATCATAAGCGAGCCTAAAGAAACAAGCAAAATTACAACCGCATTGCTCTTTTTGCTTCTTATGAAATTGAGCAGTACCTTATTTGACTGCGAGCCGTCGCCGTCTTTCGCTTTATCGGAATTAAGATAAATGTTCTTAGTCACGGTTTTAACAACCGTATCCGTTCCGCCGTCGATAACAACCTCGCTGTCGCCGTCAGGCTCGGACGCCCAGTCAAGACTTGACGCCTTTTCAAAGAGAGCGACAATATGCTTATAGAAATTTTCGCCCACCAAAGCCTGCGCTTCTTTACTCATCAGCTCATAGGCTTGCTTTGCAAGACCTAAGGAAAGCTGATCGTCCTTTGTTATATCGTTTTCTGTAGCAGTAAGCCATTTGCCGTATTCATCCATAAAGTTTAAGTATTCTTTTGTTGAATCGGCATTTTCATACTCGCTAAGCGAAAGCGCTCTTTCATACATTTTGTTTATTATTTCTCTAATCGAGCCGGTATTCTTTTCAACCCACTCGCTGATATCATCGAATGTCGAAGCCATATTATCAAGCATTTGCTTTGCCTGACCGAGACCCGTAAGGTCGCTTGAGGTTATCGAATTTATATCGGTTTCGAGATAATAAGCAAAATTTTCATTGAATGCTTTAAGCGTGTCCTTTGCCTGCTCTATGCTTTCAAGTATTGAAAAATACTTTTTAAGCTTATAAAGGTAATTTATTTCCTTATTAAGCATTGCCTTTACCGACGCGGGATAGGAATTATAATCGTCCTGCGCGGCGGTTATAAGAGCTTCATCGGAAAGGGACAAAGCCCCGTCGCCCTCATAGGCAGGTTTTTTCGAAAGGATTTCAGAATGCTTTTCCTTAAACTCAACCGCCTTTGCTTTCGCCTCAGCATTTAAAGCCTCAATGCGAAGACGGTTATAAACCGCCTCCGCCTCATTTAAAACATCCGCATTCGAAACAGCCTGCTTCTCTGCCGCGGAAAGCTGATTATAAGCTTTTCTTGCGGCGAGAATTTTAGCGTTACTATCGGGGTAAGAGACATTTCCGATTTGATTTATAAGATTTATAACATTAGCGGCGGCGTTTCCGTCGGACTGTATAAAGCCCTGAACGGTTTTTGAGGAAACCTCAATTTGCTTTAGCTTTTTATTATAAAAATCTTCAATGCAAAGCTCTATCGGAATTTGCTCTGCTTCGGCGCTCAGCACGGTGAATTCAAAAGAGGCGATATTGCCTTTTTTGATTACAACGGGAGAGGAAACCGAGCCGACATAGGTGAAATAAATTTTACCGTTTTTGGCATTACCCTTATTAACATCCTCCGCTTTAATCGAATTCTGCAGGATTTTAACGCTTTTATTCTCAAATGCGACCTTATCGGTATCATATTTAAGATAAAACATCAAACCGCTGACATTATAAACGGTTGTGTCGATTGAAACGGCAAGAGTAACCTTAGAGCCGGAAATATCGGTCTGAGTAACCGAGAATGAGGGATATGAAGCCGCGAAAGCATTCAGGAGCGGACAAAAGATAAGAATCACGCAAACAAAGCAAGAAATAACGGTATTTTTAAGTTTTTTCAAGCTTTTCCCTCCGTTTATTTTTTATTGAAATCGTCCGCCTGCTTCTGAACTCCCTTTACAACCTCGCTTAAGCCTGCGGCATTCATTTTCTCAACCATGGTATCATAGGTCTTTTCCCATTTACCGGTGAGAGTACCTGAAATAAGCGCCGCATTATATTCTTCCATAGCGGAATTTATCTGAGCTATCTTATAGGTATAATCCTTTAAATCGCCTTGGAAGCCGTAATACTTAGTTTTCTGCAGCTTCTGTCTGCCATTCGAAAGATAATCCTTAGCCCAGCTTTCCATACCGTCAAGAATGTTAGGTGTGCGGTAAGCGTGGAAGATATTGCCCATTCTCCAGTGAGCGATACCGTAATCGTTGGTAGAATCGGGCTGATAAAGGTAATCCTTGCCGTAAGCAATGGGCTTTGAATCGTTTTCAGAGGTTTTAAGCTCATAGTGCCATACGCCGTATTTCTTAGCGTAATCGCTGTTCTTCTCAAAGCCGTAGCAAATGAGATTATAAAGCTCTTCGCCCTTTTCGGAATGGAGAAGGTCAAGAAGCATCATAGCTCTTTCGGGGTTTTTAGCTGTATAGGGGATAATTTCATAGGTTTTTGCAGAGCCGAAAATCGTTGTGCCCTGATAGAGATTATCCTCACTGTCAAGAAGAAGATTGTATTTTTCAACATTTCCGGTTTCGATATTCTTTGAATATTTAATTCCTATTTCTTCATCAAGATTTGACCACTGCTCGGTAACACTTCCGGAAAGCACCATATTGCCCGTAGCACCCGTTACGATATAATCCTGACTGATATAGCCTTTCTGATACCAATCGGAAGCCCATTTAAGCCAGAGCTTATATTCGTCAGTTTCAACGAAGCTCATGATTTTAGCGTCCTTATCGTGGGCGTCATAGCAAAGCCATGCGCCGCCTCTTTCGGTGCCTACAAAGTCATAGCCTCTGCAAACGACTGCATTAAAGAAGTTCTGAACATCGACCGAATAAGCGCCCGATGAGAAAAGACCGGTCTGAGCAAGCTTAGCAAGGAAGCCGTCCAACAGCTGATAAGCCTTATCGGTGGTTTTCGGATTTGCGTGCATTTCGGCTAAGAATTCCTGAGTCGGGAAATACTGATAATGCGCCGCGTCGACAGAGAGATAATTCGTCTGATGAACTATCGACTGAACATTCGGGATTGCATAAAGCTTACCCGAAACTCTTCCGGATTTATATTCAGCCGGAAATTCCTTTTCCTCGCTTTTAAGATTAGGAGCATACTTATCTACAAGATCGTCAAGCTCCATATAAGAATCCGCATTGACCTGCGCCATCATATCGGTCTGAAATCCGGTATAGGCGATATCAAACGATTTCTTTGCGGACATCCACATCGACCATTTATCGAAAAGATTGGGTGAATGGACTATCTCAAGCTTTGTATTAGGAAGAAGCTTAGCTAAGAGATTGTTGATTTCTTTTTCAACAACATCCGTATCCTTCTGCTTATCCTGATTGATAACCCAAGTCAGGGTTACCTGCTTAGAGGTGTCCGCACCTGAGGACTTACAGGCGGCGAAAGGAAATATCATAAGACCTGCAAGAACCAAGGCAATAATTTTTTTGACCATAAATTTTCCTCCTTTTTATTCAGCCCTTTACAGAGCCTACTGTTATACCTTTTGAAAAATATTTCTGCATAAACGGGAACGCGACGAAAACCGGAAGCGCCGCTATTACCGACATTGCATACTGAAGAGTAAGCGACGGCTCTACCGCATAACCCGCAACCTCGGCATAGGTCTGATTTCTGACCTGTACCTCCTGCAGGGTTTTCTGAAGAAGATACTGAATTGTGTAGAGATTGCTGTCGTCAATATAGTAAAGACTCGTCTGGAAGTCGTTCCAGCGCGAAAGCAAATTCATACAGAATATCATTGCTATCATTGAGGCGCTGAGCGGAATCATAATCTTGAAAAAGACCGTCATCTGATTTGCGCCGTCTATCTGGGAAGACTCCATAAGCTCTTTCGGAACCTGCTGGAAGCTGGCTCTGAGCAAAAGCACATTTCCGAAATTGAAAAGTCCCGTAAAGACATAAACAAAAATCGTATTTCCTAAGTGCAGATACTGAGTTATAAGAATATAGGTAGGGATAAGTCCGCCGTTAAAGAACATCGGGATAAGGAAAAATACCGTTAAAAGCTTTTTATATTCAAACTTAGGCTGACTTAAAACATAGGCGAAGGACGCCGATAGAAGCACGAGTAAAACCGAGCTTGAAACTGCCGAAACGACCGTTACGCCGACCGCTCTTATAACGCCGCCTGCCTGAGAGAAAACTGCCTTATAAGCGGCGGTCGTAAGATGCCTAGGAATAAGCTGAAATCCGAATTTTATTACATCGCTTTCTGTAGAAAACGAAATCATAATAACCGCAAACAGCGGAAACGCCACGCAGACTACTGCAAGAATAAAGAATATGTGGGCGAAAACCGTTAAACCTTTATTATTTCTCATTTCACCCACCCCCTTAATAAAGCGCGTTTTCGGAATTTATCTTCTTGATAATTCCGTTTGTGATAAGCGTCATTATAATGCCTACTACCGAGGTGAAAAGTCCGACAGCGGCGGTTGCGCTGAAGCTTCCCGATGAAAGTCCTCTGTAAAGATATGTAGAAAGAACATCGGTGGTCGGATAAAGAAGTCCGTTATCAAGCGTTACATTATAGAAAAGTCCGAGCTCTGAGGAAAGAATTCCGCCGAGTCTGGTTATAAGCACCATGCTTGCCATAGGAGCAAGCTCAGGGATTGTAACATACCATATCTGTTTCAGTCTTCCCGCACCGTCAAGCGAGGCGGCTTCGAAAAGTCCCGTATCAATTCCGATTATTGCGGAATAGAAATAAAGACTTGCCATTCCGGCTTCTCGCCACAGCTTTGCTATAATCAATATTACAGGCCAGTATTTCGCCTGAGTGTACCAAAGGATTTTCTTAAAGCCCATTGAAACGAGCACCTGATTTATAAATCCGCTCGAATGGTTTAAAAACAGTGTAACAATACCTGCGATAACAACCCATGAAAGATAGTAGGGCAAAAGAATTGCCGTCTGATAGACCTTGCCCGCGACCTTTGAATTTATTTCATAAAGAAGGATTGCCATGAGCATTGCCATGAAAAGTCCGATTATAAGAAGGTCGGCTATAGAATAAAGGATTGTATTTCTGAGCACCCTGAAAGCGTCGTTTGAAGTGAAGAAGTATTCAAAGTGCTTAAGACCCGCCCAAGGGCTTGCCATAATTCCCTTTGCATAGCTGTAATCCTTGAATGCGATTATTACGCCGTACATAGGAACATAGTTAAAAATTATAAGATAGATAATTGATGGAAGCGCTATAAGAAAATAAGGAATATTTCTCTTGAATTTTCCCTTTCTTTTCAGAAGCACGGAAGGATTATTATTTGTCATTTCAGGTTTTCTCCTTATTTTCCGATTTTAAAGCTCCGCTTTTCTTAGCCACTTTAACATTTAAAATAATCATATAAACCACAGCCGCTAAAGCCGCAAGATTTAAAAGCGCCAAAAGCGCTATAAGCACCCATTCTGCCGCGCCTAAGCTCTTTTCCTGATTTATTACGGAAACTCCGTCATATTTCTTAGCCGCCTCATAGCACTTTTTAAGCTTTGCAACTCCCTCTTCGGAAAGGCTTTCCTTGATTTCGTCGGTAAGCTTTTCATACTTTTTATAGGTTTCAATTACAGAAGCCGCATTTGAAGCGTCAACCTTTTTCGGGTCGGGAAGCTTTTCAAGCTCCTCAGTCATAACGACTATAAGCTTATTTGCCGCCGCCTCATATAAGGTGTCAAGGCTCTTCTTTGTAGAGGTTTCAACCTTTGCCGCCTCTTCGGCGCTCATGTTTTCGAGTTCTTTTTTCAGCTCCAGTACTCTGAATGCCTGCTTTTCGGAAAGCTTATTATCTGTTACAAGCTTTTCCATAAGGGAATCTACTTCTTTTGCAAGCTCCTCGGCTGTCATACTGCTGCTTGTGTCGGAAGTGTCAGCCGTGTCACCTGTATCATCGGTCTGAGCGTCGGAAGCGGAATCCGCGGCATTATCGTTTGCAGGGGTATTTGTTACAGCCTGCGGAACATATTTTGAAGTGTTCGAAATAACAGCAACGGATTTTAATGTAGGAATATTGCCCGATACCGTCCAGCCGTCAAGGGAGGCAAACTTTGAATTTATTTCAGCCTGACTTGCAGGAGAAAAGCCCTTCTGAGCACAGCCTGCTGTATTTAATATGTAACAGTTATCTGAATTCGAAGCAGAGGCAGGAGCGCTTGCGAGCCCTGCAATCTTACTTATTGAATAACTGTTTTTAACAGACGAGGGAGAGGGCCTTGATGAGCCGTAGCCGTAAAGCGAGCCGTATTCAGGGGGCGTCGCACCGTTTCCTACGGTACCCGTCGAATAGCAGTTGGCGATATCGTCCTTACTTACCGAGCCTAAAAGCCCCGCAACACTGCTTGCCATGGATTTAACATCGCCCGAAGCAAAGCAGTTGCTTATTTTTCCGTTTTCGGTCGAGCCGATAAGTCCGCCGTGGCACCAAAGACCGGTTGAGGTAACGGTTGCCATAGAATAAGAATCGGAAATTGTACATCCCGTAGCTCTTCCTATAAGTCCTCCGCAGTGGTTTGATTTTGAATTGACCGTTCCCGATGACATACAGCCTTTGACGGTGGTCTTTTTAGCAATTCCGATAAGAACCGCAGTTGCCTGTTCGTCCTGTCCGGGGTTTCTGCTCCAGTCGGCGTTCATTTGATTAAGACCTACGACCTCGCTTCTAATATTCGCGTCTATTACAGCGATATTTGTAAGCGTTGCGCCGCTTGTACATCCGAACAGTGCGGATTCCCAGCCTGACTTATCCTTGACATAGTTACTGTAAGCCGTCTGAACCTTTAAATTTTTAATAGCATATTTCGGAGTGCCGTCCGAATCAGCGTCGCAAACAAAGCTTCCTGTAAACGGTGCGCTTAAATTTCCTATCGGCTTTAAGGTCTGACCCGAGCAGTCGATTGTATTATTAAGCTTATAATGAGCGGAAAGCTTTGAGGAAATACCCTGAAGCTGTTCAAAGGTCTCCACAAGATACGGACTGTTTTTAGTACCCTTTCCGTTATACGCGGCGGCGGATACCGAAACCTTAAGAACCGAAGCCGATACTGCCGCGGTTACGGCGGCTATAAGCACTGCAACGGTTTTTCTTAAAAAACATCCGGATTTTTTCAGAGTCATTACAACACCTCTTTCAAATTTGCCGTAAAAAGCTGTATTTTCATACAACTCTACTTTTACACTATAATTGTACATTAGATATTCTTTGTTGAAAACGAATAAAATTCTGTTCTATAGCATACTTTTTGGTTATTTTATAAAGTTTTCCCTTGACTACCGCCGTACACTTAGCGCATAATATACATATAAAATATAACTGCACCGTTCGAGAGGAGAATTCTGATGTATTCCGTCATAATAGCCGACGATGATTTTGTTATTTGCGAAGGAATTGAAAAAATACTGAGGCAGAACTGTCCTCAGCTTTCTATTGACGGAATATTTTATGACGGGGACGAGCTTTACGAATATGTTACAAAGCATTTTGTGGACATAATTATTACAGATTACAATATGCCCGGGGTAAGCTGGACGCAGACAAGCGAATATTTAAAGAAGATAAACGCAGACCCGCATATTATTCTGATAACCGCTTATCAGGATTTCGAATATGCGAAAACCGCGATAAACCAGCATGTTGACTTTTTTATGTGCAAGCCCTTTAAATCCTCTGCGCTTATAGAAAATATCGAATTTATCTGCGGAAAAATAGCGCAAAAGGCAAAGCAGGACATTGAGTCCTCAGAAAAGCTGGTGCAAAACTGGAACACTGTCCGCAAATCCTTCAGAAACGCTTATTACAACATCAGCTCCTTTGACAGTCTGACAGGAGATTTTGACTTACTCAAATTTCACAAGCTTTCTGACTATGAGATCTATGAAATAAGGTTTTTCTGCACCGACTCAAACACCGACCTTTCTGGCTTTGAGCAGACCGCATACGACTGCGGAGAATACTACAGCGACAGGCAGAGTATCTTTCTGATTAAAGCTTCAAAAAATTTTATAGTATTTTTATCGGTATCTCTCGACGGAATTCCGAACAAAATAATAAAGGAATTCGAAAAAAGCATGCTGCTTAATTTTTCGGTAGAACTTACGCACACCTTTAAAAGCTTTAAAAACATATCAAGCTGGACCAACCACCGCAGAGACGCGGTTATCTGTGAGCATCTGATAAACATTATCGGCGACACTACGCTTTCTGTCGCCTATTTGCAGACTGTCACCTCTTCTTATCCTCCCGAAATGCTGTTTGAGCTTTATAAGGATATCTGTCAAAGCTTAAGCTTAGCAGGAATTACACTGAAGCAGGAAAAATCAATAAATGAAAATTCCGAAACCGCCGAAATCAAAAAGGCAATTCTTTCGGTTCCGCTCTCGGTAACTCTTACCGAAAGCGAGAGCATGACCGTTAACCGAGCGGTTGAATATTCAAAATCGCATTTTTCGGATTATAATTTCTCGCTTTACACCTTAGCGGACGCTCTTAAGATTTCCCCGGGACATTTATCAAAGCTTTTTAAAAAGGAGCTTTCAATAAACTTCTCGCAGTATCTTTTAAAGCTTAGAATGGAAGAAGCAAAATATCTTCTTAAGAACACCGAGGACAGCATACAGACAATAAGCTCGAAGGTCGGGTACAACTATCCGACATATTTCAGAAAGGTGTTCGGAAATTATACGGGAATGTCCCCCTCGCAATACAGGAGTATGAAATAATCAAAACGGAGAGAAGCTATGTTTATCAAAAAGGCTTTCGGAAAATCCTCACAGAAATTTTATAAAAGAATTCTTATATTCACATCCTTTTCTCTTTTTATCCTTGTGGGAATTCTCACGGCGCTTTTCGCATTCTTTTCAAACCGGCAGATAGAAGAAAATATAAAAACCTTTGAAACAGGCAGAGCTCAAAGCTCTGTAATTCAGTCTTCCGACTGCTTTGAGCAGATAGTTTCTTATATTTATTACATTTCCGAAATTCAGTATATCCCTATGGATCAGCTCGATACAAGCGGTAAATTATGGCAACAGAGAATATTCTCAAACAACATTACGGCCATAGAGCGCTCAAACTCGCATATTTTAGGGATAAATGTCTCAAACAGAGATTTTTCAATTACAAATTTTACCGATTCAGACAGCATTACCTCTGAAAAAAAGCTTGACGGCTTTTTATCGGCTGAAGTGACGCTTTTAAAAAAGAACAATTCATCGTTTCTTTGCTTTGAGAAAAAAGTGCCCGAAAGCGGTCTTGAAATCAAGGTGTTTTTAGATACGGCTTCGCTGTCAAACATAATTCTTGACGACGACTGTTTTTTGATAAACTCCGACGGAACAATAGCTCTTTCTAAAAATTCGGAAAATATAGGCAAAAACCTTTTTAAGCTTTACGGCTTTAAAAAGGAGGATTTTAAAACTGAGGGAAAAGAAACCTTCTTTTATAAAAATAAGAATTATATCTCCGCCGCCTCTGATTCGAATTCCGATATGCTTGTTTGTACCGTCATTCCGAAGGCGAGATATTCTTCTATTTACAGAAATTATTCATTAAGAAACCTAACCTTAGGAATTGTTTTCTGGGTTTTTGCGATAATCGTAGTATTCTACTTTATAAATCAGACCTACAATCCGATAAGAAAAACAGTCGAAACCTTTAAATATCATCTTCCCTTTGAGCTTGCGGAATATGAAGACGATATTAAATATATAAACGACAGCATAGAAGCCACCTTAAAGAACAATGAAAATCTTTCAACTAAGCTTAATGAAAATATTTTAAAGCTCAATCAGGCGCAGGCGCAGATGCTTCAGATGCAGATAAGTCCGCATTTTGTAATGAATACAATAGAAAATGTCAAGCAGACATCTGTTGAAAAGCTCGGAATAGATAATCCGATAGAAACAAGTCTTGTTCAGCTTTCGGAGATAATTTCGCAGGGAATAAGGCAAAACGATATTTTCAGCACGATAAAAAACGAAATCGAGCTTTCAAAATGCTATCTTTCGCTGATGCAGAACCGCTTCAGAAATCCTTTTTCGGTGTTATGGGATGTTGACGAAAAAATTCTTGACTGCATAATAATAAGATTTACTCTCCAGCCCATACTTGAAAATGTTTTTTCGCACGGCTTTCATCCGAGAAGAAGCGACCAATGGATAAAGATAGTCATTAAGCCGACAGGTGAAAATATCTTGATATCTGTTTCAAACAACGGAAAAGAAATATCGGCAAACGATATCAAAACAATTACCGAGTCGCTTAAAAGCAATGACGATCTGCCCCACAAGCATATAGGACTTAAAAATATTCATCTTCGCTGTAAGCTTTTATTCGGCGAGAACTACGGAATAACGGATATTTTGAGCGATCAAGGAATTACAACAATAAAGCTCCTTATTCCGAAAAGGAAAAAATAAAAAATCCCCTACGGAAATAAAAATTTCCGTAGGGGATTTTTCTAAACAAAGTTTTTTTACCATTTTACCTGCCATCTGTCATGACAGCTTTTATCGGGCTCCTTAGGAGCGCTGACATTTCTTAAAGAAGAAGCCTTGATTTTTTCATTCAAAAGCTTATCGAACTGAGAATTATCAAAGGGTAATTCTATTTTTTTATTTCCGCTGTAGTGGGAAAGATATGCGGCATTTGATATTATAAGCTCGTTTACGCCCTCATATCCGCTTGATTTAAGCTCTTCCCCAAATCTTACGGCATTAGAGAAATTCTGCAAAATTCCCTTATGAGCGGTTTCTTTTTCGGCCTTAAATTCGCTGTATTTCACATCCGGCTCAATAAAGCCTGTCTTTGCCGTTTTGCACACAGCTCTTTCATCGTCTTTCAAAATCCAATGCTTTAAAATGCCGTTTTCGATTACAAGCTTTCCTTTAGTACCTGTAATTTCAAGGCGGTTAGTCCCCGGCAGGTCGCCCGTTGAGGTTATAAAAACGCCTGTTGCGCCGTTTTCATATTCAGTGAAAATTTCCGCCTCGTCCTCAACCTCGATGTTATGAAACTTGGCTACTCCTAAAAACGCGGTGACCGATTTCGGCATTCCGCAAATCCACTGCCAAATATCAAGATTATGCGGAGCCTGATTTAAAAGCACTCCGCCGCCCTCACCCTTCCAAGTCGCGCGCCAAGAGCCCGAATCATAATAATTCTGAGTTCTGTACCAGTTTGTAATGATCCATACCGAGCGCTTAAGCTCTCCTAATTCTCCGCTTTTGACTATTCTTTTTGCTTCCGCAAAAAGTCCGTTTGTCCTTTGATTAAACATTATAGCAAAGATTTTTTTGCTTTTTTTGGCTTCCCTGCATAGCGCCTCGGCTTTTGAAACGGCAATATCAATCGGCTTTTCTAAAAGCACATGCTTTCCTGCCTTAAAGGCGGCAATGGCAATTTCGGCGTGAAGCGGGTGCGGAACGGCGATTATAACAGCGTCGGTATCGGAATTTGAAAGGAATTCCTTATAATCCGAAAAGGTCCCGATATCGGTATAGCTTTCTTTAACATTTTTAAGCTTATCGGTATCAATATCGCAGACCGATGTGACCTTAAGCCCGTCTATTTCGGAATTATAAATACAGTTAAAATGAGCCGAGCCCATATTCCCTATACCGATTATTCCGACCTTTACGACTGAGTTCATAATAGATTCCTCTTAATAAATATTATTTTGCTCCCGAATAAGAACCGCTTGTATCGGCTACAACCTCTTTAACTTTGGTTTTTCTTTTTGAGGTTGCAACTCTCTTCATAAGCTCATTATAATACAGCTCCTCGTCAAAGGGAAGAGTGATTTCTTTATCAAGCCAAGAGGAAAGGTGCATTGCGTTTGAAAGAGTAAGACCGTTAATGCCCTCTTCGCCGCCTGCAACAAGCGGCTCGCCGCGGAGAATAGCTCCGCCCCAAGCATTCAAAACGCCTACATGCTGAGGATCTTTACCGTCGGTTTCAACTTCTACTTCTTTAGCCCCGACAGTTGCGAAAGGCTCGGTATTGGTTTTTGAAAACTCCTGCTCGGTCATATCGTATTCAAGAAGCTCAAGTTTCCCGTCTTCTGCAATAATCCTACCCTTATCCATCTGTATTTCAAAGCGGTTTACACCGTGGGCGTCGCCCGTTGAGGTTATGAAAACGCCTGTTGCGCCGTTTTCATATTCGACATAGGTTGTTACATCGTCCTCAACCTCTATATCGTGCCAGAGTCCGTAATGAAGCTTTGACTGTACTTTTTTAGGCATTCCGCAGATCCACTGCCAGAGGTCAAGCTGATGGGGGCACTGATTTAAAAGTACTCCGCCGCCTTCGCCCGACCAAGTGGCTCGCCAGTCGCCCGAATCATAATATGCCTGAGGACGGTACCAAGTAGTTATTATCCAGTTTGTGCGGCGGATATTTCCGTATTTTCCGCTTTTAACAATTTCACGCATTTTGCGGTAAATACAGTTTGTTCTCTGATTGAACATCATTCCGAAAACTACTTCGGGGTGCTTCTTTGCCTCTGCATTCATTTCCTTTACCTGCTTGGTATAAACGCCGGCAGGCTTTTCAACCATTACATGAATTCCACGTCTCATACATTCCATTGCGTATTTCGGGTGGTCATAATGAGGAACGCTTACTATGCAGGCATTTATTTTTCCGCTGTCAAGCATTTCTATAGCATTATCGAACAAGGAAATATTTTCGCCCAAATTTTCCTTTGCCCATTTTAATCTTTCGGGCTTTAAATCCGCAACAGCGACAAGTTCAAAATCGGGGCACTCTCCGCCGACGATATTTTTAGCATGGGCAGAGCCCATATTGCCTATTCCTATAATTCCGAGTTTAATTTTTTCTGACATAATTTTTACCTACCTTTATTCAAAGCCGTTAGCTCTTAAATATTTATAACTGCGCTTTAGACAGTCAAACGGGTCTTCGCCGTTACAGTCGTCCTGCTCGACAAGCATATATTCGGTTTTCGATTTCTCGGCTTTTTCAAAAACGCGGTCAAAATTTATATTACCCTCGCCTAAAACCGCCATTTTTCTGCCGTAGGCATAATCCTTTAAATGAATTACGGGAACTCTGCCCGAAAGCTTTTCAAGCCAAAGCGCGGGATCGCCGCCGCCTGCCTGCACCCAAAAGGTATCAAGAGTAAAGCCCATAAGATCAGCAGGCATTCTGTCAGCCAAGATCTGCATAACCGCAACATTATCTATTTTCTTGAATTCCTGATCATGATTATGATACATAAAATACTTTCCGTATTTTTTAAGCTCCTGAGCAAACGGGGTATAGGTTTTTAAGAAATACTCCGTAGATTCAGTCTCATTTTCCTGATTGTGCGAAAACCAGCCGAGACCCACGCACCTGCAGTCAAGAATATCATGGTCCTCAGCGATTTTTTTAGGGTCCGCTAAAAGCTTTTCGGCGGAAGTGTGCGTTAAAACGCATTTAAGTCCGTTTTTATCAAGCTCCGCTTTCATCCACTTAGGGTCATAATCGCAGGTGCCCGAAACCTGAACATATTTATATCCTATATCCGCAATTTTCGAAAGAGATTCGGAAATCCCGTTTAAATCCTTGCAAAAATCGCGGACTGTAAACATTTGCGCGCCTATTCTCATTTTAATTTACCTCACAATAATTCTTTTAAAGCCGAAACCGCCGCGGCAAATGCCGCTTCATTTGTAGGATAGGAATAAACTCCTCCGACATTGCTTTTTTCGCCCTCGCGCTCTAAATTATCAAGACCCTTAAACACGGTTAGGTGCGGCTCAACGGTCACGCTGTTTCCGCCTGAGCGTATAAACTCGGAAAGAATTTTTTTAACATTGCCCTCGCCCTTTCCGGCCGGAACAACGCTTCCGTCATTTAAAGCGTCCTTTATGTGCATATACTTAACATAGGATTTAAGCATATCCCAAGCCTTTAATGTATCGACCTTGCACTGAACATAGTTTGCGGGGTCGAAAATTGCCCTTATTTTCGGAAATGCCTTATGGATTTCAAGACATCTTTCGGGTGTATCGCCGAAAATGCCCTTTTCATTTTCATGGCAGAGCGTTACATCGCTGTCTTTCGCAATATCAAGGAAAATTCCCAATCTTTCAAGCACCTTATCCTTAAAGCTGTCTTTTGTTTCGGCAGGGGTGAAGAAAGAAAAAAGTCTTATATTCTGCGCTCCGAGAATATCGGCGATTTCAAGAGTGCGCTTGAATTTCTCGGTATGGGTAAGAAAATCGTCCTTTTCGATATCAATTTTTCCGATAGGAGAGCCGATTGTGAAAATCTTAAGACCTGCGTCATCAAGCTTTTTTCTTACTTCCTTAGCCTTCATATCGGAAATATCCGAAACATTTACATTGTCGACATTTCTTATTTCAAGCCCCGAAACGCCGTTTTCAAGCATTGCCTTTATCTGTCCGTCGATTAACGGACTTGCCTCGTCGGCAAAAGCATATATATTCATAATTTTATACCCCCGAATAGGCTGAAAATCCGCCGTCAATAGGAATTGTAACGCCTGTTACAAAGCCTGCCTTTTCTTCGTCAAGCAGCCATTCAACAGCTCCTAAAAGCTCCTGCGCCTCGCCGAATCTTCCCATAGGAGTAGCCCTTAAAATCTTCTCAGTACGCGGTGTGGCGGTGCCGTCCTCATTAAAAAGGAGCGCCCTGTTCTGATTGGTGACAAAAAATCCGGGGGCTATGGCATTTACCCTTATATTTTCCTTTGCAAAGTGAACCGCAAGCCACTGAGTGAAGTTGCTTACAGCCGCCTTTGCTGCGGAATAGGCAGGAATTTTAGTAAGCGGACGGTAAGCGTTCATAGAAGAAATATTAAGAACGCAGCAGCCCTTTCTTCCAATCATATCCTTCATAAATATCTGACTCGGAATTAAAACGCCCTTTATATTAAGGTCGAAAACGAAATCAAAGCCCTTTTCGTCAATATTAAAAAATGTGAGGAAATCCTCTGCCGATTCGTCGCCTTTTTCAAAGACCTCATGAGCGGTTGTGCATTTGGGGCTGTTGCCGCCTGCGCCGTTTATAAGAATATCACAGGGTCCGAAATCGGAAAGCACCTGATTATGAACGCTTAAAACATTTTCTTTGTCTAAAACATTGCACTTATAAGCCTTTGCGGTAAAGCCCATAGAGCCTATTTTGTCCGCAACCTTTTTTGCGGCTTCCTCATTTAAATCGAGAAGCGCTATTTTGTTATTATCCTTTGCTAAGTATTCCGCAAAGCCCGAACAAAGCACACCGCCTGCTCCTGTTATAACTATAACCTTATTCATTATTTTTCTCCTTTTTCTAATGCTTCGAAAAGTCCTGTAAGATAAGTCGCTCCTAAAGCGCGGTCGAAAAGACCGTAGCCGTAGCGTCCCTTTTCTCCCCATATCATTCTGCCGTGGTCGGGACGGACATAACCGTCAAATCCCTCTTCGACCAAAGCCTTTGCAATGCCGTACATATCAATACTGCCGCAATTTGTCGGGTGGCCTACCTCAACGAAGCATTTTTCGCCTGTATATTTTATATTTCTTAAATGAACGAAATGAATTCTGTCCTTAAAGGTATGGACCATATCAATAAGGTCATTTTCGGGGTTTGCACCGAGAGAGCCTGTGCAAAGAGTAAGTCCGTTGTTTTTTGAGGGAACCATATCAAACATACGCTGAATATTTTCCTTATTTGTTATAATTCTCGGCAGACCGAACATTCCCCACGGCGGATCATCCGGATGAATAGCCATAACGACTCCTGCCTCCTCGGCAACGGGAATCACTGCTTTTAAGAACTTTTCAAGGTTTTTAAAAAGTCCCTCTTCGCCTAGCTCCTTATATTTTGCTATAAGTCCCTTAAGCTCGTCCTTTTTATAGCTGGCGTCCCACCCGGGCAGAGATAATTCGCTTACGGTCGGGTCTAAAGCCCTTACCGTCAAATCATCATAAGCAAGGGAATTTGAGCCGTCTGCATGCTGATGCTCAAGCTCGGAGCGCAGCCAATCGAAAACGGGCATGAAGTTATAGCAGATACATTTAACTCCGTGTTTGCCAAGCCTTCTGACATTCTCGCAGTAATTTTTTGTAAGCTCCTCGGCGTTTTCATTTCCGAGCTTAATATCCTCGGGAACGGGAACGCTTTCCACTACCTCAAATTCAAGGTTATGCGCCTTTGCCTGAGCCTTTATTTTTTGAATACTTTCTTCGCTCCAAACTCCTCCCGGTTTAACATCATAAACCGCGGAAACAATTCCCGTCATCTGAGGAATCTGCGAAATTTTTTCTAAGGATACGGGGTCGTCCTCGCCGTACCACCTGAAGGTCATTTTCATTCTGTTTCCACAAGCTCCTTTACATTATAATAGCTTATTTTTTCCGCAAGCTTAACCGCGCTTTCTTTATCGAATTCTTTGCCCGTTACCCATTCGCCCAAGACATCTGAAAGAATTCTTCTGAAATAATCATGCCTTGCGTAGGATAAAAAGCTTCTTGAATCGGTAAGCATTCCTAAGAATGTGCCAAGACTTGAATTTTCGGCGATAATTTCTATCTCCTCTTTTATTCCCCTTTTATGGTCGCAGAACCACCATGCCGCGCCGCAGCGGACATTAGGGAATGCTCCCGCAATTGAAGCGATTAAAGCGGCATAAGAAGAATTAAGAGTATAAATAATCGTCTGCGGAAGTCCGCTTTTTGAATTTATTCCGTCCAAAAGCTTAATCAGTGCTTCTCCCTTTACACCGTCCGCAACGCAGTCAACTCCGCAGTCAGCGCCGAGACTGTTAAAAAGCTCTGAATTCGCATTTCTGTAAACCGAAAGGTGCATCTGCATAACAAGGTTTCTTTTTTTATAAAGCCCTGCTAAAAATACATACATATTTCCTAAAAAGCCCGAATAATCCGAGTCCGAAATATTTTCGCTGTTAAGCGCCGCTTTAAAGACCTTATCTGCGCTTTCATCATCAGAAATGCTTTCGGGGAAATAAGGAATGCCGACATCGGTAAACTTACAGCCGTTAAGGCAGAAAAAGTCAAGCCTTTTTTCTACGGCGCATTTAAGCGATTTAAGGTCGCAAATTTTAACTCCCGAAGCTTCCGACAGCTTTTCGATATATTCCTTATAGCCCTCTCTTTTTATAAGCAAAAGATTATCCGTCCTGAAAGAAGGCAGTACCTTTGTTTTAAAGGATTTATCCTTTCTTATCTGTTCATGGTAATAAAGGCTGTCGGCAATATCGTCGGTAGTGCAAAGAGCGGTTACCTTTGACTGCTCGATTAGCTTTCTCGGCGACAGCTTAT
>DBKZ01000056.1:61211-64712 GCA_002297415.1 Ruminococcaceae bacterium UBA737
GCTCCTTTATATATTCGTTTGCAGTATCGTAAATCTCATCCGCATTAGCCTTATTCAAGAACTTATCAATTTCGAAAAACATGCAAAGCTCCATATACGACCAATGGTAAAGCGGATTGCCGGCGGCAAATTCAAGCGCCTCGGCATATTTTCCGAATTTCTCGCGCCAGCTTGAATTTCCGGTTATATATTTTTCGTCAATCCCCGCCGTTCTCATAAGGCGCCATTTATAATGGTCGCCCGCAAGCCACATTTCACCGATATTTTCGAAAATCTTATCCTCATAAATCTCTTTCGGAGACAAATGGCAATGATAATCGCAAATCGGAAGGGATTTTATCTTTCCGTAAATCTCACGGGCGGCTTCGGTTTTCATAAGATAACTGTTATCCACCTTTAAACCTCCTTTTTTCTTCATTATAATTCATTCCGATTAGCAATTAAATTGTTAAAATTAACTTTATATATTGCAAATCTTATCATAAAATGATAAAATATCATTGAAAGCAGGTGCAATATGGAAATCACTCATAAAGGTCTTGACATCACCGCTCATTTGACATACACCAAGCAACCCGAAAAAAAGAATTTTTATATGCACACACATGAGCATTGCGAGCTGTACTGTTTTTTATCGGGAAAAGGGATATATAAAATAGAGGGCAACGATTACCCTCTTGAAAGCGGAGATATTCTTATTATGCGGCCTACCGAGGCGCATTATATTGCGATTGACGAAAAATATCCTTATAAAAGATTTGTAGTGAATTTCAGCCTTGATATCTTCGACGCTTTTGATGATGAGGGATTGCTCCGTCTCCCCTTTACTAAACGGCAGAGCGGAAAGAACAATCTTTACAGAGCTGAGGATTTCAAAACCGAAGATTACAAGGTATATCTTAAAAATATGATAGAGCATTACGACAGCAAGCTTTATCTTACCTCGAATCTTTTTCCGCTCTTAAATGAAATTTCCGTCGCCTTTTCTTCGAAAACCGCCGAAAAGACAAGCGACACCTTAGATTCAAAAATCGTTAAATACATAAATCAGAAAATCTGCTATGATATATCGCTCGATGAAATATGCAAAAAATTTTATATAAGCAAGCCTCAGCTATGCCGAATTTTTAAAAACGCCACCGGCTCTACCGTATGGAACTATATTTCGGTCAAACGCTTGGCGCTTGCAAAAAATCTTATAGCAAACGGCATGCATCCGACAAAGGTATATTTTGAATGCGGATTTAAGGACTATTCCTCATTTTACAGAGCATATATAAAAAAATACGGAACATCTCCGTCGGAAATGTCCCGTAAACTCTAGGCAAATGATAATAACCTTTAATAACCTTTTTTTAACTCTTCATCATAAACCGCTCGCTCGCCGCCGATAAATTTCGGTCTGACGCGGGCGGCAAGCACTATTGCTTTTCCTATATTTCTTTGCTTAAGTCTTACAGGAACCGCAACGGCCTTTAAGTGCATTCCGATAAGCGTTCCGCCGATATCAAGTCCGCCGTCCGCCTTGATTTCCTCAACGGCAACAGGGTCCTTAAAGCTTTTATATGCCGCCGCCGCAAATGAACTGCCGGCCTTCGGCTGAGGAACCGCATTTACTATCTGCAAAAAAGGAACTGCCTCGCGCTCAATGATAATCGCGCGGTTTAAATGCTCACAGCACTGAGCCGCAATATAAATGCCTTTAGGCTTAAATACCGAATTTATTCCGTCAAAAACAGCCTGAGCGATTTCAGGTGTCGAATGACCGCCTAAAGCATCGCCTAAAATTTCGCTTGTACTGCAACCGATAACGGCGATATTTCCTTTTTTAAATCTTGCTTTTTCCAAAAGCTCCGAAGCGGCTTCTTCCGCTTCTTTTTTTATTTCTTCTAAAAATGCTTTATCTTCTGTATGAAAAACAGAATAATTCATATCAGTTTAAATTCTCTTTTCCGAATAGTTTTTTATCAAGACCGCTTTTTACGATTATTAAGGCTAAAGCCGTGCCGATAATAAGACCCGCAAGTCCCTGAACGATATTCCCCGGAATACTTGCCGCCGCGGCAAGACCTTTGCCGAGGAGCAATGCCGCATATCCGAAATATCCCGCAATCATTATTATCTCACTTACAACCGAGCTTATTATAAAGCCTGCGGTGTTAGATTTTATCGCCTTATAAATAAGTGCGGCACAAAGCGCCATAACCGCTTTGATAATAAGAGTACCCGGGGCATAATAAGCATAGCCCATAAAAAGATCGGTAAGAATAGAGCCTATTCCTGCCGCCGCGGTGCCGTAAACAGGGCCTAAAAACCAACCGCTGAGCAATACAAAGCAATCGCCTAAATTTACATAGCCCTGCATGGGCGACGGAATCTGCACCACCATTGTGGCAACGCATACTATTGCCGCCATCAGCGCACTTATAACAAGCTTTTTAAGTTTTATTCTGTTCATAGATATCCCCTCCGATTTTTAAATATTTTATCGGAAGATTGGTATTGCCGCAATATCCAAAACAGAACAAAATAATAATACCAGATTTGTAAATTAAAGTGCGGCCTTAATGGCGTTTAACAGCTCGTCATATTCCTCAAATGCCGGAATTTCGGGATAATCCTTTTTAATGCTTTCTGTGCTTTTAAATAAAAAGCCTGCCTTACTCGCCTGAATCATTCCGAGGTCATTGAAGCTGTCGCCTGCGGCTATTGTATCAAAGCCGATTGACTGCAAAGCCTTAACGGTAGTAAGCTTTGATTTTTCACAGCGCATTTTATAGCCTGTAATCATTCCGCTTTTGTCAATTTCCAAGGTGTTGCAAAAAATTGTAGGGAGACCGAGCTTTTTCATAAGCGGAGCGGCGAACTGCTCAAAGGTATCGCTTAAAATGATAACCTGTGTTAAAGAGCGAAGCTCGTCTAAAAACTCCTTTGCGCCGTCCATAACATTTATTTTTGAAATGGTTTCTTTTATCTCGTTAATTCCGAGATTATGCTCCTTTAAAATACCGAGACGGTATTTCATAAGCTTATCGTAATCGGGCTCGTCGCGCGTGGTGCGCTTAAGCTCGGGAATTCCTGTTTCATTAGCAAATGCAATCCAGATTTCGGGGACTAAAACTCCCTCCATATCAAGACAAACAATATTCATTTTCTTTTTCTCCTAAAAATTTATGGCGGCACTTTTGTGCCGCCATTATTATAACATAGCAGGTAATTATTTTCAACTTACTTTTTTCTGCCGAAAAGACCGTGTTTCTCAACGCTTTCGCTTGAAATGTCAAGAATTTTATAGCCTGTTTCGGCGACAGCGTTCTTTAAATCATCGAAATTGAGGCTTTCCTCCGATTCGATGACGGTTTCTCCCTTTTTATGCGAAGAGGAAACCTTTTTTATTTTGAAATTCTTTCTTATGCAGTCATTGATATGAGCTTCGCACATCGAGCACGCCATACC
Organism: Ruminococcaceae bacterium UBA737; assembly: GCA_002297415.1. Classification (GTDB taxonomy): domain Bacteria; phylum Bacillota; class Clostridia; order Oscillospirales; family Acutalibacteraceae; genus UBA737. The sequence continues at coordinate 64,668 of DBKZ01000056.1, forward strand.
GTCGATTTTAAGAGTTGTTTTAATCATAATTATATTCTGCCTTTC
>DBKZ01000036.1 GCA_002297415.1 Ruminococcaceae bacterium UBA737
GTCTTTTTTCTTCTTTTGCGTGTTGCAAGCGCACCTTTTACACGAGCCATTTCAAGTAACCTCCGATACTATTCTCAATCTCTTACTTATAAGGGATCATTTTCTTGACCTTTGCAACATTTGTTACATCGGCACAAACTACCTTGCGAAGATTTCTCTTACGCTTTGTTGTCTTCTTGTTAAGGATGTGTGACTTGAAAGCATGCGCACGCTTAACCTTGCCGGTTTTTGTGAGCTTAAAACGCTTTTTTGCGCCACTGTGTGTTTTGATCTTAGGCATTTATAATTCCTCCAATTTATTTACCCGATTTCGGTGCCAAAAACATCAGCATGTTTCTTCCTTCAAGCTTAGCCGGTTTCTCAACTGATGAAAATTCCGAGCAGTACTCCGCAAACTGATTCATAATATCGGTACCGATTTCAGGGTGACCCATTTCTCTTCCGCGAAATCTTATAGAAACCTTAACCTTGTTTCCGCTCTTCAAAAAACCTATAGCATGATTTCCTTTTGTTTCGAAATCGTGCTTATCAATGCTGAGACCCAAACGAATCTCCTTGATTTCTACGGTCTTCTGATTTTTCCTTGCCTCTTTTTCACGCTTAGCCTGCTCAAATCTGTACTTTCCGTAGTCCATAATTTTGCAGACAGGCGGATTGGCGTTAGGCGAAATCGCTACAAGATCGAGATCCTTCTGATAAGCTGCTTCCAAAGCCTTGTCAATCGGCAAAATACCGAGCTGACCGCCCTGTGAATCAATTACTCTTACTTCCTTGAATTTAATTCCTTCGTTGATAGCTAATTCTTTGCTGCTGATTGTAAAGCACCTCCAACAATAAGTAAAATAATAAGACGCAAGCATAACAATACCTGCGTCTTTTAATTATCAATAAGAAAATCAATAATATTAACCCGAGATTCGATTACCTCAAGGTGAGAACACAAGTACATTCTGCTTCATTGTCCTAAATATTATAACACAATTTTTTTATTTGTCAATACCTTTTTTATTCAACTGTCAGTTCTTTTATTGAACGCAGCTGATAATTGACATTTTTAAGCATCTGTGGATTTTTAAGTGCATAAGCCGTGCCCTTAATTACGCTGTGGGTCGGGTCCTCAAGCTTATGCACCGCCGTTCCGGTATAATCGGCTATGAGCTTATCCATTCCGTAAATAAGGCTTCCGCCGCCTGTAAGATACAGTCCATCCTGATTGATATCGGCGACCAAGTCGGGGTCGGTTTTTGAAAGCACTGAACGGATAGCCTCGCAAATCATAACAGCCGGCTCCTTTACAGCTTCAAACACCTCTGCAGAGGATATTTCGAAGCTTTCGGGAAGACCCGTATAAAGATTTCTTCCCTTTGCAACCATTGCTATATCAATAGTTCTGTCGACAACCGTACCTATAGTTTTCTTAATACTTTCAGCCATAAGCGGTCCTATTTCAATATTATATTCTCTTCTTATATATCTTATGATTTGAGAATCAAAGTTTAAAGAAGCTGTCTTAAAGGAATCGCAAATAGATATTCCGCCCATGGAGATAACGGCTATATCGGTAGTTCCCGCGCCTATATCGACTATAAATGTTCCGTGAGCCTTAGAAAAATCAATTCCCAGTCCGAACGCGATTGCCAGCGGACCTTCAATAACAGAAATGTTTCTTCCGCCGCCCGATTCAACAACATTCGCAAGCGAATGGTGCTGAAGCTCTGTCAGTCCTGCCGGCAAGGAAGCTATTATCTGCGGTCTTACTATTTTATTTCCGAAAGCCCTGTGCATATATTCCTTAAGCATAAGCTCGGTTATATCATAATCCGCTATAACCCCATGCTCTATCGGAGAAACGCATATCATGCTGTCAGGCGTTCTTCCCAAAGTCTTTTTTGCTTTTTCGCCGTAATAAATAGGATCCCATGTTTCGCTGTCAACCGTGACTATGCTCGGCTGTTCAAGAACAATTCTCGAGCTTGAAAAAATAACGGTTTTTGAAGTTCCCAAATCTATTCCGATTTCTGTTGCCATTTAATCACCCTTTTTATGCACACTTTGTAAAACGGAAATACAGTATACCCTGTCCGCACCTGCGATAAGAAGCTGTTTGGCACATTCGTCCAAGGTTGCTCCGGTTGTCGCGATATCATCGAACAGGAGAACATTTCCGCCGGAAATTTTATCCTGAGCATAATACTTATTCTTAACATTTTTAAGTCTCATTTCGGCGTTGCTTCTATGCTGAGAACGCCTGAACGATTTACAGACAAGAATTTCTCTTAAAGGAATTCCCGTAAATTTAGAAAGCCTTAATGCGATTTCCCTGCTGTGGTCAAAACCGCGCTTGAATTTGCTGAATTTTGAACTCGGAACAAATGTCAGAAACTCAAAATCAATTCCGAGATATTCATGCTCTACAGCCTCAGCCAGCTGGTCGGCGAAAAACACCGCATAATGAACCTTGCCGCCGAACTTGTAATTATAGTAGGCATTTTTGGCGGCGCCGCTGTTTTCATAAAGAGAGACCAAGGATTCAAACCTGAAGACCCTGTATCCGCAAATACAGCAATCCTTTTCTCTTCCGCATTTCTTACAGCGCTTTTTAAAATTTATTCTTTTAAGCTCGCCTGCGCAGGCTTTGCAAAATCCTCTGTCCTCAATTATATCTCCGCAGGATAAGCATTTATACGGAAACACGGCGGATAAAATTTCATTTCCGAGACTTTTTATCAGCTTATTCATCGCACAGCAAATCCTTTAAAAGCGTATATCTTAGGGTTTTTCTGTTATTTTCAGCCATCTGAATAAATATCTGCTTTTTGCCCACTATTACAAGCAGTTTTTTTGCCCTTGTAATGGCTGTGTATAAAAGATTTCTGTATTTAAGCTTTTCGGGAATATCGAACAGCGGCAAAATAACGCAGTCGAATTCGCTTCCCTGACTTTTATGGACGGTAACGGCATAGGCAAGCTCAATTTCATCCAACTGTTCTTTAAAATAAGTAACGGTTTTATCGTCAAACAAAACGGTTATTATTCCCGCTCTTACATCAACTTCTGTTATAAGCCCGATATCTCCGTTAAAAACTCCGCTTCCTGTCTCGCCATCCTGCTTTTTCCAGATTATATCGTAATTATTCTTTATCTGCATTACCTTATCGCCCGTGCGGAAATATATTCCTTTATACGAAAGCTGAGCTCTTCTGCTTTCTTCGGGGTTTAAAACGGTCTGCAAAAGATTATTGAGATTAACACATCCGCAGTCAAGCATTCTTGAAGGGCAAAGAATTTGAATATCCTTAATCGGGTCAAATCCGTAAGCCTTGGGAAGTCTTAAATCCGCAAGCTCAAGAACAGTATTGCACACGGAGTTTTCAGTTTTTCTTTCGAGAAAGAAAAAATCTCCGTCCTTAGAATTCAGATCAGGCTCGCTGTTATTTATAATAGCGTGCGCATTTGTAACAATCAGACTTTTCTGTGCCTGTCTAAAAACCTTATTAAGCTTTATAGAGGCAAACTGTCCCGACATCAAAAGGTCATTTAAAACATTTCCTGCCGAAACGCTCGGAAGCTGGTCCGCGTCCCCTACAATTACCATTCTGCAATTAAGCTTTAAAGCTTTTAAAAGCGCGCTGAAAAGCAGAGAGTCAATCATAGAAGCCTCGTCTATAATTATAACATCGCAGTCAAGCGGATTTTTTTCGTTTCTCGAAAAGCGCTGTTCGTCATCGGCTCCCCATTCAACCTCTAAAAGTCTGTGAATGGTTTTGGCTTCTCTTCCCGTAAGCTCGGACATTCTCTTTGCGGCTCTGCCCGTGGGCGCGGCGAGAGCTATCGAAACATCACGGTTTTCAAAAAGCTGAATTATTGCGTTTAATGTTGTGGTTTTCCCCGTCCCGGGACCGCCGGTGAGAATAAGAATTCCGCTTTCAAAGGTCTGCTTTATCGCAAGCCTTTGCATGCTCTCGAATTTTATACCCACCTTGTTTTCAACATAATCAATTTCAAGGTCGTCTATCGAAACGCTTTTATCAAGATTTTGCGCAACTGCCTTCATTCTTGCGCTTATATATTGCTCTGCGTAAAACTGTTCGGGCAGAGCGATAAATTCCTGACCGTCCTTTATATAAGAAAGCAAGGAAAGCTGTTCTTTAAGAGAATTCAGACTGTCATTGATTATTTCATCATTAAGGCCCAAAAGCCGCTTTGAGACAGCACAAAGCTTGTCCGCGGGAAGACATGTATGCCCGTTCATAAGATTTCTTTTAAGCACATATATTATTCCCGCACTTACTCTGTCGGAGTTGTCAGCGGGAAGGCTTAAGTCGGCTGAAACCGCTTCCGCCTTTTCAAAGGATACCGAAAAATCGTCCGAGCATAAAACATAAGGATTGCTTTTGATTTTTTCCGCCGCTTCTTTTCCCAGCCTTTTAAAAATCCTAGCGCATTTTTCTATTCCTATTCCGTAAGGAGAAAGCAATAAAACAAGCTCCTGAACACCGTATTGTTTTTTATATTCTTCACTGAAGCTTAAAGCCTTTTCAAGTGAAATTCCTCGGATTGAAGACAAATCCTCAGGACTGTTTTCAAGAACCTGCAAGGCTTTGTCTCCGAATTTTTCCACGATTTTTGAAGCAGTCCCGGGACCTATTCCCTTTATCGCTCCCGAAGAAAGATATCTTAAAATAGCCGCGCTGCTTTCGGGAACAGCTCTTTCGAAATTATCCACCGCGAACTGCTCGCCGTAAGAATGATGGACGGTGAAATGCCCGAAAAGATTAACCTTATCTCCGCCTGCGGCAAACGGCATAAAGCCGACGGCTGTTATTCTTTCTTTTCCGCATTTTACGGTCGCGACTGTATAGGCATTCTGCTCATTTTTATATGTAATGCTTTCTATTATTCCGCTTATTTTTTCTTTTCCGCCTGCATTTTCGGGCAATTTTTTCACTTCCTTTTTTCTTTTGCTAAACCGAGGATATTTCGCCGACTATTCTTTCCGCCATTTCCTTAGGTGCTATAACAATATCCCTGTTTCTCGCATATTCAAGGCAGTTTAAATATTCCGCCTCGTCAAGGTCTGAATTTACGGCAACGATACAGTCCGCATATCTTGTACCGTTCCAAAGATACTGTTCGTAAGAAAATCTTAGCTGGTCTATAGCAGTTCCCTTTTTAAGCATGATAATAAGAAATCTTGAATTATCCGATTTTTCAGACAGAAAGCAAGACCTAATATCATGAAAGAATTCGCATATACCTAAGGACGCAAAAATAAACAGCAGTGCTATAAGTATTCCTTTTATCATAAATATCACCTCGCTACATAATATGCAACGAGGCAAAACCAATTGAAAACTATTTTTCGCTGACGGTAACGGTAGCCGAATAAGTGCCTACCTGCCAGATATTGTTTAAGCTGTCCGATTTTATCACTGCGTCAACCGTATAATTTCCCGCAACCTTATCGGTCAGGTCAATCTGCGCATAAAGCATATTCGCCGTAAGCGTTCTCATAACGCTTACGGGACCGCAAATTTTAACATTTTTAACGGTTGAGCCGGTTCTGCTGTTAAGATTTGAAGCAAGACCCTTAGGTCTGATATCGGTCACCGTAAATACCTTTTCCGCAAATCCCGAGGTATCAACCGAAACGGTAAAGCTTTCGATATTATCAACAAGCCTTACGCCCGTCGGAAGAACTGCCGAAACCTCAAAGGTATTTTTGGTTTTTGAAATATCAAAGAAGTTTATTTCGGAAAGTGTTATTTTTTTCATACCGTCTATAACATCGGGCGTGCCGATTACGGTAGCCGTTGTATGGTCTATCGAATAAGCAAACGCTCCCGCAATTCCCGACGGCATATTTTTAAACGAAGCCTCGACATTAAGAACAGCCTTTTTGAGAATAGGCTGAGTAACCTTTATCGCTTGATACTCAATGTTAAGATAATTATTTTCAACCTTATTTCCGTCTCCGTCCAGAATACTGCCGTCAGCAGTATATCTGTAAATTATCTTATCGTTTTCATCATAAAGCACCAAATCGGTGTCAAAGCTCTGGGTAGAGTCAAGGGTTTTATTTACCTCTGCATAAGCGGCAACCGTTGAAATCTTATTCATAACATTTCTCGGACCCTTGATATTTATTGTATTCTGCTGGGAATTGCTTACAGCAGGTGTGTCCGCAATAAGACCCGAAGCCGCCGAAACGCCGACAAGCTTAGGAACAACGGTAAATGTTCTTTCGTCGATATAATCAAAAGTTACATCTATGGTCGAAGGAGTAACCGATGTAAAGGTATACCCTGTCTTTGAGCTGTTTGTGGCAGGCAGGACATTCAGCTTAAATGTACCTGCGGCATTGACATCGGCTACTGATGCCGTCAAAATAAAATCAGAGGTCCTCAGTGAGCTTACGATATAATTAGGACCGCTTACGACGACGGTAAACTTCTGACTGCTGACATCGGAAACAATTCCGAGACCCATTTCGCTTGCAACGGTATCGTCTATTGAAACGGTTGCGGAAATATTATTAAAGGTCTGCTCTCTTGTCGGGTTGCGGTTTATCATAATGATAAGCCATGCGGCAAAAGCAAAAATCAATGAAATAACTATAGAAAAATTGCGGCTTTTAAAGAGCTTTTTTAAAAACAAATCAAAATTATTTCTTATTTTTTTCGTGTCTATCACTGTTTTTGCCCTCCTTTGCCGAATTTTTGGAATTCCTGAATTTTTTAATCGGAGTAATATGCTTTATAACAGAAATTACAGTATTGTCAGTCTTTTCGGAATCGGGATCAATCATAAGCTGTTTAAGCTCCGCATAAGCCGAAGCAGCATTATAGCCACGCTGAATCTGACCGTTTTTTACAATGGATATCATTCCCGTTTCCTCGGAAACAACAAGAACCACCGCGTCAGAATTCTCGGTCATACCGATTGCGGCTCTATGCCTCGTTCCGAGCTCAGACGGAATTTCTGAATTCTGCGTAAGAGGTAAAATACATCCTGCGGCATATAGCTTACCCTCTCTGATTATAAGCGCGCCGTCATGCAAAGGAGATTTCGGATAGAAAATATTATTTACAAGCTGCACCGATGACGCCGCGTCAATAACAGTGCCGGTATTTATAATCTCGCCGAGCTGAGTCTGCCTTTCAAAAACGATAAGAGCGCCGGTTTTAGTGTCCTGCATACTTCCCGCCGCCTTTGCGACGCAGTCAATACACCTTGCAACCTCGGCTTTTTCCTCGCTGAAAAGGGTATTTCCCTTAAGCGCGCCCTGTCCGACCTTTTCAAGGACTCTGCGAAGCTCCGGTTGGAAAATAATCGCGATAAAAAGGATCAGCGAATTAAATACCATTGAAAGGAGCCAACTTACAACCTCTAAATCCCACCATTTTGCAATGACATAAAAGAAAAGGAGAAAAGCGATACCTTTTACAATCTGACCCGCTCTTGTTTCACGCAAAAAACCGATTGCGCGGTAAATAACATAAGCGACAATTAAAATATCAAGAATATCGAAAAATCCGATATTTGAAATAGCATATATTACTTGATTCCAAAGAGTAACTATACTGTTAAAAAACGCGCTCACTTTTTTCAGTCCTTTTTCCTTTAATCTATAATCAAAATATGACTTAACATTCCGTCACAACACAAATTGACCCAATATCATATATATTTTATCATAATTATTAAAAGGTATCAATATCAAATTTCAAATTTTAGTTGCTTTTTTTATAATATTTAAAAAATAGGCAATTTCATTATCAGTGGTAAAAACAGACGGCGAAACTCTTACGGTTCCCGTATCCAAAGTATGCATTTTTCTATGCGCAAAAGGAGCGCAGTGAAGCCCTGAACGCACCGCAATTTTATTTTTTGCAAGAATTTCTTCCGTTTCAGAGGACATTTTGCCGAGCAGATTAAAAGAAAGCACGGGACAGTAAGGCACAGAACCTGTCGGGTCGGAATATAAAAGTATTTTTTCGTTATCCTTAAGTTCGTTATGAATTATCCTGATTATGCGCATTTCATGACCGTAAATATTAGCTATTCCCTTTGATTTTATAAAATCCGCTCCTGCCGAAATCCCTGCAATCCCAGGGACATTCAGCGTTCCGCTCTCGAACATTTCAGGTAAAATTTCGGGCTGTTCGATTTTTTCGGAAAAGGTGCCCGTTCCGCCCTCAATAAGTGTATCGGGCAAGGTGTTATTTAAGATAAGAACTCCTATTCCCATAGGCGCATACAGTCCCTTATGACATGCTATCGCCAAGAAATCAATATTTGATTTTTTCATATCAATCGGATAAACTCCCGCCGCCTGAGCGGCGTCAACAGCAAACAGAATTCCGTGCTTTTTACACATTTCTCCAATTTTTGAAACAGGCGGCATTATTCCGAAAACATTTGAAGCCGCAGTACAGACTATAAGCTTTGTTTCGGGTCTTATCAGACTTTCGAAATTGCTTACTGTTTTTACGGAATCATTAAAATCAATACTTGCAATGCTGTAGTCGCAGCCGGTTTTATGAAGCGGCCGCATTACGGCATTATGTTCCATATCGCTTACAATACAGTGATCGTTTTTACCTAAAATTCCTTTTATAACAAAGTTTAGCGAATAGGTGCATCCCGGGGTAAAAATAACATTCTGAACACTTTTTGCCCCGAACATAAGTCTTAGCTTTTCTCTTGCGTTATATATCATTTCAGCGCTTTTTACCGCGGTTTCATATCCGCTCCTTCCGGGATTTGCGCTTAAATTTGCGATTGCATTATTTACAGCATAAATAACATTTTTAGGCTTTTTCCCCGTTGTTGCCGAATTATCAAGATAGACCATAATCTCACCGCTTATAAAAAAATAAAAATAAATGCTGCCGAGAGCTCACAAAAGAAGCTTTTCGGCAGCAAAATAAAATTTATATTTCACCGATCTGCGAGTATTTCACATCAGCTTTTTCGAGAACGGATTTTATTATTTCAAGGTTTCCCGCGGTATTTACCGAATATCCGCAGCCGCCTGACGCCGGCCCTGCTTTTTTTCTTTCAATCTGAGCTTTTAATCCGTTTCGCCTGAGTGCATCGCGCGCCTTTATTGCATAGGTTATACTGCCGGTATTAATATAGTATCTTTTCATTTGAAAGACCCCGTTTGTTGTAATCGGTGTGCACATTACATACTATGAAATTTCGTTCGCGGTGTTAGTAAATTTAATTTTTAAATACTCCATTGCGGTAATAAGGGCAATCGGAAACAAAAACATTCCCGCAAGACCGGAAAATTTAAGCCCCAAAAAGATTGCTATGAGCTGCAAAAGCGGATGAACGCCTATTTTAGAGCCCACGATTTTAGGCTCAATAAAATTCCTAACAACCGTTATGACAGCATAAAGCACCAGCATCATTATCCCCTGCTTTATATTTTTCTGAATTAAAAGAATAATGCTCCACGGGATAAGGACGCTTCCCGTTCCTAAAACCGGAAGGAAATCGACTATCGCAATGATTACGGCAATTAAAAGAAAGCTTTTCGTGCCTATTATCAAAAGACCTATTGCAAGCTCGGCGGCAGTTATGAGAAAAATAATCAAATAACCCGAAATCATTTTAAGCACCTTTTTTGTAAGGATTTCCTTAACGGTTAAAAGCGTCTTATACTTTTCGGGCTTTATAATACCCTTAAAAAAGGCGATAATTTTATCGTAATCCTTAGCCGTGTAACAGCTTGCGACAAGAGTTATTACAAAGGTTATAAGGGCTTTCGGAATTCCCTTTGCGAAATCCGCGGCGGCATTCGAAATATAATCGACAAGCTTTTTTGAAATACTTTCGACAGAATTCTTTATCATGTCACCGAAGGAAAAAAGCACGCTTTCAGATTTTAAATCCCTTTTTGAATTAAGCTCGGCGCAAAAGCTTTCAAATTCCTTTGAAAGCTTTTGCATATAAGGCTTAATAATCCGCGGAAGCAGAGCGATTTTTCCCGATAAATACCACAAAAGCAGACTTACCGAAAATGCAAGCACAAGATAAATTAAAACTACCGCGGCGGTTCTTATAATATTTATTTTAATTTTAATTCTTTCGGAAATTGCCTTAGCAGGCTTCTGCATTAAAAACGCAAGAAAAAATCCGAAAACAAACGGAAACAAATACGAAAAAGCTACCTTAAAAAACAAAAAAATCAGTAGTATAACTGTTGAATAAAATGCCGTATTTATAAGAAAATTTGACTTTTTTTGAGAATTTATTTCAATCATCGCCCTTTATTTCAAATTGGTGTTGACTTTTTAATGAATTGTATTATAATTAAATACATCGTTCGCTGACGGGGGACAGTTTATGGAAAAAGAATATTATTATCTGGTCAATTCCAAAATATTACCTTCTGTATACGGAGGAGTTCTGAAAGCCAAGGAGCTGCTTGCGGAAGGCAAGGCGCCGAATACATCAAAAGCCGTTAAAATGGCGGGTATTTCGAGAAGCGCTTTTTATAAATATAAGAACTATATTTTTAAATATGACGGTAATGATAAAAATACCGTTAATCTTTTTGCCGTCCTTTCGGACAAGGCAGGCGTTTTTTCGGCTTTGACCGCAACTCTTTACGAGCACGGAGCAAATATTCTGACTATAAATCAAAGCGTTCCTATAGACGGGACCGCCGATGTCAGGCTTACCGTAAAGACGGACAATATCAAGCTTTCTTTAGATGAATTATTGACAAAACTTCAAAAAGTAAACGGCGTTGTTTCAATAAAATCAATTTAGTGTTACAGTATTTAAAACGGAGGATTTATGATTTACACTGCAATAATGGGTCACGGGACCGTCGGCTCGGGAGTTGCCGAGCTGCTGATCAATCACGAAAAGATGATCAATCAAAAAATCAAAGAAGAAATTAAGATAAAACACATTCTCGATTTGAGAGAATTTAAAAATCTCGAATATTCTTCCCTTTTCACAACAGATTTTAACGATATTTTAAATGATGACGAGGTTAAAATCGTCGCAGAGGTCATGGGCGGAATAAATCCGGCTTTTGATTTTGTTAAAAAGCTTATGGAAAAAGGAAAAAGCGTTGTTACCTCTAACAAGGAGCTTGTTGCGGCAAAGGGCGCCGAGCTTTTAAAAATAGCCGAGGAAAACAATGTCAATTTCCTTTTTGAGGCAAGCGTAGGCGGAGGAATTCCGATTTTAAGACCTATGGCTCAGTGTCTCGCCGCAAACAGCATAAATAAAGTAACCGGAATTTTAAACGGAACAACTAATTACATTTTAAATAAAATGATAATGGATAACATGGACTTTTCATCGGCTTTAAGTCTTGCGCAGGAAAAGGGCTTCGCGGAAAGAAATCCCGCCGCAGATATCGAAGGACACGACGCCTGCAGAAAAATCTGCATTTTAGCCTCTCTTGCCTTCGGAAAGCATGTTTATCCGGATCAGGTTAAAACAGAAGGAATTAAAAATATTTCTCTTAAGGATGTTGAATTTGCGGACAGCTTCGGTTATGCGGTAAAGCTTATCTGCACCGCGACGGACAATCATAACGGTAAAATATCGGCATCGGTAAGACCTACACTTGTCAGCAAGGATAATATCCTGTCGAGCGTTAACGGTGTGTTCAATGCCATAATGGTAAACGCCGACTGCACGGGCGATGTTATGTTTTACGGAAAGGGCGCGGGAAAAATGCCGACGGCAAGCGCCGTTTGCGCAGATATTATTGATTGCGCAAAGCATCTTAAATCCCGCAAATATTTAAGCTGGGAAGACGGATTTGACGGATATGTCGAAGAGCGCGACTGCGAAGAACAGCTTTATGTTTACGCTTATTCATCGGATTATGATAAATTGCTCAAAAGCTTTGAAGATAATTTCCCCGACTGCGATCAGGCGATAAAGAACAGATACAGCGGCGAAATAGCTTTTATAACAAAAAAAGATTTCCGCAGCAGGCTTACGGATAAAATAAAGCTTTTAGATGCGGAAAATGTTAAGAGTATGTATGTACTTCACTAATCGGGGGTTTTAAAGTGGCACTTATAGTTAAAAAATTCGGCGGTTCATCCGTAGCGAACGCCGAAAGAGTTTTTAATGTTGCAAATATTATTGCAGAGGATTACAAAAAAGGAAACGATGTTATTGTTGTTGTTTCTGCTCAGGGAGATACAACCGACGAGCTTATTGAAAAGGCAAAGGAAATAAATCCCGAAAGCGCCTCAAAACGAGAGCTTGATATGCTGCTTACGGCAGGCGAGCAAATTTCAATCGCTTTGCTTTCAATGGCTGTCGAAAAGCTCGGTTTCCCCGTTATTTCCCTGCTCGGCTGGCAGGCAGGCTTTGAAACCGACTCTAATCACGGAATTGCAAGAATTAAAAGAATAAATTCAGAACGGCTTAAGGCTGAGCTTTCAAAGAAAAATATTATCATTGTCGCAGGATTTCAGGGAATTAACAAATATGACGATCTGACGACCCTCGGCCGCGGCGGCTCGGACACAAGCGCCGTAGCTATTGCGGCGGCTCTCAAAGCCGACAGGTGCCAGATTTATACCGATGTTGACGGAGTTTATTCCGCTGACCCGAGAAAGGTCAGGGGCGCTAAAAAAATGGACGCCATTACTTACGACGAAATGCTTGAGCTTGCAACGCTCGGCGCGCAGGTTCTTAATAACCGTTCGGTTGAAATGGCTAAAAAATATAATGTTGAGCTTGAAGTGCTTTCAAGTCTTGAAAATAAAAAGGGTACAATCGTAAAGGAGAAAGTAAAAATGGAAAAAACATTGGTTAGAGGCGTCGCTAAGGACGAAAATGTTACCAGCATTTCTATAATCGGACTTAAGGACTCCCCCGGAGTTGCTTTTAAAATATTCAATAAGCTTTCGCAGTTTAAAGTAAATGTCGACACCATTCTTCAGTCTGTCGGAAGAGATAACACAAAGGATATAACCTTTACCGTTTCAAAAAATCAGGAGCATGAAGCGATAAGCGCAATCGAAGCCTTAAAGGAATCTCTTGAATACAAGGATATTTTTGTTGATAACAGCATTGCAAAAATTTCAATAGTAGGAGCCGGAATGGAAAGCCACCCCGGAATTGCTTCTAAAATGTTCGAGGCTATTTATGACGCAGGAATAAACATCCGCATGATTGCGACAAGCGAAATTAAAATTTCGGTTTTAATTGACGCAAAATATGCCGACAAGGCAGTTCAGGCGGTTCATGACGCACTGATAATAGGCTAACCTGTTTTTTTAAAGCTGATATAATAAATCCCACGGAAAAAAGCTTTTAAAGCCAACTTCCCCGTGGGATTTTTTTATTTTAAAAGTAATTCATATAAATAAAAATCTGTATCTCCGACATTTTCTGCAAACCAATTGCAAACGCCCATTTTTTTAAATCCCGCCGATTGATATAGTTTCTGAGCTGGCGTATTACATGAAAGGACGTCTAATCTGAGCGCCTTTGATTTATTATTTTTTGCAATTTCCGCTATGTTTAACATTATTTGCTTTGCAATACCGCTTTTTTGATAATCAGGGTTTACAGCAAGCAAATGAACCGTACTCACTTCGTCATCAGGACAATCAATCTGCCATTTTATACTTTCATATTCTTTTTCCTGAAACGGGGTCACTGCAACTGCTCCGAGTATTTTCCCGTTTGTTTCCAAACAATACATATATCCGTTTTTAATATAGGTTTCAATTTGATTTTTAGTCGGATGCAAACCGTAAATCCATTTGCCATATAAATTCATATCCGCTGTATTTTTGCAAGCATATCTGTAAAACTCATCTATTCTTTCAAGATAAGAAGCATCACATTTTTTAAAGACACTTATCATACTTTTATTTTCACTTTCATTGAATCCGTTTTTCTGTCAACATTATAACCAAATCCGCTGACTTTTGTCAAGTTCGTGTAAAATCCGACTGTTTTATAATAAAGAATTAAAAATATCAGAGAATTATATCCGAATGCAGAACAACTTGTTGACATCGACCACAATATGTAGTATTATATATGCAACACTCGCTTTTTGGAGGCATATATATGGAAAATAAAAGCTGGGAAGGCTTTAACGGCGGCAAATGGGAAAATACAATTGATGTCCGTGATTTTATTCAGAAAAATTATACAGAATATAAAGGCGGAGAAGAATTTTTAACAGGCTCTACAAAGCGCACAAAGGAAATTATGCGCAGGGTCAATTCTCTTTTTGAAATGGAGAGACAGTTCGGCGGAGTTCTTGATATAGATACAGAAACCGTTTCGGAAATAACCGCTTATAAAACAGGATATATTGATAAAGATAAAGAGATAATCGTAGGTCTGCAGACTAACCGTCTTCTTAAAAGAGGCGTAAATCCGTTCGGCGGAATGAGAATGGCAAGACAGGCATGCGAGGCTTACGGATATACATTAAGCGAAAGTATCGAAAAGAAATTCAAATACCGCACAACTCACAATGACGGTGTTTTCAGCGCTTATACCGACGAAATGCGCCTTGCAAGAAGAAGCCACCTTATAACAGGACTCCCCGACGCTTACGGAAGAGGCAGAATAATAGGCGATTACAGGCGCGTTGCTCTTTACGGAATAGATTTTCTTATTGAAAACAAAAAAGCCGACAAGGCTTCCCTTTCCGGCAAGGATTTTAACGAAGAGACAATAAGACTTTCGGAAGAGCTTAATTTACAGCTTAAAGCCTTGAACGATATCAAAGAAATGGCAAAAATGTACGGATATGACATAAGTCTGCCTGCCGGCAATGCAAAGGAAGCGGTGCAGTGGACATATTTTGCATATCTCGCCGCCATTAAACAGCAAAACGGAGCGGCAATGTCCTTAGGCAGAGTAAGCACATTTTTTGATATTTATATTGAAAGAGACCTTAAAAATAAGGTAATTACCGAAAAACAGGCACAGGAAATTATTGACGATTTTGTTATAAAGCTGAGGCTTGCAAGGCATTTAAGAACTCCCGAATATAACGAATTATTCGGCGGAGACCCGATGTGGATAACAGAAAGCGTCGGCGGAATGGGAGAAGACGGAAGAACGCTCGTTACGAAAAACAGCTTCAGAATTTTAAACACCCTTTACACACTTGGCTCTTCCCCTGAGCCTAACCTTACGGTGCTTTGGTCAAAAGCTCTGCCGGAGCAGTTTAAAAAATTCTGCGCCAAGGTTTCGTGCGATACCGATTCCATTCAGTATGAAAACGATGATTTAATGCGCCCGATTTACGGTGACGATTATGCAATAGCCTGCTGTGTTTCCGCAATGAAAGTTGGAAAGCAGATGCAGTTTTTCGGCGCAAGATGCAATCTTGCGAAGCTTCTTTTGTTTTCTCTTAACGGCGGATATGACGCAACAAGCGGAATAAAGCTCGGACCGCAAAAAGCCGCCGACCTGAGCGAAATTTTAGATTTTGATAAGGTTTACAGCCGATATCTCGAATACCTTACATGGCTTTGCAGGCTTTATGTGAATACTATGAATGTTATCCATTTTATGCACGATAAATATGCCTACGAAAGCGCCCAGATGGCTTTGCATGACAGCTATATTCATAGATTTATGGCATTCGGAATTGCGGGGCTTTCGGTTGTTGCGGATTCGCTTTCAGCAATAAAATACGCCAAGGTATTCCCGATAAGAAACGAAGAGGGATACATTGTTGATTTCAAAACCGAGGGCGATTTCCCGAAATACGGCAATGACGACGACAGGGTTGACCTTATCGCAAAAGAGCTTACGCATAGGGTTATAACGGAATTAAGAAAAACTCCTGCATACCAAAATGCGGAGCACACTCTTTCCGTTCTTACAATAACCTCAAATGTTATGTACGGAAAAAATACCGGCGCTACTCCTGACGGCAGAAAGGCAGGCGCACCCTTTGCCCCCGGGGCTAATCCTATGCACAACAGAGAAGAAAACGGCGCTCTTGCTTCTCTTAACTCTGTTGCGAAGCTTTCTTATGACGATTGCAGGGACGGAATTTCAAACACATTTTCGGTAACCCCCAACACCTTAGGCAGAAATATGACAGAGCGGACAAGCAATCTTATCAGCATTTTGGACGGCTACTTTGCAAAAAGCGCTCATCATATAAATGTAAATGTTTTAAACCGCGAAACGCTTATTGAAGCCTACAATGACCCTGACGCATATCCGAATTTAACAATACGCGTTTCGGGATATGCCGTAAACTTCCACAAGCTTTCAAGAGAGCAGCAGCGCGAGGTTATAAGCAGAACCTTCCACGAGGCAATGTAAGAATATGTTAAAAGGCAGAATTAACTCCTTTCAGTCCTTAGGAACGCTTGACGGAAAAGGCGTAAGATTTGTTGTCTTTTCACAGGGCTGTCCTTTAAGGTGCGCGTGCTGTCACAACCCTGAAACATGGGCGCTTACAGGGGGTAGAGAATACACCGCGGAAGAAATCTTACAAAGAGTTAAAAATTACAGGGATTATTTCGGCGAAAAAGGCGGTATAACAGTTTCCGGCGGAGAGCCCCTATTGCAGGCGGATTTTTTTGTCGAGCTTTTCAGTCTTTGCAGAGAAAATAATATAAACACCTGTCTTGACACAAGCGGATGTATTTTAAACGAGAGCGCCGAAAGACTTTTAAAAGTTACAGACTACTGTCTGCTTGATATTAAATATACCTTAGATACGCTTTATAAAGAATATGTCGGCTGTTCATTAAGCTCTCCCCTGCTTTTTCTTGAAAGGCTTAATGAATTAAACATTCCTACCCGTTTAAGACAGGTAATAATAAAAGGAATAAACGACAATAATTCAAATATAAGCAGGCTAAAAGATATTGCGCAAAAATTCAAATGCGTTGAGGAAACAGAGCTGTTGCCTTTCAGAAAAATCTGCGGGGAAAAATACGATAATTTGGGTATTGATTTTAAGCTTAAAGCTTATCCAGAAACCGATGAAGAGACTATCCGACGATTAAATAATCTTTTTTAAGAAAAAATCAAAAAAACACTTGACTAAATACCGCATTTGTGATATTATATTTAAGTCGCGAATGCGGGTGTAGTTCAATGGTAGAATCCCAGCCTTCCAAGCTGGTCGTGTGGGTTCGATTCCCATCACCCGCTCCACAGAAAAGTCGCTAATCATCGGTGGTTAGCGACTTTTTTCTTACCCTTTTCGGCAAAAAGTTGCACACTTATAAAATTTAAGGGGATTAAATTAAAATGCAGGTTTTCTTGTCAACACTTAACCAAATGCTTGTGCTTTTCATTTTTATGGCATTAGGTTTCTTTCTGAATAAAAAAAGACTTTTGCCGCTTGATGATTCGGTTGTGTTGTCAAAGCTTGAAACCTATGCCTTTGTACCCTGCCTTGTTTTTTCAGTATTCAATAAATACTGCACTGTTGAAAACTTTAAAAAGAAATGGATATATGCGGTTTACGGCTTAGCCGTAATGATAGTATCGCTCATAATCGCCGTATTTTTAGCCAAGCTTTTTGCTAAAGAGGATTATCTTAAAAAAATCTATACATATTCATTTGCGGTGGCAAATTTCAGCTTTATGGGGAATGCGGTAGTTTTAGGAGTGTTCGGGGAAGAAATCCTGTTTGATTATATGATTTTTACTCTGCCGCTTAATTTATATGTTTATTCAATCGGAACTGCCTCTCTTATCCCGAACGGCAAAAATAAAAAAATCGGAATAAAGGCTTTTATAAATCCGATTTTTATATCTCTTATTTTAGGGGCGCTTTGCGGACTGTTTTCGGTAAAGCTTCCGAAATTTATTTTGACTGCGGTTTCTTCTGCAGGCGCCTGTATGTCCCCTCTTGCAATGTTACTTACAGGCTTTGTCATAGGCGAATACAGCTTAAAGGAGCTGGCGAAGAACAAAAAGGTTTATTTTGCATCTGTTATAAGACTTATAATTCTGCCGTCAATATTTATGCTTGTGCTTATGGCGCTTAAAACAGATAAAAGCATTTTAAGGGCATGCCTTTGCGCAACCGCAATGCCGTTAGGATTGAATACCGTTGTTTTCCCCGCGGCTTACGGAGGAGACACAGCACCTGGTGCGGGAATGGCGCTGATTTCACACCTGCTTGCAATTATAACAATACCTTTAATGTTTATGATTTTTATAGTGTGACAGGACTCGAATCTGTCACGCCTACGAAACAAAA
>DBKZ01000097.1:0-3987 GCA_002297415.1 Ruminococcaceae bacterium UBA737
GCGATTCGGTTTTAGACAAAGAAATGCACTTTCCTGTTTTCGCACAGGGGGTGTTTTTATTTAGCCTTACGCAGTTTTTGGGCGCGGCAATTTTCTTTATTCTTAAAAAGCCCTCTTTGACATTTTCGACAAGCTTGTTTTTCCCCGCTACAACTATAACATTTTTCGGACCGAAGCAAAGAGCCGACACACGGTTTGAAAACCCGTCGACATTGACAAGCTCGCCGTTTTCGGTTATCGCGTTTGCCGAGCAGAAATAATAATCGCATTTTGAAATCTCAGAAAAAGCCTCGGCTTTTTCTTCCTCTGTTTTAGCCGCAAAGCGGTCGATATAATTATAATCGGAGCCTGTTATAAGGTCATAAATTCCGGTTTCGTTAAGGGTAACGCTTCCTCCCGAAGCTGTGGTACATCTCTTTTTCAAAAGTCCTCTTATCTCTTGCTTTGCCTGCATGGCAGTCTCGGCAATTATGACATTCATGCCGTTTTCTTTTAAAGCGTTTACGGTTTTTTCGATATTCATTAAAATGTACTCCTTTCAAGCCGTAATATTTTTTAATTTATTTTAATAAAATTTATAAAAGGCGGTGTTTAAAATGAACGAAGAAGAAAAGAAACAGAAACCTGATAACAAAATGTCCTCATTTGTTAAAATAATGCTCTGCGAGCTGATATTTACAGCCTTGGTCCTTTCGGCGGTGCTGTCGGTCAAATACCTTTTTAAAGGAAAATTTGAGGATGTAAAGAAATTTTACGAAAAATATCTGCTCACCGATACCTCTGTCAGCGAAGTGCTTGAAGACAAATGAAATTTAAAATTTCGGGCATAAAAATAGAGGTTTCGTTTCTCTTTGCCGCAATAATCGCTCTTTTGTTTATCACCGATAAAACAGGGCTTTTTGCGCCGTCCTTTTTGGCGTGTGCGTCTCATGAGGCAGGGCACCTTTTTGCAATGAAAGCCGTAAAAGTTCAGATTAAAAGCATTTCCTTAAAGCCTGCGGCGGTTGAAATCACGAGAAATCCCTGCAAAAACACTAAAAGTATCATAATTATTCAAATCTCGGGACCGCTTGCAAACATTGCTTTATTCGCCCTGTTTTTAATTCTTTTTAAGGCTTTTAATTATGATATACTTTTGATTTTTGCCCTTATAAACCTTGCCTACGGCGCATTTAATCTTCTGCCCGTCAAAGGGCTTGACGGCGGAAACCTTATTTATACGCTTATCTGCCGTTTTCATGGAGCGAGAAAAGCCGAAACGGCGCTTTTTATAACTACGGCGCTTGCCGCGGCTTTTGCAGTTTTTCTGACCGTTTATTCGGTTGCCGAAAAAAAACCGAGTATTCCTGCCGCCGTGACGGCAATATATTTCATAATAAGCATATTTATAAGAAGTGAAAGTTGAAAAAAATTAAAATATATAATATAATGATTTATAATGCCTCTGCGGCATTACGGAATTTCTGCGGATTTTTAAAAATTTCCGCATATTTTGCGGTCTGGCGCATTGAAACATAGTCTCCGTCCGCAATTATTATATGGTCAAGAAGTCTCATTCCGATTTTCTTCATGGCTATGGCAAGCTCGGCGGTCGCAAACTCGTCCTCACAGCTCGGAATTGCCACTCCGCTCGGATGGTTGTGCGCTATAATAACCGCCACCGCGTCATTATCAAGCGCAAGCTTAACGATATCTCTTATCGAAATTCCCACGCTTTCGATATTCCCGTTCGCAAGAAACTCAAAGAAACGCTTTCTGCCAAGGGCATCAAGCCCGAGAACGGCAAACCTTTCGGTTTCACAGCCGATAAACTTATTTGTAAGAAAATCGCCTATCTGCTCGATAGATGTAAATTCCGCGGCGGCTCTGCCCTTTTCGTAATTATAAATTCTTGCCGTCGGCAAAATGAGCTTTATAAGCACCGCGGCGTTTTCCGAAATTCCGCTGATTTTGGTCAGGTCGCTTATCTTAGCGTCAAAAACGGCGGAAAGACTGCCGAAGGTGTTTAATAATTCCTTTGCAACGGGAACCGTATCCCGTCTCGGAATGCAGTAAAACAAAAGATGCTCGAGCACCTTTTCGGGCGATGTGTTTTCATCGTAACCGTTTTTAAGGAAATCGGCTTTGACTCTCTGTCGGTGACCGTTATGAATACCTTTTTCCTCCAATTTATCCTTTCTCCCCTAAACCTAAATAATAAATTTATTATATCACAAAATAAAAAGATTTCAACAAACAGGAACGCAAAGAAATGAAAAAATTTGTAATAGACAAAAACGACGAAAACAAAAGGCTTGACCGTTTTATTTTAAAGGTCTGCCCCGACCTGCCGCAGGCGCTTATGTATAAGTATATAAGGCTTAAAAAAATCAAGGTCAACTCAAAGCGCGCACAGATAAACACGAGGCTTTGCTTGGGCGACGAGGTGAGCGCTTATATATCCGACGAATTTTTTAAAGAAAAGCCTAAAGCTTATGATTTTTTAAGCGCGCCCGACAGGCTGAACATCGTTTATGAGGACGAAAATATTCTCCTTGCGGACAAGCCTCAGGGACTGCTCGTACACCCCGACAAGAATGAGTACCGCGACACGCTTATAGGAAGAATTCAGCATTACCTCTATAACAAAAAGGAATATGACCCCGAAACCGAAAACAGCTTTGCCCCTGCTCTTGCAAACCGAATTGACAGAAACACCGCAGGAATTGTAATCGCGGCTAAAAACGCGCAGGCGCTTAAAATTTTATGCGAAAAAATCAAGGAAAGGGAAATCGACAAGAGATATCTTGCCGTTGTTCACGGAATTCCGAAAAAGAAAAGCGATATTTTAGAGGGGTATCTTGAAAAAAACTGCGAAAAGAACAAGGTTTATTTAAGCAATAAAAAAAACGAAAACAATTTAACCATTCGCACGAAATACCGCACCCTTGCCTCAAAAAATAATTTAAGCCTGCTTGAAATCGAGCTGTTGACGGGCAGAACGCACCAGATAAGAGCGCATTTCGCCTCAATAGGACATCCCCTTTTGGGAGACGGGAAATACGGTAAATTAAAGGAAGATAAAAAGTTAGGCTACACTAAACAGGCGCTTTATTCTTATAAGCTGACCTTTGATTTTAAAACCGACGCCGGAATTCTTAATTATCTTGATAAAAAATCGTTTTCGGTTAAGGATGTCTGGTTTGTTAAAGAGCTGTTCGGAGCAGATTATAAAAAATACTTGACATAAATTTAAAAATGTATTATAATACTCGTGTTGTAAACCAAAGACAGCAGGTGGCGGAGTTAATCTGCCGTAAGCTTATCGCCTGCCGAGGTGCGCCGTGATTTGAATTTTTCATGTCCGCCCAAGGTCTTTGGGCGGACATTTTTTTGATTTGTCCGTCCGACAAATATTTATCGGAGGTGAAACAAATTGCCTAATGCTAAGGTTTTAGAGCAGAAGAAGCAGCTTGTTGCAGAGCTTAAGGAAAAGCTTGACGCAAGCATCGCAGGCGTTGTCGTTAACTACAGCGGAACTTCCGTTGCCGATGATACCGCTCTTCGTAAAGAGCTCAGAGAAAACAATGTAAATTATTTCGTTGTTAAGAATACTCTTCTTTCCCGTGCCGTTGAGGGTACAGAGCTTGAGGGTATGAAGGAAGTACTTGAGGGTACAACCGCTATCGCTCTTTCGAACGATGACCACACCGCTGCAGCGAGAATTCTCTGCAAATTCGCCGAAAGCCATGAGAACTTCACCGTCAAGGCAGGTTTCTTGGACGGAAAGCTTACAGATCTCGAAACTATCGATACTCTTGCAAAGCTTCCCTCGAGAGATGTCCTTCTCGCAACAGTTTGCAATGTTTTTCAGGCACCCATCGCGGCATTTGCCCGTGTTATTCAGGCCGTTGTTGATAAAAACGGCGAATCTGCTGACGCAGAATAATTAAAAAATTAAAAAACAAAAAATATTTTTATTACGGAGGAAATTAAAATGGCATCTGA
>DBKZ01000097.1:4054-4478 GCA_002297415.1 Ruminococcaceae bacterium UBA737
TTAAAGCAGTAGAAGAGGAGTTCGGCGTATCCGCTGCAGCTGCAGTTGCAGTAGCAGCTCCCGCAGGCGGCGCAGCAGCTGCCGCTGAAGAGAAGACCGAGTTTGAGGTTGTTCTCAAAGAAGCAGGCGCTGAGAAGATTAAGGTTATCAAGGTTGTTCGTGAGATCACAGGTCTCGGCCTTGCTGACGCTAAGGCTCTTGTTGACGGCGCTCCTAAGACTCTTAAAGAGTCTGCAAGCAAGGACGAAGCTGAGGAAATCAAGAATAAGCTTTCCGAAGTCGGCGCTACTGTTGAGCTTAAGTAATTTAAATTTTAATAATTTAAAGTTTAAAACCGCAGGAGTAAAATCCTGCGGTTTTTCCTTTCCGGACGTTAGAAGTTAGATTTTAGACATTTGACCGATGTGCGGCTTTGCCGCTGATA
>DBKZ01000082.1:0-2334 GCA_002297415.1 Ruminococcaceae bacterium UBA737
CTGGACTTTTTCGACAGACTGTGCCGAAAGAGTCATTGACTCTTTCGGCAATAATACTGCACTTTAAATTTAATTATGTTAAAATTATTGTGTTAATATAATATTTATAGTCGCAACCGAAAGGAGCAAACCAATGAAAACAAGATCTCTAAAAACCAAGCTGATGACAGTCCTGCTGACACTTTGCATGGTGCTGTCCCTCGTGCCGCTGTCGGTATATGCGGAATCCGGAAATCATACTGTTAAATTCTGCCCCGGAGATTATGGAACCATGACTGAAAACGATCAGATTTCGTTTGTGTATTATGGCTTTGACGATGATGTTAATAAGCCCTACTACTACAAGCTGAATGTATCCGAGACAGAGACTCTCAGCTTTGCCGGCAGAATCGTCAATGTTTTACTTCCAAATTCAGGCTATGAGTTCGCTTACTGGACAGCCGATGCTGATGTCTACCGGGTCGGCAGCGATACTGCCATTTCTGCCGGCACCGCTCTTTCCTCTGATGAAATGCAGAACAAAGTTAATGTGCGGAGTGATGTTACATTCACGGCACACTTTAAGCAAATATCTGAACATCCCGACGATTCGGTAATCGCCTCTGCCACCATTGAAAACGCGAAATTCGACTATCAGCCGGGCGACGCCCCGCAGGCCATAGCATGGGTAGCCGTTGATGATATGGACAAATATGAGATCGACTATGAGTGCTGGCAGGAGTTTGAAAACAACGAACCTGTTGCCGCATGGTATTCCGATAACGGCTCATACGGCAATTTTCCGACCTTTAATAAATTTGAAAGCGGCAAGAGCTATATGTATTCACTTATGCTGAAACCGAAAGACGGATATTCTTTCAGCAGTGAAACCGTTGTTACAGTGAACGGAGATAAAGTATCGTCACCTTTCAGCAATGGTGTTATGTATATCCCTGCCATTAAAAAAATCACGATTCGTACTGTGTCCGTCATTGATGTGGTGGAAATTAGCAACGCCACCGTCAGCTTCAAGGACGGCGACAAGCCCGTGTTCACAGGCAAGGTGCTGACGGCGCAAAATATGCTTTCAGATGTGAGTGGTGGAGCCTTGACAGCAATACAGGTCTGGTTTCTACGGAGCCTGAGTGGGGAAGCGATATTTATAAAAATAAAATCACCGCTTTCAAAGCAGGAAAGACCTATCATTACGGAGTGTATGTGACTGCATATTACGATGATTTCTCACCCGATGCAAAGCTTAAAATCAACGGTCAATATGTTGATTTTAAACGTATAGGCGATGAAGACAATATGCAGAGCATGTGGCTCGAAACCGAGCTTACTATGTCGCCGCAGGCTTCAGGTAAGGCGCCTGATTATAAATTTATTGAGGGTGCGGGCGGCGCATGGACGAAAAATACCGACGGGACCCTGACATTTCGTGCAAACGGTGATTTTTCAAAGTTTACAGGCGTTAAGATTGACGGTGTAACCGTTTCAGCGGAAAACTATACTGCCGTTTCAGGCTCTACGGTTGTCACGCTGAAAAAGAATTACCTTGAAACACTTTCTGTCGGAAATCACACTTTGACTGTTATGTATAATGACGGTGAGTGCAGTACGGAGTTTACTGTAAATGCGGCTAAGAGCGGCGGCACGAAATCCGATACACCGAATGAGATAAGCACAAAATCACCCAAGACCGGATATTTCGGGAGCACGGCGCTTTGGATTGCAATGCTGTTTATCAGCGGCGGAGCAACTGTCGGTGCAGTAATTTCAACCGAAAAGAAAAAACAGAACAGATAATAAAAATTTTATTCAAAAAAGCGGATATCGGAAACGGTATCCGCTTTTTGTCCGTTTAAACATATTGAAAAATTTTAAAAAGCGTGTTATAATCAGTATGAGTTTTGACTTCGGAGGGAAAAATGGAAGGTTTCAGAGAAACGCTTGAAAAAATCGCATTTTCAAAAAATCTTTGGCTCAGCCTTGCGGTTGTTGCCGCGGCGGTTTTGTTTTGGTTTGCGCTTAAAAAAGTGCTGATTAAATTCCTTTCGGGCAAAAAGCGCACCGCTAAATTTATGACCCATACAAAATTTATTGCGAATATTATTAAGTATTTCATAATAATATTTGTCGTGCTTTTCGTTCTCCAGATAAACGGTATAAATGTTTCTTCCGTGCTGACAGGACTCGGTGTTGCAGGCGTGGTAGTGGGCTTCGCTTTGCAGGACCTTTTAAAGGATATTATAATGGGAACAAATATCCTTATTGACGATTTCTTTTCGGTCGGCGATATTGTAAGCTATAAGGGAATTCAGGCAAAGGTTATCTCCTTTAATTTAAAGGCTA
>DBKZ01000082.1:2367-3335 GCA_002297415.1 Ruminococcaceae bacterium UBA737
TTAAGGATATAGATAATGAAAATATAATCACGGTTTCAAACCGCAATATTTCCGAGATAACGAAGATTTCGGATTTTGACAGCGTGACCGTTCCTGCCTCATATAATGTAAGCGCTGAAAAAATGAGCGAAATCTGCTCAAAAATAGTAAATGAAGCCTCAAAGATAGAATATGTTAAAAAATGCACTTTTGAGGGCACCTCGGAGCTTGGCGAAAACAGAGCAAATTATGTGATTTTTTATTACTGCAAGCCGGAGAAGAAAAAGCCTGTTAAAAGACAGATAAACAGAATTGTTCAGAATGCTTTTGAGGCTGAGAAAATTGAAATTTCTCATAACAGTCTTTACGATTAAAAATAGGGGAGAAGCGAACCGATGGCAAACTTTACTCAAAAAGCTATAAAAGCGTCATTTATGAAACTTCTTAATGAAAAGCCGCTAAGTAAGATAAGCGTAAGAGATATAGTTGAGGACTGCGGAATAAACCGCAATTCCTTTTATTATCACTTTCAGGATATACCGTCTCTTTTAGAGGAAATTATCGGCGAGGAAACTCAGGCGATTATTGAAAAATTCCCTTCGATAAATTCGGTTGACGAATGCTTTAACTATGCATTTTCATTTGCCATAAAGAATAAAAAGGCGGCTTATCATATCTTTAATTCGGTAAACCGCGAAAGATTTGAAACCGAGCTTATGAAAATTTGCGACCATACTGTTAATATGTATGTCAGAACTGTTTTTACCGATGACGATGTGGATGAATCCGACAGAAAGATAATCGTCGATTTTATTAAATGCGAAATCTTCGGGCTTATGATAAGCTGGCTTATGAACGGAATGGAAGAAACGGCGATAAATAATCTTTTAAGGGTCACTTCGCTTTGCAAAGGAATGTCAGCTGAGATAATTAACAGGATTAAGGAAGAAAAGAATTGACTTAAAGCAAGGCTCCCTTCTTTTTCACGA
>DBKZ01000040.1 GCA_002297415.1 Ruminococcaceae bacterium UBA737
GGTGGTTTTCTCAATACAAAAATACGCTGCCCGACAAATTGCCGGACAGCGAGGAAACAAAAAGAGTTAAAAAACTTTTTGTTTAAAAAATTTGCATTGAAAACTCAAAATCTATATCCTTTTCTTTCAGCCTGTATTCTTCATTGAGCTCGGGACCGCAGGCGGCTGAACCTATTCCCGAATTCTTATAATCAATTCTTATATGGGTAAAAGGCGATTTTTGAAGCTCATCGGTATGAGCGGCATTATAAATGCTCTCCATAGAATGATGAAGCACGCTTATTTCCATTCTGTCGGACTCAAATAAAAGCTTATCTGCTACTTTTAAATACTTTACATCAATATGATTTCCATGCTCCTGAGGAACGGGGTAAGGAACGTATTCTGAGTCGGCAGTGCTTTTATGCTTTGAGATAAGCCCGTGATGCGACATATCGCAATAGCTGTCTAATGGACCGTTTCCGAAATATTCGAATTTATCGAAATCATAAGGAACAGACAGTTTAAACCAAAGCCTCGGAAGCCAAATGCAGTTATCCTCTCTTATTTTTCCGCATAATTTAACATTTACGGAATTATCCTCAAAGAACGAATAACACAATGTATAATCAAAAAACGGCTTTCTTGAAATTCCTGCGGCATAAGCCTTAATAATTACAGAATTATCCTTACACTCGGAAAAATAAACATAGGTAAGAACCTTATTGAAATTTTCTCCCTGCCAGATGGTTTTGTTATACCAAAGGTCTTCCATTTTACGGTCATTATCGGTTGACGGCCGCCAAAAGGAAAGCTTTAGAGGCTCTTTCAATATTTCGCCCGAATAATCTATCGAAAAAAGCTCCCCTGTTTGTTTTGAAACTTTAAAAGCCGCGTTTTTGCTTTTTGCGGTAAAGCAAAAATCCTCTTTTTCAATCAAAGCGCTTCTTTTTATCTCTGTTTTTCTTTCGGTTTCGGCTTTTATCGGCATCTGACAGGTATAAATCTCTTCACCGCTTGCATTTTTAAAGCTGATATTCAAAAACGCGCCGAGAATGGTTTTTTCGGGTAATTTTTCTCTGATTTCATAAGAAACGCTCTCATGAGGCGGACAGCTTAAAACGATTTCGGTTTTAAAGCACTCTTCGCCGTTATTTTCGGCTGTATAAATAATTTTAAAACGGTTTAAATCGGTAAAATCGTTTCTGTTTTCAACCGTAAGCACATTTCCGTCAAGTCGTGCTCTGAAAGGCGCATACGCCGCCTTTACTTCAAGCGAGCCCGATTTTAATTTTCTGTCATGAAACACAAGACCGTCACAACAAAAATTGCCGTCGTTTGTAGGCTCGTCTTTAAAGTCGCCGCCGTATTTAAGGACGCCGTTTTCAAGCACTCCGTGGTCTGCCCATTCCCAGATACATCCGCCGATAATTTTTTTATGCTTATAGAATTCTTCGGCATAATCGAAAACATCCCCCGGTCCGTTTCCCATTGCGTGGGAATATTCGCATAAAAAGATACTCTGCTTAAAGTCTTTATCATTTGCCCATGCTTCAAGGTCGCTTATAGGCGAATACATTCTTGAATAAACATCGGAATACTCAAAAAATCCCTTGGATGAAGCGGGCTCATAATGAATAAGCCGGCTGTTATCCGTACTTTTAAGGAACTCAACCATTTTTATATGATTTTCTCCGTGGCCGCACTCGTTTCCTATCGACCACATTATAACAGAAGAGCGGTTCTTATCTCTGTTATAAGTTCTAACCATTCTTTCCAAGCATTCCTTAGTCCACATTTCATTTGAGCAGGGCCAATCCTTATTTAAAGAATCGTAGCCGTAAGGAACATTCGGGTATCTTCTTAAAAATCCGTGGGTTTCGAGGTCATTTTCCAAGATAACATAAAATCCCATTTCATCGCACAAATCAAGCATAACGGGCGAGGGCGGATAGTGCGAGGTTCTGATGCAGTTAATATTCAGCTGTTTCATCAGCTTTAAGTCTTTTATATAATCCTCTTTGGTCATATACCAGCCCGTCTTGCTGTTAGAATCGTGATGATTTATTCCTTTTAGCTTTACGGGTCTGTCATTTATAAGAAGCTCGTATTCATCTGAAATTTTAACAGTTCTAAAGCCTGTTTTAACCTCTATAATTTCTCCTGCGCACTTTATAAGCACATTATATAAAGACGGATTTTCCGCATTCCAAAGCGCAGGATTTTCTATATAAAAATCCGCCTTGCATTCTTCCGAATTACCGGAAGAAATCATCTTAGAGCCGAAATATATCTCGGCTGAAAACTCCTTATCGCTTTTAACCGCGATTTTATTATTTTCCGCCTTAACCGATAAATCGAAAAGATGGTTTTTAGGTCTTTTAAGAAGATAAATATCTCTGAAAATTCCGTTAAACCTGAATTCGTCCTGATCCTCAAGATAGCTTCCGCAGCACCACTTATATACCTTTATACGGATTTTATTTGTACCGTTAATAACAAATTCGGATAAATCAAATTCCGCCATAAGCCTGCTGCCCTGCGTATACCCGACAAGGCGGTTATTTACATAAATTTCCGCGCAGGAGCTAACGCCCTCTAAGACAAGATAAATTTTTTCGTCCGCTCTATTTATTTCTATGCTTCTTTCATAAATTCCCACCGGATTTATATTCGGAACCAGCGGCGGAATGCAGGCAAAGGGATAATTGGCGTTTGTATAATTGGGACTTTCATAGCCCTTTAACTGCCAACAGGAGGGAACCTCGGTTTCCTCCCACTTATCTATATCCTTGACTGTATCGCCGTTTTCATAAA
The DNA here is from genome assembly GCA_002297415.1 of Ruminococcaceae bacterium UBA737. Taxonomy (GTDB): domain Bacteria; phylum Bacillota; class Clostridia; order Oscillospirales; family Acutalibacteraceae; genus UBA737. The sequence continues at coordinate 2,797 of DBKZ01000040.1, forward strand.
AAGCAAATTTCCATTTCCCGTTAAGAGGAATAAGCGAGGCTTTTCCCTTTGGAATATAATAGCTTCTTTGTTTTAATCTGTTAAGGCTTGTTTTATTGGGGTCTTCATAAAAGCGCATTTTAATTCTCCGATAATTTTAATTTTTTAGGCAAGTTCGGATTTATTATCGCTTGCCTAAGCCATTCTTTTAAGCATATCAGCTGTTATTTCATAGTGAGTCTCTTTCAAGCTTTTAAGATTATCAAACTCAAAAAGCATATAATCAGCCATTCTGTTCCATTCGTTTGAAAAGCTGCCTGTAATATGCGGAGTTAAAATAACATTGTCAAGCTCATAAAGTCCGCTGTCCTTGCTCGGCGGCTCAGGCTCGGTTACATCTAAAACCGCATGCCTTTCATTTTCTTCCTTAAGCGCCCTGATAAGGTCCTCTTCGTTAACCTGTCTGCCTCTGCCGGTATTTATAAATGTTGCGTTTTTCTTCATAAGAGAAAACAGCGAATAATTAAGCACTCCTGCCGTCTCTTTTTTATCGGGCATGTGATTTGAAATTGTCTGGCATCCCCTGAACATCTCTTCAAGGTTTTTTTTTTACTCTCATTTTCTTTGCCTGTTCTTCGCTTAAAAACGGGTCGTAAACAAGGATTTCAAGAGAGTGTCTTTTTAAAATTTCTATAACTCCCCTACCGACCATTCCTGTGCCTATAATTCCGACCTTTGTTTTAAAATTACCGGGAAAGCGCATTGCGTATTCATTTGCATAATCCTTTTCTCTTTTTTCCTTGTAGCGCTCATTTGAGCCGAAAAAGCCCTTGTTCGCAAGCAGGATTTCGGCGGCGGCACATTCGGAAACGGGCACCGCGTTTGCTCCCCAGCCTGAAAAAACTCTTACATTGCAGGACAAAAATGCAGGGGCAAAGCCCTGAACAGAGCCTGCGGAATAAAACACCGCCTTTAAGGACGGGAAAAATTCTTTTATTTTTTCTCTCTTAAGCTCAGGCATTCCCCAAGTTGAAAAAAGATACTCGGTTTTTAAAGCCTTATCCTTGTTTTGCGGAAGATTCTCTTCTGTCAAAACGGTTTTTATATCCATTCCGCGGTTTTCCATTTTTTCAAGGTTTTCTTTTCCGAAAACCCTTTCAATCATACCCTTATCGCCGATAAACGCGCAGTTTTTCATTAAAATCTCTCCTTAGTGTGACACTAATAATTTCCGTCGATAAATCCGTCGCCGTCTTTATCAAGAGGATTTTTAACTTTTGAATCGGTTGCGTCTTTACTGCTTTCATTATTGCTTTCGCTTTTGTCAGAGCCGGTATGGGTTTCCATGGTAATGGTGCTTCCGTCTGAATCCTTTACTGTTACGGTTTTGCCCGAGCCGTTTGAAGAAGAGGCTTTTTTATCCTCCGATGCGGATTTTTCCTCGCTGCTTTCGGTTTGCGAAGAAGAAAGTGAGGAAGTATTCTTTGTATCCTTTTTATTGTCGGCGGTTTTAGCGGTTTTTTTGCATCCGCAAAGCAAAAACATCAATATAATTAAAATCGGAAATATTTTTTTCATAATTATATTCTGC
>DBKZ01000062.1 GCA_002297415.1 Ruminococcaceae bacterium UBA737
ACCCTCGGGAACAGAGCCCAAAATCAAGCTTTATATAGGCGCTGTGGCAAAAGACGCCGCTTCTGCCGAAAGCCGCCGCGAAGAGCTTATCAAAGCAGGAACAGAGCTTTTGGGATTTTAAAACAGTCTGATATATACTCCAATAAATTGCACACCGTCTATTTAAAAAACATCCCTTATGCAGTACACATAAGGGATGTTTTTTATAGCAATTAAAATTATTTTTCCAAAAGTCTTTCGACCATTCCGGTTATAACTGTTAAATCTTGCTCTGACATATTTTTAATAAGATTATAAAGGTGATTTACCTGCTGAGGATTTTTAATTTCCTCATCAAAAAATTCTTTTGGTGTAATTCCGAAATAATCACATATATAAAGAAACTCAGTCATTGAAGGCAATGATTTCCCCGAAGTGATACTTCTTATATAACTGTTACTATGACCAAGGTCGAGACTCATGCGGCTCTCTGCAACATTTTTCTTTAAACGCAACTGCGTTATTCTTTCACCTATGAACTTTGAATTCACGATATAATCACCTCTTGTGATTATTTTACAATAATACAATCGCGAATATGCGTATTTTAATAACTAATTTATATTGATTTTTAGCGATATAATCGCTATAATTTATATATAATACAAATTAGGATGATTTAATGAAAAATTCGGCGTGTTTTATCGGTAACAAATTATATAATGACAAAGATAAAATAGAATTACATTTGTACTATACGATTTATGGTTTAATAAAAAAACATATCACAAATTTTATATTCGGGGATAATACCGAATTCGTTGAATCATGTTATAATGCTGTAACAAAACTTATTGAAAATAAAAATTCGGTAAACCGAATAAGCTTTTTAAGCAATGATAATCATAACTTTTATTTTGAAGAAAATTATTTTCCTGAAAATTCTATTAAAACGGTCAAAATAGATTCCTTTGAAAAAAACTGTCTAATGATTGATGAAAGTACTGTTTGCATTTTTTATTATGATTATTCTTTTGATAACAACGAAAGAATTATAAAATCTTCATTGAGATATGCAAACAAAAAGCAAAAGCCGATTATAAATGTCTTTGAAAACTATAACATTCCATTTATCTGACATCTAAAGTTTATGTCTAACTTCTAAAAAATACCACACATACCAGACATTAGATACTAGACAATAGATATTAGAAAATACCCCTCAGTCGCGCATAAAGCGCGACAGCTCCCCTCTGTATTGACATTCGTCAATACAGAGGGGAGCCTTTTCTTTAGTCTTGCAGTAACCCAAGCTTCCCCTTTAGACGAAAAGAGAAGTGTCAAGGCGAAGCCTTTGACGATAGGGTTTAGGTTTATTCCGTGCCGAAAGGCACACCACTTATCTCAAATCAGCGATTTTAAATGCTCTTTCATACCGTGGGTTGTAAATGCCGAATCGGCGGCGTTATAATAAAGCTTTTCAGCGTCACCGTCACTTAACCCCAAAGGAACGAGACTTTCGAATTCCTTTTTAATTGTTGTATTTTCTATTGCAGGGTCGTCGGTATTAACAGTTACCTTTAATCCCATATTTAAAAAATCAAGAACAGGGTGCTTTTCTATTTCGGGTACAGCCCTTGTCAGGACATTGCTTGTAGGACACATTTCAAGAGCAATGTCCTTATTTTTTATTATCTCGGCGGTTTCCCTGCTTATCCTTACCCCGTGCCCTATTCTCTTAGCTCCGAATTCTATCGCGGCTTTAACGCTTTCGTCGCCTGCGGCTTCTCCTGCATGGATTGTAAAAGGAATATTATCTTTTTTAGCTTTCAAAAACAGCTCTTTAAAGTCCCTTGTAGGATAAAGCGCCTCTGCGCCTGCAAGGTCAAGAGCAACTACGCCGCCGCAAGAAGTAATATACTTTTTTGCAACTCTCAGCGTTTCGAAATTTTCTTTTTCATTATTGCCTGAGCGCATTAAGCAAAGAATAAGATTTACGGGAATATTGCATTTTTTCATTCCCTCCAATGCCGCACGGACAGCCTCTTCCTGAGAAAGCCCTTTTTTTGTATGAAGCTGAGGGGCAAAGCGAAGCTCTAAGTAAACAACATTATTTTTTTGCATTTTTTCGCTTATACCGTAAACCGCATAAGAAATTGCGTCCACCGTCTGCAAAAGAGACAAAGGCAGTTCAAAGCATTTTAAAAAGTCATTCAAATCCCTGCAATTCCTACTTACCGTCAGAATATCGGACAGAATTTTATCATCATTACTCGGCAAAGGGGTCTTGCTGATTTTTGAAAGCTCCTTTGCGAGATTTAAGTCAATGCACCCGTCAAGATGGGCATGAAGCTCAATAAATTTATCAATCAAAAAAATCAACCTAACTTAAGATTTTATAAATATGAGGAGTGATTTCGGGCTTCTCGGCTGAAATTTCTATCGCCTTTTGCGTAATTTCGGAAGCTTCCGAAAGCAAGCTTTCATTATCGGTTAAAAGCGTGCACAACACATCGCCTTTTTTAACGCTTTGCCCCTTTTTAATATTTAACACTATCCCTGCCGACATATCTATTTTATCGGTTTTAATCTTTCTGCCTGCGCCTAAAGTCCCTGCGGCTTTTCCCAAAGCCTCGGTATTAAAGCCGAAAACAAAGCCGTCCGACATGCTTAAAATTTCTTTTTTATATTTTGCTTTTTTAAATCTGCTTGTATCCTCAATTAAGCTTATATCGCCGCCCTGAGCGCTTATCCATTCTTTCATTTTTTCATAGGCTTTTCCGCTTCTTATAATATCCTCAGCCAGCATTTCTGCCTTTTTCGGCTCAATATTTAAAGAAAGCGAAATCATCTGTGCCGAAAGCGCGACTGAAACCTCATAAAGCTCGCCTTTTTCCTCGCCCTTTAAAACCTTAACAGCCTCAATTACTTCGAGCGAATTTCCTATATTATACCCTAGAGGAGAATTCATATCGGATATTACCGCCGCAATATTTCTGTTACAGTGTTTGCCGATATTTATCATTTTCTGAGCTAAAATAAGAGCGTCTTCCTTAGTTTTCATAAAGGCGCCGTTTCCGAATTTAACATCCAAAACTATGGTCTTTGCACCTGCGGCAAGCTTTTTGCTCATAATGCTTGAGGCTATAAGAGGAATGCTTTCTACCGTCGCGGTGACATCGCGCAGAGCATATATTTTTTTATCGGCAGGCGTAAGCGAGGCGCTCTGCCCTATTACGGCAATACCCGTTTTTTTAATAAGGTTTTTAAACTCATTTTCGTTTAAGTCGGTTCTATACCCATTTATTGCTTCGAGCTTATCTACCGTACCGCCTGTATGCCCGAGTCCCCTGCCTGACATTTTGGCAACCGTACACCCTGCGGCGGCAACTATGGGAGCGACAATTAAAGTAGTCTTATCCCCCACTCCGCCGGTGCTGTGCTTATCTACGGTGTTTTTAAATTCCGAAAGGTCTAGCATATCGCCCGAATGTGCCATTTCATCGGTAAGCCATGCGGTTTCCTCATCGTCAAGCCCGTTTAAAAATGCCGCCATTAAAAATGCGGAAGCCTGATAATCGGGAATGCTCCCATCGTCATAGCCCTTGATAAAAAAGCTTATTTCTTCTCTTGTAAGCTTATGCTTATCGCGCTTTTTTGCGATAATATCATACATTCTCATTATTTAACCTCGCTTTTCTTAAAAGCCGACGGCAAAAGCTCAAAAGCCTTATATTCATCAAAAGAAGAGCCGTTTGCAATAAGGACAAGAAAGCTTTCGTCAGCAAATTCGTTAATAAACTGCCTGCAAATTCCGCAGGGAGTAAAATTTTTTGAAAACTCTCCGTTTTTTCCGCCTGCAACCGCAAGCATTTCAAATTCTCTTTCGCCGCTTGAAACAGCCGCGGCAAATGCCGACCGCTCGGCGCAAAGCCCCGCGGGATAGGACGCATTTTCGATATTAACCCCTGTATACACCTTGCCCGACTTTGCAAGAAGCGCCGCTCCGACCTTACAGCCCGAATATTCGGCATAGGCGTTAATAGAAGCTTTTTTAGCCATTTCGCAAAGCTCAAGCTTTGATACGGTTTTCATTTAAAAATTTCCCTCTTTCACGATTTTTACAATTCTGCTCGTTCCGAGCCTTGAAGCACCGTTTAGAATAAATTCCTCTGCGTCCTTTAAAGATTTAATTCCGCCCGCGGCTTTAACCTTAAGTCCGTTTTCGGCGTTTTCTTTCATAAGCTTTACATCTTCTAAAGTTGCTCCGCCTTTTGAAAAGCCGGTTGAGGTTTTTATAAAATCCGCCCCCGTATGAGATACTATTTTACACATCTGAATCTTTTCTTTATCGGAAAGCAGGCAGGTTTCGATTATAACCTTTAAAATTTTTCCCTCGCAAGCCTTTCTTATTTCGGTTATTTCATCGCAAATGTCCTTATAGCGTTTTTCCTTTAGCATTCCGATATTTATAACCATATCTATTTCGTCCGCCCCGTTTTCTACCGCCTGTTTTGTTTCAAAAACCTTTGTTTCGGTAGTATTATAACCGTTCGGAAATCCGATAACGGTGCAAATTTTCATTTTATCCTTAACATATTCCTTAGCCGCTTTAACAAAGCAAGGCGGTATGCACACGCTTGCGGTTTTAAAATTTACAGCGTCGTCGCACAACTGCTTAATATCGTCAAAGACGGCAGTTACACTAAGCTCGGTATGGTCAACCTTTGAAAGGATTTCTTTTATATCCAATTTTAACACCTCTTTAATTTATTATAGCATTTAAAAATAAAAACAGCAATAAAAAAGAGACTGTAAATCATTTTACAGTCTCAATAAATCAGCCTACAGCTTCTGTTTCGTAATCCTCAATATCCGCCTTATATTTTTCGAGGAAGAGGTCTAACAGCTTTTCGGTTTCCGTTAACTCGTCAGAAAGCGGAAGATTATAATAATAGTCCTCATTATAATCTCTTGAATCCGAATTTTCCGTGAGATTTACATTAAGGGCGTATATATCACCGGAAGTAAGATTTTTATTGCCGTTTTCCTTTAAATCTTTAAAATAAGTATCTAAAAACAGCTGATAGTCTTCTTTTGAAAGCGGAATATTAAAATCCTTTTCATTATAGGTTATATTAGCGCCGACAATTGATTTCCTATCCGAAATTCTCCTGATTTTATTTTCGAATTCTTCGCTCTTATAAATGCTTAAGATTTCATCGGAAAGCGCACCGGTTACAACTGCATAGTTTCTTTTAAGCGTTCTTCCGCTTTTAAGAGTATAGGTAAGATATATTATAGCGTTGTGGTCGCCGTCGTTTTCTTCCTTTACACGCTCGATATTATCTTTTTCTACAATCGCCTTATGAAGCTTTGTTATTATTTCGGGATTTTTGAATTCGATGCTGTTAAGTCCCGAAAATCTTATTTTAACAGTTTCGACAGACGAATTATCGGGAACCTTTGAAACATAACCGAACAAATCAAAATGACAAACGGTTATTACCCCAAAAATCACCACTGACGCCGCCGCGCCCAATATAAGAGATTTTTTGACCGTTTTAAAGCCGCGGTTGCTTATAGCGCCGTAGCCGACAGAGGTTAAGAGAGCGCCTATGGCGGCAGTTATAATAAATTTAAAGGTATCGACTCTATCGGCAAAAACAGTACCGATTAAAAATGCTCCGCAAATTCCCAAAATAAGACTGCAAATTACATAAATAAATCTGTAAGCATAGGATTCGCCGCT
>DBKZ01000057.1:0-5894 GCA_002297415.1 Ruminococcaceae bacterium UBA737
AATTTTAAATTTCTGGCGAATTCGCATTTCAACCTCGCCGTCCGATACGACCTGTCTTGAAATAAGACCCTTTACCGGCTTCATTTTAAACTTTTGATCGTATTCAATATCCCAGTTATCCCAGTATACTGCTATATCCTCTCCGAAATAGAAGCAGTTAAGCGGATTTCCGTTTTCCTTCCTTAATTCCCTGCCCGAATTCCTGTCGATGAACGAGCTTATATATCCGTCATTATCAAACTCAATAAATGCAAAAGGAGTTTTAAGGGATTTGCCGTCATACAAAAAAGGAGACGCGGCTGAAAATACATTCTGTTTTATAAAGCTTTTAGCTTCAAAGCCCAAAAGCTCCACTCCCGAAACCGCCGTAAGCTTTTTGCCGGAAACGGTCTCTACAAGCTGATTTTTCGCACCCTTTATTCCAAATTCGGAATTTATGTGAAAGGCCGATTTAACTTCAAATGAGGTGGGATTTAAAAGTGTAATTCCGTCTCCCAAAACCTCTTTGCTTAAAATTTCACTTGTTTTTTTATCAGCAGCAGAAATAAGCTCATTTGTCTCTCCGACGGATATCTCGTTTACCTTTTTAAGTGCGGTTCCCGGGAGAATGTCATGGAACTGATTTTTAAGCAGGCATTTAACCATGCCGTCATATTCCTTTTTATCCAAAGCATTTCCTGTTATTACAGCCGCAAGCTCCATATTATGTATTGCCTGCTCGGCCTTGCGGTTGTTTCTTTTTATATCGTGCATCTGAGTAAGAGTTCCGCGGTGCAGTTCAAGATAAAGCTCGCCGTTAAAGACCGGAAGCTTTGATTTCTTTTCTTCAAGCATTTTGCCGAACTCGGAAATTGTGCGGTAGTCTACCTTCGGTATTCCGTCAACCTCCTTTACCCGTCTTGCGGTCTCAACCATTATTTCGGTGGGACCTCCGCCTCCGTCGCCGTAGCCAAAAGCAATAAGTCTTGACATATCCGCCTGTTTATTCTGCAAAGCATGGATATCCTCAGTTATTCTTTCGATATTTGGCTCGCAATGAGTTATATTAAAGTGGGTTATGACCTCGCTGCCGTCAATTCCGCGCCAGACAAAAGATTCATAAGGAAATTTATTATGCTCGTTCCAGCTGAGCTTTGTTGTATAAAAATACTTAAGACCGCAGCCTTTCATAATCTGAGGGATAGAGGCGGAATAGCCGAAGGTATCGGGAAGCCAAAAGGCGTCCGCCTTATAGCCGAATTTTTCCTTTAAATAGTTCTGTCCCTTTAAAAACTGCCTTATCATATATTCGCCGCCGGTTATATTACAGTCACATTCTATCCATGCGGCGCCGTTAGGCTCGTATCTTTGTTCCTTGATTCTCTGTTTTATCTGTGCAAATATGTCGGGATAGTATTTTTCCATCCAATAGGTATGAAGAACCGAGGACTGAATAAATTTATATTCGGGATAAAAGTCCATAAGGCGAAGAGCATTAGTATATGTTCTTGCGCATTTTCTTATGGTTTCGTCAACCGGCCAAAGCCAAGCGGTATCCATGTGGCTGTGGCCTATTATTGCGGCAAATCCGTTATTATCCGACTTATTGCCACAAAAAAGCGGAGCAAGGATTTTAATTACTTCATCGCATGAGGCGCAAAGCTCTTCGTCCGAAACGCCTAAGGGGAAAAGAATCATGCTTTTAAATGCTTCTTCCAAAAGCGCTCCAGCACGGGCGGCTAAAAATTCATTTGTTTTGTTAGCCTGCGCCTGCAAAGCAATTCTTAAATCCGCGACAGCCTTAAAAATGCTTTCATTTCTTGTATTTACGGTGATGTTTTTAAACACCTTTTTAAATTCCGAATCATCGGCGGTATCATGCCCCAAATTTTCATATGCGCTAAGACCCGTTTCATAATGCCAAGCATCGCATTCGAGGCTTAGTTCATATCTTTCGCCCGAAACCGCTGATTTAGTAAGAATAGCATTATCCTGCAGACCGTCAAAAGACGCACCGATTCGGCTGAAATTGCCCACAGGCTTATTGTTAGAAAAAAGCAGGGCTTCTCTCGCCCCAGTTTCCTCGCGGACATAAAGCGCTTTGCCCTCAAGGGACTCAGGCACGGTATACTCTGTTTTTATCCAGATATTTGAATATTCCCCGCCCCAGATAAAGCCTGAGGATATATCCTTAAAACAGTTATTTTCAGGCGGAGTTCTGAAATGCTCCTTTGTTTCAAAGCCTTTTACTATTTCTATTACCGCAACCGGGTTATATATCCTTTTTTCATATTCTTTTAGGGCGTTCTTTATTTTTATTATAAGTCTTTCGTTAAAGCTTTTATATTCCAATTCGCATGTTCCTTTTTAAAATGTAAATTGTGTGCCTATAGGCACAGAAATAAATAAACCCTTCCGTCAAAGCTTCGCTTTGCCACCTCCCCTAACTACTTTAGTGGAGGCTTCGGACTCTGCGAAATCTTAAGCAAGGCGCCCTTTTTTCGTTGTTAAAATGTGGGGTTTTCTTATAGATATTATACCGCCTCGATATTATTAAAGCGAGCGGCAGAGCTTTAATAAAAAATCTGCCCCTCGCTTATGAGTGGTGTATTTATTAAATTAGAGGAAGTTCTCCTGCGGGACCTTCAACAATTTCTCCGGTGGTATCCTCAAAACCGCTTTCGTCGGTAAGAGTTAAGTTTTCATCGGAAATGACTGAAAGAAATTCGATTTCGGGTTTATTATATTTCATTTATGAAACCATCCCCAATTCTCCTGCCTTGCCCTCGACAATTCCGCCCTTCAAGCCGTCGGTTTCCGAACTGCCTGAAGATGACGGGTTTGAATTTGAGCTCTCCGTTAAGCCCGAATTATTGTTCTTTGGACTATCAGAGCCCTTATCGGAATTTGCGGAAGAAGAGGCTTTCGAAGAGAGAGAAGCTTTTGAATTTTCTTCGTATTTCCCGCTTTCGGTTGTTTTGTCATTTTCTGAGGCTGACGAATTATCCGAAACGGCAGAAGAGGACGAAAAGCTTTCCTGCTTATCATTTCCGCTTTCATCCTTTGATTTTTTGCACGCGGCAAAGGAAAATACCAGTAAGAGCGTTAAAAGCATTGCTAACAGCTTTTTAACCATAGCTTTCTTATGCTCCTATATCGGGGAATCCTGACGGCTTTGTGTCATTTGCATCGCCCGGGTTTTCTGTAAATGACGAAGTGATAGTTGCATTCGCGGATATTTCTTCGTCGGGAAAACTTTCATATATTGAAATAATCGGTTTTAAATATTTCATTTATTATTCCTCCCTTTTAACCCTGAATTGCCGAAAAGCAGCTGTATACAGAATGAGCGTCGTAAACATCGCCGTAGCAGACAAATGAATCTGAAGGATCAGTCTCACTTGTATATACTACATACGGTCTTGCGGCAATCTTATGTCCCGGAACCTTTTCACGGGAGCCTAAAAGAATTGCGGAATAATTTTCATAGAATTCTTCCGTTTTTGCTTCTACGCTGCCATTTACGCCGATATAAAGATTATTACCGTTAGAGTCATACTTATTCTTAAGTATCATTACTGTTCCGGACTGAGTTATTTTATAGCCTTTAACCACTGCCTTCGGATTGTTGATATTGAAATAAAGGTCAAGACTATCCTCTGAGTCAATTACGCCATCGTCATTTGTTGTAAGCGAAACGCCGTTAACCGACGGTGCTACTACATTTCTATTGGAATATTTAAATGAAAAATCAGTTAAATAAGAATCTGCATTACTGGCACAAGAGAGAAACATACAAACAGGCTCATCACCATCGGAAAGAGGAAAAACATTCGTACATTTCCAACCGATTTCAGGGTTCGAATACGAAATAGCTACTGTTTTTTTATCATAATCATAGCTCATTGAGAAATCGAGCCAACACTTTGTGATATTCTCGCACTTTTTCTTTGTGATTCCAGCATTATTTGAAAATTTGGCACCGCCTTTCTGATACCACGCATTTTCATCTGCCAGTTTAGGTGAATCACTATACTTTATAGAAGTGTAAAGATATCTCATTTCTGAAGTATTTTCCGGAAGATCTACAGTTAAAGCATAATAATTATCAGATGAATCTTTTTTATATATCAAACGCCATTCATCTCTCCAATCCTGCGTTCTATAAAACTTACCTGTTACTTCGGTTAAAGTATTTTGCTTCATGTCCGCCTTAAGATAATCATAACATTTCGATGATTGTGAGGCGCTGCCATTTACAGGTGTTTGGCCTTTTAAAACCGTCATTCCATCCTTTTCTTCAAATTCCAGTGAAGCGGTTCTGCCTGTTTTGAAAGAACCGAATTCAAGAATGGACTCACTATTGATCTTACTACCTGAAAAGTCCTCAGTGATTGTCAAACCCTCTTCGTTCGGATCAGTTGCGGAGGCAGGAACCGGAAGCACTAAAATACTTGCAAGGCACATTGCCGCAACTAAAATCGCCAATAATTTTTTCTTCATGAATTTATGCACTCCTTTTTTTAAAATAAGCTTTATAAGCTTTTATAAAAATATTATATAAAACTTACCGAATTTTTTCTTGCAGTATTATGATTTTTAGCAATTTAAAAATTCGGAAATTTTTAACGGAATTTTATCATTCAATAAGCCTTTTTGCTTGATTTCGAAGCTTTTGCCCCCGAAATCAAGCTTTAAAATAACGATATAATGATATCAGCCGTTTAAAACCTTATATCTTATCATTGCGACATCGGCAATTGTGATCTCACCGTCAGAGTCCATATCAGCAAGGGAGCGCTGATCCTCATTAAGCTCGATTTTACCGATTATATAAAATCTAAGAAGTGTTGCGTCCTTAATTGTGACCTTGCCGTCGCAATCAATATCGCCCATTATTCCGCTCGATTTCATTTCATCGTTTCTGATAATTCTCTTATTACCGACGGCGTTTACCGTTCTTTCGGTCTCATAAATTAAATCGTTATAGGCTTTATCTGGGTTTGTGAAGTAATTTTTACCGATATAAACGCCGTCAATAGAAGACGCCACCTGACCGAATATAAATGATACCGAATTATTCGAATTATCAAAAGTGTTGTTTTCTATTACAAGGTCTCTGAAGGCATTACCGGCTACCCCTGCTCTTATCTGAAAATTAAGACCACCGAAATCATTATTTCTGAAAGTATATCCTAATGCTGAACCGAAGCCAGTAGCTTGACAATACCAACAAGATTTTTCAACTCCGACATGGAAGAAATACGGGTCATATTTATTTACATTATTGACATAACTGTAATACCAGTTTACATCATAGGTATCACCGGTGGTATACTGGCCGCCGACATGGTCAAACTCATTCGAATCTATGACAACATCGCAGAAGCCGCCGTAGAAGCCGAAGCCCGCGGCACCGTTTGAAAGCTTACTGTTTACATAGTAAATCGTTCTTCTCGGAGATCTTGTAAACCAAGAACTGTTACGGTTGATAGGATTGACAAAGGGCGAATCAATGGTAAGCTGCCATACGCCGTTGCCCTTATCGGTTACCTTAACAACATTTCTGCTCTGTCCTCTTCCCATGCCCTTAGTTATGGTAAGGACTGTGCCCATATAGGTTTTTAGCGAAGCAGAAGATCTTTTTATCTGATAATTGAGGTCATCAATTTTTACAAGTCCGACACCGGCATCGGTACCGCCAAGGTCCGCAATGGAAAGCTCGCGGTTATTCGTGGTATTATCCTTAAGCTCGATGCTGTCAACATAGAGATTTTCGCCGATAACAGTAAAATTACCCGCATTATTGGTTACATTTGAAATTACGCTGTTTGTAACGCCGAATGTACTCCACGGATTATAAATATCAATATTGACATTATCCATCTGCCAATGATTATTCATGCCTGCCCATG
>DBKZ01000057.1:5936-32521 GCA_002297415.1 Ruminococcaceae bacterium UBA737
TTCTGGTGGCCGTAGAACCTTAGGTCGCAGCTTTTCAGCTGAACATTTTCGGTAGGTGCAAGCGATAAAGAATTTTTGGCTATAACCTGGTTTACGGACTCTGACTGAACAAGCAGACGCGCCTCTTTAGGAGAAACAAGAAGATTTGAGCCATCTTCCACGCCTGAAGTAATGTTTCCCGCATAAGGCTGGAAGAATGCTCTTACATGTTCAAGATAGATATTTTCCGAAATTGCGGAAGCCTTATCGCCCTTAAGCGAGTTTATCTGAATAAATCCGCTTACTCTTTTTCCGTAGAAAGTGATATTTGAAATTTCAACATTCGAGGTGACCTTTATAAGGAAGTCAGGCATTTCATTATACTGCCAGCGATAGCTCGTATAGAAAATATTTGTTTTTTCTTCGGATTCGCCGGTGATAATGATATTTTCAGGTATTACAATCTGCTGAGTAAGTCTGTAAACACCCTCGGGCAGATAAAGCGTTCCGCCGCCTGCCTGATAGAGCTCTTCAATCGCCTGAATTACAAGCGGAGTTGCGTCCTGAGACTGCGCGCCCGTTGCCGAATAAGGCGCATCCTTAATGTTTATAAATTTCTTTTTCCAAGAGGAGCGGATATCATCCGCAACCTTAACATTAAGCGGAATGCTCCAGCAAGAGGAATCGCCGTATCCGTTATAGAGCCAAAGCTCATAATCGCCGTTATCGAAGTCGGACGGAACACGGGCAACGAGGGAATAAACCGATTTAACCTCTTCTATTTCAAGCTCGGTTAATTTCTTTGTGGATTTATTTTTAAGATAAACCTTTGTATCTGTTCCGCCGTTATCATAATACTCAGGAGCGAGGTTTTTACCGACAATCTGAAGCGTTTTGCCTGCTGTCACGGTTTTGCCCTCATCGCCGACATAATATTCGAGGTTCGGAGCATTGAGATAAATCACAAGCTCGGAGCCGTCATAACCGAAAAGCTTAACGGCATAAATTCCTTTCCCGATATCATTCGGGAGAGTAAATTTAATAGATTCCTCGGTTTTCTGAACAATTGTGACTTCCTTGCCTATTGCATTATTCCAAGTATAGGAAACGGGGTCTTTAGAATATGTTCCGTTTGCAATGGCACTTGTTTTCCAGTTTTCAAAGCTTACAAAGCCTGCGGAAGCTGTATCAAAGGTATCAACAACTCTTTGAACCTCAACCTTTTTAACCGTAGCATAGATATTTTCACCCTCTAAGGAGACGGTATCACCGGCGGAAACTACAGTGTTGCCCGAATACATAACATTTAATTTTGTATTCTTTTCGTCGATATCGAAATCGCCTTTTTCATAGGTGATTTTAATATTATCATAGTAGCAGGCAACCGTATGCTGACCGAACGCGAAGTATCTATTGGCGGTTGAAATATTCTCATTCCAAGAATATTCAAGATGCTCAACGCTTCCGTTTTCCTTAACATAATCCTGAGTGATAGTTATACTCATTTTTGAATCAGTCAAGGTAATTGAAAAATGCATCGGCTCATAGGGGTCAAGCATTGACTGATTATAAAATGCCTTACTGTTATATACATAATAAAGCTGACCACGCTTTTGCCATGTGTAAGTTTCATATCTGCAATTCCAAATGTTTGCATAATAGTCTTTATTATTAAGAACCATAAATCTTAAATTTTCGCCGACTCTTAAAGGAACTCCCTCTTTCATGCACATATCATACTCAAGCTTGGTATGAACGCCTTTTTCGGGAAGAAGAGAATCTTTTAGAGTAAGATATGTTCTATCAAGCAAAACCGCATTGCTCTTCATAGCGGAGCTGTAAACAATTTCGGGAGACGCGCCATAACCCTGAATAATTCCGTTCGTATTCCAGTCGGTTTCGTCCCTGTCATTAAACATTCCGAGAGACGCGTCTGACTCGAAATCGGCGCTGACATCATAAGTGGAATTTGTATCCCAATATTTCTTGGTATCAATCGCCTTATCGCTGATATTTGCATGTTTTTCGGAATAAGCGGCACTTATTTCCACAAGCTGTTCGTTTACGAGCGGAAGGGCATTTTTAATTTCGTTTGAAAAGCTGTTATACTCGTTTACCGCGCCGTCGATAGAAGCCTTATCAATATCGGCAACCGTTGAAGCTCTTAAAAGGAAAACATTTGAATATTTATCCATAAAGTTCTGAGCTTCAACCGAGTGTGCAACGCCCGTAAAGGTATAAGAAATATCATCGAAATAGCATTTTTCATTTTTATTAAATGAAACAACAGCCGGACGGGTTGCATAGCTGCCGTACATAGGATATTTCGCGTCGCCTATACGGACAAGACCGTTTTCGGTATTTATTCTTAACGAAACATACGCAATATCATAATCAACCGCAACATCGATCCATATACCCTTTTTTGTATCAAATTTGTCAATCGAATGATTTACTATCGGGTCAACATAATATGGTTGAGAAATCGCACCTGAGGAGTTAACACCGCCAGTGGAATTACTTCTGTAGTATCTCGTTTTAAGCTTTCCAGTATAAGAATCAAGACTAAAGGTTACAGCATTCCATTCGGTTTTGCTGTTGTAGGAATAAACTATAGCAGGAGCGTTTTTGGTTGTGACATAAAGCTTTACCTTAAAGCTTTTAAGAGCCGAGGTGCCGTCAATATAACTGCTGCCGAGACCTAAGACCGCAAGCGAATCCTTTCGGCAAAGCTCCACTACCTGATTGCTCGGGTTTATGCTGTCCTTTAAGGGGTTATTCTGAACGCTGTAGGACGCGTTCGACGGAGAATTCAGGAAATCAAGCATACTTGTATCGTCATACTCAAAAGTAATAAGGTCGCCGTTTGTAATGTCAGACTCGGCATTCATATTATTTATAAGGGTTTGAATGTCGATTTTAATCTTTTTGAATTTATTTATTACAGATACCGAAACCTTATTTTTCTCAGCGGAAGAAAGCTTATTATAGCTCTCAAGAACGGATTTATATTGAGCAATAAGTGCCTGCGCATTCTCGGGAGTGGTTTTATCGGGAACCTCGGGGAAGGCGTTTACTGCCTCCTCAAATTTTTCGATTTTATTTTTTCCGTAATACAAGGTAAGCTCTTTTAAATAAGCCGGATTTGAGTCTGATGCAGATAAGAACATACAAACCGGCTCGTCGCCGTCAGAAAGCTTATATGTTTTTGTGCACTTCCAGCCAATATTGGGGTTCGTATAAGCAATAGTAACGGTGTTCTTATCATAATCATAGCTCATTTTAAAATCAAGCCATTGTTGTTTAATATTAACATCACTTTTAGGTGTAAGTCCGGTACTGTCTTCGATTATTGCACCATTTCCGCCTTCCCAAGACATATTATTAATAGTTGGTTTTTCCTCATACTTAGTAGTATTACTGTATAGATATCTCATCTCCTTGCCGTTGCTTTCCGGAAGATCTACACCTATAGTATGATAATTACCTCCTGAATCTCTTTTAAATACAAGTCGCCATTGTCTCCACCAACCGGCAGTACTATAAATTTTGCCTGTGACTTTTTCGAGTTTGCTGCCTTTCATGCCTATCTTAAGATATTCAAACTTTTTACTGTCCGGATTTGACTTTAAAGTGTTGTTCTCAAAACTCGGCTTAGGTTGGCTTACGGGGTTTGAAAGGAATGTTCCGTAAACAACATAATCTGTCTGAGTGATTTTATTGCCTTCGAAATTTTCTTGAACTACCGACTGAACCGCCGCGTCCTCATCGGGGTCAAATGATGGGTCGACATGTTGACTCGGAGTATTATCCACGCCGTATTTCAAGGTAAGCTCCTCAATATAAGAGGGCGAGCTTTGAGCATACGATGTGAACATACAAACAGGAGTATCGGTATCGGAAAGCTCTTCGGTATGAGTAACTGACCACTTATACTCATCGGACCAGAATGTAAAATCAATACTGTTAGAAGAATAGTTATATTCTATTTTAAAGCTGTATGTAAGACCGAGCTTAAATGCGGTGTTGAGAGGTTTGGTACCGCCGTCGTCTACAAGGCAGTTGCCCGTACTGTGCTTCTGGTTTTGTTTCCAGTCTTTTTTATCGGAGCAATTATCCTTAAGATTGCTGACATAGGCAAAGCGCATTTTATTCTGCTCATAGTTCCAGAGAGTTAAAAAGTGATAATTATCAGAGGAGTCCTTTTTAAAAGTAATACCCCATTGCTGCTGATCGGCTGTAACAGTTATCTTACCTTGAGCATAAGCTAACTGATTATTTCGCATATCAGCCTTAAGATAATCCGGCCAAGCGGTAGAAGCAGCGGTTTTTAAGGAATACTTACCGTTATTTCCCTTAAAGGTCGGAGCAACGGTCTTTCTGTCCTTATGAAAAGAACCGTAGGTTATATAGTCGGGATTATTTATCCTGCCGCCTGCGAAGTTTTCGGTTACGGTGACATCAAGTCCGCTTGCGGCATTGATATTAAGTCCCGAAACATAGCAGCCTGCCGCGAGCATAACCGAAGCCAGCACAAACGATAAAACAGCTGTAAATCTTTTTTTCATTTATATACCTCCTTTTCACTTTCTATTTATTATGTTTATATACGAGAATAGGACTTACCTGACCTGTAATTTTGCATCTGCGGTAGAAATTATACTGGAAGTTTAACCTGTCAACCGTAAATGTCGGGCTGTCCTGCCATTCGGTTTTTGTTTCATTCGGGGTGCCCATGCTGTAGATCATCATATAATCGTAATATCCGTCGTCAACGAGGGTTATTGTAGTTTCGGTGGACGAATAGACCTTAGGAGCGGTAGGAGCAGGAAGTCCTGCATAGGAAACACCCGTTTTAACCTGCTTTAAAATGCTTTCGGGAACATTATCGTTCCACATACTGCCGATATAGTTATCAAAGCTGCCGTTTATTTCATCGCGGATAGCGTTTACCTTAATATTATCAACAGATACATAGCAGTTATCGGTGGAAATAGCTATCGCTCCCTGAGAGCAAACATCTTTGCCGATTACCGTGCCATAGGAATTGCCGTCATCAAGGTAATCAATAACAAGCTGATTATCCCAATAAAGCTTAATACTGTTATCAAAAACACGGATTGCGACATTATGCCATTTACCGTCACCGTAAACACTGCCTAATACCTTTTTAGCTATAAGCACACCATCTACATTGCTTTTTTCTGTAGTGTTCGTTCTCTTATATAGAGCGAGCACCTGACCCTCGGAAATATTCTTTACGGTTGCGAAATATCCCGAAACGCCGTAGAAATCGTTTCTTACACAGCGTGCGCCCAAGCGGAAGGTTGACTGAGTGACATTATAATCAAGATTATTTTCATCCGACAGCATTATATCGGCGCTCAATTTATAATCGGACCATTTTTCATCACCGATATACATGGTTTTATTATTTAAAAAGTCGCGGTATAAATAAGCGTTATTAAGATCGGTAAGGATTTTCCCTCCGTCATCATCGCATTTCCAGCTATAGCCGCCGACGGCTGTTTTGCCGTCTTTTACGCTTGATCTTGAAAATGTCTCATAAAGAACGGTTGTCGGGTCATTCGGTATTATATCCTCGTCCAAATCCTGAGCAGGTTCGGAGGTTGAACCGCTCGAAGAGCCGGAGGAAGATTCTCCGCCCGAATAAGTTCCCTTTCCTGTTACCTTTATATCCGAGAACTTAGCCGCAACCCAGCTGTTAGGAGCGGCGGCGCAGGCAAATATACCTGCATAGAGCGGACCCTTTGCGGAAAACGGGAAGCTTGAAACCGCAAAGGTTGAAAACTTCTGCATATCCGCGCCCTTGAACTCCATTTTAACGCTTGTGCCGGTTTTAGTCATTCTGAAAACCGCAGGAAGTGTAACAGAGGTTCCTGCATAGCGGTGAGAGGTAGTTTCGCCGTCAATAGATCTGTAAATCGCGACAACACCGTCAGGTCCGGGTCTTAAATGAATATTTATCTCCGCACTGTTATTATTAAGTCCCGAACGGAACATAATTCCCGCATGTGCATTTACATTAAGATCTCCCGATGTTGCATTCAAGCTATGGAGCGTTACCTCGTAAGTTATTGTATCGGTTTTTTCATTTGAAACATTATAGGTTTTATAAGCATAGCTTATATCGTCTCTGTAGAGGTAAGGAACATAGGAATTTGTATTTATAGTATACTTCCCGTTTGACTGCTCTAAGTTGCCGTCCGCGGTATAAAGCGGATAACCTGAAATTTCAGCCTCGGCATCAGAGTCGATATTTATAAACTCAAGCTCGGGATTTTCTTCGTCGATATCAGCCGCTTTAGTAGAAAGCATTCCCGAAAATACCGCAGCTGTTACAACCAAAACGGCGGCAATAACAATACTCAGCGGTTTTTTAATTTTTGTCATAGTTTATGCCTCCTTTTTGCTCAAATTCGTAATATTTTTTTCTGAAAATCAAAGTTATGAGAGCCGCGGCGCCGAGAAGGACAAGCGAAAGAGCATCAATAATTGCAAAGAACCAAATAAATCTGCTTGTTCCTCTCGAAATAAAGTCTATACTGTATGTACCGTTATCCGGAACTCTTTTTACAAGCTCGACTATTTCTGTTTCCTTATCGCCGCTTTTATCTGAATTATCGGAATCGGAATCTGTATCTATATTAAAATCAAAATCCGAATCATCGGCAGGTGATAAGGTGTCAGCTTTTGCAAGCAATTCTTCAAGCAAGGTAATTTCCTTTGCAAGATAGGTTTTTGTCTTACTGTCCAAGAAACTGTAAGCGATATATGCTGTATTTACATCAGCGACATCATCATAGGTAAGTTCATCGGGTGTAAGAGAAAGAACATAAGAAAATTTGCTCTTGAAATCCTCTGCCTTTAAGATATACTCTTTATCTTCAGGATTTTCCTTAAGATATTCCTTCAATGCGATTTCAAGAAGCTTTTGAGCATGAGCTTTTATTCCGTCTGCTACAACAAGATTATAAGCAAGCTTATATTCAGGCTCTATCGCTCCGAATCTTTTTAAGGATTCAATGGCATCGTCGAATTTTTTAAGCGGCTCATAAAGCGCGGCAACAACATTTTCTTCCTTTAAGTCGATGAAATTTTTCCATTCGTCCTTAAATTCGTTTACTATTTCCTGCGCTCTTTGATTGAGCCTTTCTCTCTCCTGCTCCGCGAGCTCTTCTTCATATCTCTTTTTAATAATTTCCTTCAAGCTTTTAAGGAACAGTCTGTCATTTGTGGTTTCAAGTCGTGCTTCAATTGAAAAGCCGTCCGACTCCCATTCGGCGAGTGCCTGATCTATTCTGTCATTATGCTCAAAGGTTACTGTAAAGCTGTTTAATGATAATATATCGTTGTACTTATTTTTCCATTCTTCAGCCTGAGGATCGGATTTGATTTCGGACATCGCCATATAATCGTTATATTTCTTTACAAGCTCGTCATAGTTTGTTACGCTCTGCTTTTGAGAATAGCTTAGCTTTTCATAAGCCGAAAGCGCGTCGTCAAGCAGAGTTTTATAGCCCACAGTGGGAGTGGGCTCGGGCAGATCGTTTATTTTTTTAATAACCGCCTCTACCTGAGCGTCCGATCCCGCAGGGTTTATATTTGAAACGGCAAAGCTTGTTCCCGAAAAGATTTTTGTCAGCTTAAAGGTTCCGTCCTCGATTTTATAGACTTCGCCCTTTTCGAGAATTATTTTAGTCTGCGCTTCAAATTTATCGGTTGCCGAAAATTCAAGAGAAAACACCGTTCCCTGTTTAACCTTGACATTCTTGGTTGAATCCCAAGCAAAGCTTAAAGTTCCGTTTCTGCCGTAGAGCGAAACCATATCGAAATATTTGCTTTCAAATGAATTTTCAACATATTTTATCAATTCCGTATCATATTTAAGCGAAAACGAAAATGCTCCGACATTTATATTTCCTCCGCCCTCCTGAGAGGCTTTGATTTCAATTTTAAATTTTTTACCCTTAGAAACCTTATTTACATCAGCCATTGTAAAGCTGACGGGAGAGGCGGCTGATACGGAAAAAGCTGTACAAACCAGAGAGAATATGAGCGTGCATGAAATAACTAAAGATATAATTTTTTTAATCATATTTCATACTCCCTTTATTTTTTATCAGCGTATTCTTTTGCCTGCTTTTCTATGGAATTCTTAATATTCTGCAAATTAGCAGCATTGATTTTATTTATCATTGTTTTGTAGGTTGCTTCCCAATTAGAGCCCTCGGTGCCGCAGTGAATTCTTGCGTCATATTCGTTATAAGCTGCGGTAACATTTGTGATATCAATATCAATATCGGTTGTATCGGGCATAAAGTTATAATACTTTGTTTTATGGAATTTCGGGCTTACATTTTTGTTGTAATCCTCAAGATAGTCTACAATTCCGGGGTCAAGATCCGCGTTAAGATAGGTCTTTAAGCAGTTTCCGCATGTCCAGCTCGGAATACCGTACTTAGAAGTGGAGCTTGGCTGAATTATATAGTCAACACCCTGAGCGGTTCCGTTTTCATTAACGGTATAATGATAGGTTTTGTATTTCTTTGCAAGGTCACTGTCCTTTTTAAAGCCATAGCAAAGAAGTGTGAAAAGGTCTCTTCCTTTATCGGACCTTAAAAGATCAAGAAACTTAATAGCTCTTTCGGGATTTTTTGCGGTATAAGGAATTGTAAGATAGGTTGAATCGGAAGCAAATTTCTTGATTCCCTTAAACATCTGCTCGGTGTCTCTTGTAAGAATTCGGTATTCCTTTATATTTCCGCCCTCGTCAAAATTATAGATAACACCTTTTGCCTCACCTTTACCCTCAACGGTGGTGAGATACCAGTCATTAGTATAGTTGCCTTCCATTATAGACGATCTTGAGCCGCTTCCTGCGTTTGTTAAAACCTCGGAGGAAATATATCCCTTTTCATACCATTTAGAAGCATACTTACAGAAAAGCTTATATTCATCGGTCTCATAGAAGCTTACAAACTTCGGATTTTCGTCAAAAGCCTTATAGGCTACGCTTGCTGTTACCCAGTCATAACCTCTACTTGCAAGTATTCCGTAAATATTTTCAATGCTTATATATTTGCCTACAACATCATTATCATAATCAGATGAAGCATAAACCTTTTCAAAATAGCTGTCTAATACCTTTAAAATATCCTCTGTGAGGTAAGGAGAAGCCTTAAGGGCAGTTAAAAGCGCATCAACATCGAGATATTTATAAAGCGAAGCCGGAACTACAAGAGAACCCGAATGCTTAACTCTTGCCTGCTGATTCGGAATAAGATACTGCTTGCCGTCATAATTTCCTTTTTCATAATCGTCTGCATAGTCTTTCATTTCCTGAGCGATATTCGGAGCGTTTTCCTTTATAAGATCGTCAAGAGGAGTATAAGAGCCCTTTTTTACCTCTGATAAAACATCTATTAAGTATCCTGCCCAAGCTATATCTATAGGCTCCTGACCGCTCATCATAAGCGACCAGTTATCAGAACTCATAAGCTTGAACTTTACTGTTGTGTTAGGAAGAAGCTTTTGAAGCTCTTCATTAAATACCTTTTGAACAAGGTCGCTTTCCTCGGACTCGTACCAGGGCGTAGCCCAGATAAGCTCAACCTTTTTATTGTCCTTTCCGCCGCAGCCCGCAAGCGATACTACCGAAAGTGCGGTAATCAAGGATAAAACAACTGCCAATAATTTTTTCATAATATGCACCCTTTCTTAGGCAATGCGAAAAATCTG
The DNA here is from genome assembly GCA_002297415.1 of Ruminococcaceae bacterium UBA737. Lineage (GTDB taxonomy): Bacteria > Bacillota > Clostridia > Oscillospirales > Acutalibacteraceae > UBA737. The sequence goes on from DBKZ01000057.1 coordinate 15,678, forward strand.
CCGTTTAAAAACGGGTTCGGATTATTATCGCTTGCCTAGTGTGACAGGTTCAAGTCCTGTCACACTAAATAAATTAACCTTTAACCGATCCTACCGCTATTCCTTTTGAGAAATACTTCTGAACGAAGGGAAACAAAATAAATATAGGTAGAATCGAAATAACGCACAAGGCGTATTTAAGTGTTGTTTCCGGAATATTTGCCGTATTCATTCCTGCCTGCTGCAAGGTCTGCTTGACAAGGCTTGCGTCTGCCAAAATTCTTTGAATATAATGCGCTAAAGTCTGGAATTCCTTATTGGAATTCATATAAATAAGAGATTTTGAATAATCATTCCAATGTGCTATAGCATTGTTAAAATAATTCATACCAATAATTGCTTTAGACATCGGAATAACGATTTTATATAAAATCTGCGGCTCGGTTGCTCCGTCAATTTTTGCAGCCTCTATCAAGGATTTCGGAACACCGTTAAAAATCGTTTTATAGACCATTATTCCCCACATATTTATTCCCGGAAGGAAATAGATAAGCGGATTGTTACCTAATTTATAGACCTTTGTATAGATAACATAGGTTGCAACCATTCCGGCTCCGCAAAAGTTAGATATGAGAAGAATTCTTGTATAAAGCTTTTTTAAAACGAAATCGCTTTTAGTAAGAGGATATGCGAACATAACTCCCACAACAATAGTAGGTATAGGTGCGACGAGCGCTACAAAAAGCGTCCAAGCGGTTCTTCTTAAAATAATTGATGTGTTTGAAAAGATAAGCTTATAAGCCGATAAATCAAAATGCTTCGGGAATACCGAAAACCCTGAATTCACAACATCCGATTCCTTAGAAAAGGAAATGGAGACTATCATCAGAAGCAATCCTATACAGATTACGGACAAGCTTGCCAAAAAGACATTTATAAATATATTCCAGCCCTTGTATTTAGTTTTCATTTTCATCACTTCCTCAGTACATAGCCATTTCGGAATTTATCTTTTTAACTACCGTGTTGGAAAGAGTTATCATTATAATTCCGACTAAATTGGTGAATAAGCTTATCGCTGTTGTGACTCCGATGCTTGACTGGGTCATTCCTCTGTAAAGATATGTAGCAAGAACATCGGTGGTCGGATACAGTGCGGTGCTTTGAAGTGTTAGAGAATAGAAAGGATCAAGACCTGAGACAAGAATCTGTCCCATTCTGCCTATAAGCACCATGCATGTCATCGGCATAAGTTCTGGAATTGAAATATACCAAAGCTGTTTCAGCTTTTTAGCACCGTCGATTTCCGCCGCCTCAAAAAGCTGAGTATCAATGGAAAGAAGTGCCGAATAGAAATACAGCGAAGCGATTCCCATCTGAGATATCGCTGTAACAGCGGTTATTATAAACGGCCAGTATTTTGGCTCGCTATACCACTGAACAGGAGTCTTTCCCATAGCGGTAAGCGCACGGTTTATAAGTCCGTTTTCATGAGAAAGGAAAATATAAACCGCATAAGACATCGCAACAGCCGAAACAAAGCTCGGAATTAAGAGCGTTGTCTGATAAGCCTTATTAAGAGCCTTTTTCCTTACATCATATAAAGCCAAAGCTACTAAAGCCCCTAGAAAAATATTTATAAGGAAGGTCCATACAAGGTTATACATAACCGTATTACCGACAACTCTGTAAAAATCGTTTGTTTTAAAAAACGCCTGAAAATTCTTAAATCCTACCCAAGGGCTTCCTAAAATGCCGTCAACATAATTGAATTTTTTAAAGGCAAGCAGCAAGCCGAAGCAAGGAACAAAGCCTAACATAATAAGGCATATCATTCCCGGTAAGGTCAGCAGAAAATATGTAATATTTATTTTAACCTTACCGTTTAAAAGTTTATTACCTTTAAGACTTTTCATTTTTTCCCTCTCCGTTATCAGTTTCTAAATCCGCCAATGAAGTATTTACGGAGCCTGCCTTGCATTTTCTGATAAATAAAATATTTGAAACAAGAATATAAACCGTAAGACCCATTACAAGCACGAAGAAAACCGATAAAACAACAATAAGAATTATTTCGGTTTTGGCAATTGACGGGGTTTCTGTTTTTACTTGAGTTTTTATTGTCGCCGAGTTTTTGCTGTCCTCATCTTTAGAATTATCAGTCTTATCGCCTGAGGCTGAATTGTCGGCATCCGATTTACCGCCTGTTGAGGATGCATCGGAAGTGTTATTCTGCTGAACCTGTTCAGCACTTAAAGGAACATATTTATTCGCATCCTTTACGGGAAAAACATTTTTAAGCTGAGGATAGGAGCCTGCTGTTACAGTCCAAGCGGAAAGACTCTTAAAGGCATTATTTATTTCATCCATAGAGCCTGCCGCAAAGCCTATTTCAAGACCGCCTGGTTCGTTTGTTATCCAGTTGTTTGCATTAGTGGTTTTATTGGTTTGAGAATTTGTTCTGCCAGCAATCTTAGCAATTGTATAACAGTTTTTTGTATATTTATAGGGTTCGATATAATCGGAATAGTTAAAGTTTTTGGTTCCGCCGAAACAGCCTGAGGTCTCGTTGGTAACGGTTCCGCCTGCCCAACAGTTTGAAACAGTTGTATCCTTGCCTGATCCGAAGAATGCGCCGGCTGTATTTCCGCCGCCGTAGAAGGTTCCCTCATAGAAGCAGGAGTCAACAGTGGATTTATTTATCGATGCTATAAAACCTCCAGAATTCCATGCACCTGTACATTTAATGTTTACATAAGAATAGCTGTTTTTGATTTTTGAAGAAGAACCCGCAAAGCCGATAAGACCGCCTGTATGATTGCTGGCGCTCTCGATATTTCCGCTTGCTCCGCAATTTGTTACATTTATTCCCTCTCCGAGAACTACCAGAGCGGCAGCACCCATTTCATCCTGACCGGGATTAATGGAATAGTCAGAATTCATAGTAGAGGTTCCCTCAACTGTGTTTTTATAATTGACATTTCCGAGGAATATATTTTTAAATGTTGCTCCTTTGGCTTTACCGAAAAGTCCGCATTCCCAGCCTGAGGTTCCGTCCTTCTTATAACCGCTGTATTTCTCGGCACGGGTAGCACCCGCGGGAGAAACGGTGATTTCTTAATTCTTTATAATATACTTCGGTGTTCCGTCGCTGTTTGTGTTGCAGGTGAAGGTTCCCGTAAATGGCTTTGCGATATTGCCTATCGGCTTGAAGTTTGCAACGGATGACATATCAATTGTATTTGCGAGTTTATAATGTGCTTTTAAATTGTTACGCATTTCATCAAGTTGTTGAGCATTGGTTACAAGATAAGGGCTGTTCTTTGTTCCCGAGCCCTTTCCGCTGAAGCCCGTGGCAGAAACCGAAAGATTTGCCGTGAAGAGCGAAACGGAAAATAAAATCATACAAAATAGTAATGCTATCGGTTTTTTGATATTGGTTTTCATTATGAATTCTCCTTTTTTAAAAATACTTCAATTACCGGAATCAGAACATCCGGCTTCACGGTCGGCAGCCAGAAGGTATTTGTGATAACATCCCAGTTGCAGTCCGCTTTTTTCTTTAAAGCTCACCTCGCTCCCGCCATGTAAAAACTGCGCATAATCAATTTTTCCCACAATGCAATCCATTTATAAACTTTGAAAAGGATAATTCAAAATTTATAAATAAATCTTTTTTATTTTACATAATTATTTTAAAGCTTTGAGCATGTTTTTTCTTCCAATATTGTGATAAATATAAATATAAATTTTGGAAATTAAGTTTTTTAAAAACCTTGAAATTTGTTTGGGTTTGTGATAATATACATATGTATGTTAGTATGTTTTATAGGAAGTGTATATTTATTAAAAGTGATTTGTTACAAAAAGGTTCATATGAAGATTTAGATTGCATGTATTTTCTCAAGAAAAATAATGATGTAAAATTACACTATCATGAGCGATTTGAGTTTTCATTTTTACCGAAAATCGGGTGTTTGCACCAATCCAATGGTAATATTGTCTATTTGCCGAAAAACTCGATTATTCTTATGCGTCCTGAGGACTGCCATGATTTTTTAAATCCTGATTTGAACTGCATCGAAATAATTCAGCTGTATATAGGCATAGATACATTTAATGAGTTTACAAATTTTCTAAATTTCGCATTGCTTAAAAAAATTTTAGCCTCAAAAAAGCCGCCGTTTATCGTTATAGACGAAAATGCCAGCGTTTCCCTTGCAGAAAAAATAAACAAATACTTTTCTATTCCCATTGATCAGACCGCAAAGCGGAAAATGCACCTTTTATCGGTTCTTATTGACATTCTTAATTATTACTTTTCATCGGAATTTATTTTTTATACAGACATTTCAAGAATGCCAGACTGGCTTGTTTATGCCTGCAACGAAATAAAAAAGCCCGAAAATTTTTCGGGCGGAATACAGAGAATGACAGAACTTGCAGGCGTTTCAAGAGAACATTTGAGCCGAAGCATAAAGAAATTCTTTAACCATTCTCTTTCTGAGCATATAAACGAATTAAGGCTTACATATATTGCAAATATGCTTGTTTATTCAGATGTCGATATAATAAATCTCTGCTATTACAGCGGATTTTCAAATTTAGGCTATATGTATTCATTATTTAAGAAAAAATATTCTATTTCACCCGATAAATTTCGAAAAATAAATAAAATTGAAATTTAAGACAATTGCCTTTTAGAAAAAATCAGCCGGCTTTATACAAAGTCGGCTGATTTTTTTATCATAATAAAAATATAAATTATTGTTCGGCTTTCGGCATTTCGGTCATTCTGAGCTTTGCGCAGCCGTACGGACAAAGCTCGGCGGTTTCGGGGTCAGATAAAGGTTTTAATGATTTCGGAACCTTTTTGCAAACATTATCATAACCTTCCTCAAAGCCCCAGTCAATTTTACAAAGCTTCGTTTTAAGTATAACCGGCGGATCGCTCTCGGAAAACGGAAAATCGCTTAAATTTCTACGAATGATTTTAAAACCGCCGTCACAAAAAGCATAATTCCAATCGGACTTAAGTTTAAACTCATAATCGCAGTAGGGATATTTTCTTTCAACGCCCCCGCGGGTGTATTCAAGCATTCGCTTTTCATATTTTAACGGCAGTGAAAATGCAAGCGAACCGCAGCGGGCGGTATAAAGACCGTAAGGGCGGTTTATTAGAACAGGCTTTATATCATAGGTTATCTCGATAACTCTGTTTCGGCAGGGCTTGATTTCAAAGCTGAGCTCTTTATCTGTTAAAATTTCCCCGTTAACCCTGACATTCTCTGCGAAAGACGGAATGCGGATTTTAAAATTAAAATCTGTATCTGAATTTACGGTATATTTAAAGTAATTCTTAAAAGGATATTCGGTTTTAAGCTTAATAACAAATTTATCTGTTTTAAGCTCTGACGGCACGGGAAAAGCGTTAACCACCGTATTTTCATTATACATAAACACCGAAAGCGCAAATTTCGGCCAGCCCTGACCGAAGTTTGCGGTACAGCAGCCGAAATGCGGCTCCAAGCCGAATAAATGCGACTCGCCGCTGTTTGTCCTGAAAATCGGCTTTCCTTTAAAAATTTCGCATGAAATCTGATTGCTCTGCTGGTCATACTGATGCGTCCGCATATCCTCGCTTATTGCGGCAGGCAAAGCATTAAAGGCGGCAAGCTCCAGTCTTTGAGCCCATTTTTCATCACCCGTAAACGCATAGAGCCATTCATAAGAATACATCAGATCGACAACCGAGCAAAGCTCCGTGCCCTGAATCGGGCTTAAACCCGAAAGACATTCATCGCCTGTAAATGTTCCGACAGGCGTGCCGTTATATTTTTCCAAAATACTGTATAACAGGTCTGTTTTATCGGTAAACTCTGTTTTCAGAAGCTCTGACGCTAAAGCATCCGACTTAAGAGCCATAGTAGCATTTACGGTATGAGTGCTTAAATCCCATTTATTAAGAGGAATTTTCCATTGTTCGGTTAATTTGCCGTAATCAATTCCCTGCTCCTTTAAAATCCTTGCAAGCTCAATCAGCCAATCCTCTTTGGTGCGTGAATAAATAAATTTAATTGATATAAAGGTCTCAAACCACCTGAATTTACCCCAATCAAAAAGCTTAACAGTGCCGTTTTTCAATAAATCATAATAGTTTTTCAGCACATTATAAATTACTTCGGGAATCCGTTCGTCTTTTGAGCATTCATAATAAACCGTAAGAACCTTTGTAATAAGCTGAACTGCCCAAGTATCATATTCTCCCCGTTTTTCATCGGGACAGGGACATATCCAGCCGTCCGCTTTTTGTGCGGAAATAATCGCGTCTATATACTTTTTTGCGCGGGCTTTCATACCGTCGTTATCCAAAAGATAAGCAAGCGGAATAAACCCGTCAAGCCAATAAGGGACTCTTTCCCAGCCCTCGCGCGTTCCGCCTATCCATGCGCTGTCAGATATGTCAGGCCAGATTTTATCGAGATTTCCGCAAAGGCCCTCCGCCTGAATTTCAAGCTGTCTTTTAAGCCAGCCCTTAGGTTTAATCTCATCAGTTGTATAAAAATTGTATTTCATAGCGTTCGACTCCTTTTACAGATTTATTTTATCACACTGATTTTTGATAAAACATAGCATATTTCACACAAAAGATTGACAATATCACAATTTATACTTATAATAAATCCGGTGATTATTATGCAGGGAATAAATCTTGATAAGCCGATAAAATATTTAAGCGCTTCTCTTCGCTTTTTTAAAGAATCCGAGCGCCATGTGACGCGATTTTGCGATAAGGATGTTTTATTGCTCGTTTATGAAGGGGTTTTGCGGTTTTCAGAGAACGGAGAGCAGCATGAAGTCCTTGCGGGGCAGTATTATATTCAGCGCCGCGGAATGTATCAGGGCGGTGAAATACCGAGCGACGCTCCGAGATATCTTTACATTCACTTCCTTTCAGATAATTGGGAAGAGAACGGAAAAATTCTCCCTAAAAGCGGAACCTTCGATTATACATTGCTTAAAGAAGATATTGAAAAAATGAACGGCTTGGCGCACAGCGACGCACCTTATATTTTAAAGGCGGGACAGCTATACAATATTCTCGCAAAGCTTTATAACAAAAAAACAATTCCTACCGCCGCAGACAAAATAGCGGATTTTATCATAAAAAATTGCAATAAAGAAATTACTTTGCCTATGCTTTGCAAAGAATTTCATTTCAGCAAAAATCATATAATAAATATTTTCAAAAAATCTTACGGTATGACCCCCATTTCCTATCTGCAAAAGATAAGACTGCAAAAAGCGGAAAATCTTATAGAAATGACCTCGGAAACACTTGAAAGCATATCCGAGGAATGCGGATTTAATAACTACTCTTATTTTTATAAGCTTTTTATCCGCAAAAATAGCATTTCCCCAGAAAAATGGCGCGAAAAAAAGCGGCTGTTAATATAAAAAAACAACCCCCGAGCTATTGCATTTTAAGCCATAGCTCGGGGGTTATTGTTTTTTAAATATTAAATTTTCTTGGTATGCTCGGTTAAGATCTTAGTTCCGGTAAAGGGCTCCTTGCCCAAAAGCCTTTCGACAAGCAGTTCGACGGTTTTTTCGTCCGCCCCGTTATTTACTTCAACTATTGTATGCTCCTCGGCAAAATAGTCCTCGGCAAAGAACGGCGAGCCGTAATTTATAATAAGCTTTTTATTCTTATCAAACAGCTGGAAAGCCCAAACCATCATAAACGAAACGCTCCAAGAGGTCGCATAATCCATACTCATTGAAAAAATTGTAAGGTCATATTTCGACTGCAATTCGTCAATATCGTCCTGCCAGCAAACGCGTGACGGAACATCATATATATCTCTTTTGACCTCTGCGTTAAAGCCTGCCTTATTAAGAGCGTCGGCAAGGTTAGAAGCCGCCTTGCTGTTTTCATTTTCCGCCGCGTTTACAATAAGGATATTCTTAACCTTATCTGTATTAAGCGGCAAAAGGCCGATTTCATTTTTATATTCGCAAATTCCGTGCGCCGTTACTCTTTTGCTGATTTCATCCGCCTTTTCGGCTGTAGGCTCCTCATATTTCTTTTCCTTTAAGGCTTTATTTCTGAAATCTCTCATTTTCTGAATTCTTAAAAGCGCTTCATCGAGTCTGCTCTCGGGAATTTCGCCTGACAAAATAAGCTCTTCTATTCTGTCAGCCGCTTCTACAGGCGGCCACAAAAGAAGGTCGGCACCGCTTTTAAAAGCCTGAACGGTTTCTTCAATAAGATTGCCTGTCGCCATACCGCCCATTATAAGAGCGTCGGTAACAACAGCGCCTTCAAAGCCCAGCTCCTCTTTTAAAAGGTCGTTTGTAAGTCTTTTTGAATATGTAGCGATAGGATAGTAACCGTTTTCATATTCATCGGTATAAGATTTTAAGGAAACATGGGTAGTCATTACGCTTAAAGGAGAGGTTTTAAACAGCTCCTTATAAAGATAACCGTAGGAATTCATCCATTCATCGAAATCGAGCACATTTCTGCCGTGGCCGAAGTGCATATTTATACTGTTTGTTCCAAGACCCGGGAAATGCTTTAAGGTTGCGCAAACGCCCTGATCCTGAAGGCCTCTTACAACCTCGCTGTAAACCTTAGCTGTAAGCTTCGGGTCGTCGCTTGCGGCATAAAGCGGCATTGAGCGGTCATAAAGCAGATCTACGCTCGGACCTAAAAGCCAATCGACACCGTGAAAATTCATCTGCATGCCTAAAAGCTTTCCGTAATCATAAGCGTCCTTTAAATTTTTGGAAGAAACAAGAGCGCTCGGACCGCAGGAGTACTTAGCGCCTGTAATCCCTGCTCCGTCGGCACATACCAAAAGCGGAACTTTAGAATATTTTCTGCACTCGCAAAGTCTTTTATAAGAAGTGCCCGTTCCCATTTCGACGGTATCCTCAGCCCCGGGGAGCACCGAATAATACATGCCTCCGACAGGATATTTTTCAAAAAATTCCTTAGGTCCGCCGTGCTTATTTATTTCTCTTACGGTTACGATAAATGTCTGTAAAATTTTTTCTTTAAGCGTCATTTTTTAACCCCTTTTTATTTTTGATATAATACAGTATAGCATAAAGATAAAACGAATTCAACGGTTATTTTTCCGAATTTTAGTGTAAAAAACAATACTGAATACATTATTTATTATATTATCGGAAGATTTTAAGTCAAGCCCTCTTTTTTTAGTTAAGCGTACTTTTTTTACATTTTAAAATATTTACAATTTATTGATTATTAAATGCTTTTTTCGATATATAATAAAATAAAGGAGCTGAAAGAAATGTATAAAAATATTGAAAAAGAAAAAAAGCTTTCGCTTAAAGATCTGATTGATTACAGCGACGGACAGGTTGTAAGCAAGACCTTGGTACAAAACGACAAGGTCAGCATGACCTTGTTTTCTTTTGATAAGGACGAGGAAATTTCGACCCATGCCGCCGGCGGCGACGCAATGGTAACAGTGCTTGACGGAACGGGCAAATTCACCGTCGGCGGAAAGGAATATATCCTGACAGAGGGCGAAACGCTTATTATGCCGAAAGGAATTCCGCATGCTGTTTACGGCAAAGAAAAATTCAAAATGCAATTAACTGTTTCTTTTTAGTTTAATTCTGCCGCAACAAGCAAAAACACCATTTGTTTTTAGAAAGTGAAAACAAACGGTGTTTTTTTATTTTTTTAAATATTCGATATAATTATAATCGCTTTCCCCGCTTCTTTTTATCATAGCCTCGGCCACCTGATTTTTAAGGCTTTCGGCCTTTTCCCTGACGCTTTCTCCCTCGGGATAAAAGGGCCCGTCAATAAAAGCGGTAGCCTTAGGTCTTTTAAAAAGCTTGGATTTATTATAAGTAACAGTCATACAAAACGACGGTTTTTCGAATTTTACGGGGAATTTAAACGAAGTGTCCGAAAAAGGTCTTATAAAGGTGCAGTATTCCCAGACATGCGCCTCAGGGTAGATTACTATACATTTATTTTCGCTTAATCTCGTCTTTATACTCGCCGTAAGATTTTTTAGTCCCTTAACGCTTTCTATTACGGGCAGAGCGCCCAAAAAAGGCAGGATTTTTCCGATTACGGGAATTCCGTAATTTGCGGTGCTGACAATTGTATAGATTCTTTTAGGAAACAGCGCATGCGCGGGAGTGAAAACATCGCCTATAGGCTGAGTGTGATTGGCAAAAAGGAAATAGCCGGTATTTTTAAAATCCTTAAGCTTTTTTCTTCCCTCAAATTTTATATGCAGAAAAAATCTGCAATAAGGATATGATAATCCCACCGCGGCGCCGTAAATTACAGCTGACAGAAATCTGTCAAAAAAACCGGTTCTGATAAATTTATAATCATCGCCTAATTTTATGTCCTGATTTTTTGTTTCCTCGAAATCCTGCGTAAGACTTTCATAATATCTTTTTTCAGTGTTCAAAAGCCTCACCCTTAAATCCTGCTATATCCGAAACATCGAAAGAATAATCAAGCGGCTTATTATAAACCTCTTCATAGCACTGCTTTTTAAGCTCATAATCCCTGTCTGCAAGAAGCTGAGAATTTTCCTTGACGCTTAAATTCTTATCGGGGTTAAGCAAGCCTAAAACATGCATTACATATCTTACCTTTTTAAACTGCTCGGACGCGTCCTTATCTGTATCGACGACCTCTACAAAGCAGGAAAGAACAGGAACATTAAGCTTAGCCGCATAATAATACGCTCCCTTTTTAGGCGGACGGGGCTTGCGGTAATTAAACCACATTTCCTGTTCGGGATAAAGGAGGACCGCCTCGCTTTTACCGACTGTTTTTTCTTTTAAAATTTTCATAAAATCACGGGCAAGGTAATGCGGCTCGGGCGAAATCGGAATGGTATCGGCATAGTTCATTAAAAATCCGATTATTCCCGTCATTGCAAAGTTTGATGTCTGGCTGATTATATTAAGCTTTTTATCAAGCTTATTTGTAAGGTATCTTACGACCGTATTTTCAAAAGGGCTGAAATGATTGCTTGTTATAATAACTCCGCCCAGATTTTCGGGAACTTTTTCAAGCCCCTTTATAACTGTATCGCGATTTATAAAGACAGTCGCGGTTTTTGCAATAAAAACCGCCGCGTTTCTCTTTATTTTATAATTAAATGTATTTCTGTTTTTAATATAGTTATCTGTTATAAGCTTATTCTGGTCGTTGGTCAGCACGGGGTCGTTAAGCTCGACTTTATTATGAAATTCGCCCGACTGCGAGTATTTTTTGATATTTTCAATTACTTCAATACGGCCGTTATCCTTACTCATAAACGGATTTTAACTCCTTTTTCAAGCATTTTCTTAAAGGTTACTTCATTACTCTGAATTTCTGTTCCGCGCTTTACCAAAAGCTCCATGCAATCCTTATCGGATTTTTTCTGCTCATCGGAATAATTTTTCTTATATTCTTTTATTTCATCAATATATCCGCAGTCCTCGGCATATTTGAAAAATTCCTCTTCGTATTTTATTTCGTCATAGCACCAAGGCTTTGAAAACAGATTATAATGAATGAGCTTCGGCTCTGAAACAGGAACCGAGCTGTCGGGCATTGTATCCCATTTTTGGTCAAGATAATAAATCTTGCCGTTGCAGATTGCATTGATATAGTCCTGATCGGGTGCTATGGAATCAAAATGATAGGTATTTAAAAGATTTAAGAAATGCTCCTCAAAGCCTGTATCTCTCATCTTTTTAAGATTCATAAGCAAAACGCCCGAATTTATATATTCGTCTCCCTTTACTCCTACCGCATTTTCCGTATAAGCTACCAGCGGAGGAACATCGGCAATGGAATAATCCCTGCATGCACCGATGAAATTATCTCCGATATCGGTTTCATAAAGCTCCGCAACATCACCTGTTAATACAACATCGCTGTCTATATATATTCCCTTGTCATACTCAGGAAACATTAGCGGAATAAAAAGTCTGAAATAGATAGTAAGCGTAAAATAATCGCAGCGGAGCCTGTTGCTCATGCGGTCGGTTATAGATTCAAAGCTGTTCTTCATCGGAATGCAGTCAACCTTAAAATTATCCTTTGCAAGCTTTTTAAGCTTATTTATATTGTTATCATTTAACTCCTGATAAAGCACAACCGCTCTGTAATTCTTATCCTTCGAAGAATTTTTAACAGCGGAATTTATCGCCGCCGCCAAAAAGGGCGCATAATTATCGTCTACCGTAAAAAATACCGGAATTTCATTTTTCATAGCTTTCTTTCTCCGTTTCATAGCTCTCAAAAAGCTTATTATAATCGTTTATTTTAAGAACATTTTTAACCCTTTCGGTTTCCCACGGCTTAACGGTCCTCGTTCTTATATAAGGGAAAAACAAAAATCGGGTTGAAAAATGCTGAAAGACGGTTTTATCGTTCGGGTCTCCCTGCTCGTTATAAACTCTGCTTATAATATTCTTTTCGCAGATTTTGTTAATGGCGCTTTGGTCAGGCATGAACATTCTTTTCTCTGCGCAAAGCTCTCTGCATTTTAAAAAGGTCTTGTTTTCCCTGACCCTTTTCATATTTATAAGCAAAACGCCCGAGTTTATATAATCGAATTTAAAGCGGGATTTTTTAAAGAAATACTTTCCGTAACGGTCAAGCGCTCCGCAGATATCGCAGTCTGACATATCGGTATTATAAAACTCTAAAAAATCCTTTCTGCAAAGAACATCGGTATCAAGATAAAGAATTTTATCGGGGATTTCCTTAACCTCGTCCGCAAAAAGGCGGAGCATACAAAACGGGGTAAACCTTGTTTTAACATTTGCCTGCGGAATATTTTTAAAAAACATCTCGCTGATATCCAAAACCGAAGCAAAAGAATTTTCGTTTTTCCTTTTAAGCGTTTTTGTAAGCTTATCCTCAAAATCCTTTGATATAGGAAGCTTTTTTTCCGCGGGCAAGCCTGCCGTAAGAATATAAATGCAAAGCTCTTCCTCGGTACAGGAAATCAGGGACATAGCGCTTAAAAGAATTCCGTTTTTCATATTTGCGTCTCCGCAGTAAAGAATATTCAAGCCGTTCACCTCACTTGAAAAATATTTTAACATAAAAGCCGTTTTTAAGTCAAGCTATATTAAATTCTACCGCTCTACTCGGCTTCTACCGAGAGTAGAATTTAAAAAATATGCTCTACCCCGCTTTACAAACCCTAAAAAACATGCTAAAATATCAAAAAACAAAACGGTGGTAAAAGTGAAAAAATATCATATTTTCGATATGGACGGAACCCTTGCGGATTCGATGCCTGTATTTGCGCAAAATCTTTTAAATTTGCTTAAAAATTCGGGCGTTAATTATCCCGACAATATTATTCGGATTTTAACGCCTATGGGAGGACTGTTAGGCGCTGAATATCTCGTAAAATTAGGAGCGGCTAAATCCGTAAACGAGGTCATAGAATTTATAAACGGTATCGCCGATAAGGCTTACGGCGAGCAGATAGAATTAAAGCCCTATGCAAAGGATTATATCGAAAGTCTTTATAAAAACGGCTGTAAGCTGTATGCTCTCTCGGCAAGCGCGAAAAAGCATATTAAAATGTGCTTTACAAGGAACGGTATTATTGACAGATTTTCGGAAATCTATTCTTCGGACGTTTTTTCTCTTCCCAAAAGCAACCCCGAAATATACTTAAAGCTTACTAAGCTTATCGGCTGCAAGCCCGAAGAAGCCGCGTTTTACGACGACAATATTTCGGCTGTCAAAGCGGCAAAGGAAGCAGGTCTTTACACCTTCGGAGTTTATGATATTTCATCATCGGACTGCGAAGAGCAGATGAAAAAATTTTCCGACAAATATATTAAAAGCTTTAAAGAGCTGATATAAAAAAATCCCTAGGCTGTAAAACCTAGGGACTTATTTTATTTATCTCCGAAAAAGCTCTTGACCTTATCGGCAAAGGTTTTCTTCTTCTTGTAATTTTTATCGTCGGTTAAAGAATCGAATTCCTTAAGCTTTTCTCTTTGAGCCTTTGAAAGGTCTCTCGGAACCTCGACGATTATTTTTACATACTGATCGCCTTTTCCGATATAATTAAGGCGCTGTATTCCTTTGCCCTTCAATTTGAATTCATCATTCGGCTGAGTTCCCTCATGAATGGTGAATTTCACCTTTCCGTCAAGCGTAGGAACGGTTATCTCGGCGCCTAAAGCCGCCTGAGCAAAGGTTATCGGGATATCGCAGTAAACATCAAAGCCTCTGCGCTCAAAAATAGGATGAGGACGCATATTGACATTTATGCGCAGATCTCCCGCAGGACCGCCGTTAATTCCGGCGTCTCCGCCACCGCGGAGATTTATTATCTGACCGTCGTCAATTCCGGCAGGAATATCGACGGTCTTTTCAACCGTATGTCTTATTCTTCCCTTACCCGCACAGGTATGGCAGGGCTTATCAACGATTTTACCTCTTCCTCGGCAGTTATCGCAGACGTGCTGGGTCCGCATCTGTCCGAAAGGTGTTCTCTGAACACTTGTTACCTGACCGCTGCCGTGACAAACGGGGCAGGTTTTCGGTGTGCTTCCCTTTTCGGCGCCCGAGCCTGAGCAATCGGGACAATTATCAATCTTTGTGATTTTAATTGTTTTCTTACAGCCCTTTGCGGCTTCTTCAAATGAAACATTGACCGATGCAGACGCATCGTTTCCGCGTCTCGGAGCATTAGGGTTTGAACGCTGTCCTCCGCCGAAACCGCCTCCGAAGAAGGAACTGAATATATCGCCTAAATCGCCGAAATCTCCTGTAAATCCGCCGCCGTAGCCGCCCTGACCGCCGCCTGCGCCGAAGTTCGGGTCAACACCGGCATGGCCGAACTGATCGTACCTTGCGCGCTTTTCCTTATTTGAAAGGACCTCATACGCCTCGTTTACTTCTTTGAACTTTTTCTCTGCCTCAGCGTCTCCGGGGTGAAGATCCGGATGATATTTTTTTGCGGCTTTTCTGTATGCTTTTTTTAAATCATCGTCACTAACGGATTTATCAACTCCGAGGACGTCATAATAATCTCTCTTCTCTTCAGCCACGAAAATTTCTCCATTTATTCAAATTCGTATGGGCGTGAAATTTACACGCCCATACAGATTAAAGTATTATATCACTTTTTGTTGTTATCGTCAACATCGGTGTAGTCGGCCTCGTAAACATTGCCGTCGGGACCCGCACCCTGAGCCTGAGCATTGTCAGCAGGATTTCCCTGAGCATTCTGAGCCTCAGCCGCCGCCTTGTAAACCTTTTCGCTTACGGCATAAACTTCCTTCTGGAGCTCCTCTTGTTTAGCTTTGATAGCCTCGATATCCTCGCCCTTAAGAGCCTCTTTCAAAGCTTCTTTCGCGGTGTTTATCTTATTCTTTTCATCATCCGAAAGCTTATCGCCGAACTCGGTTACGGTCTTTTCGGTCTGATAGATCATCTGGTCTGCATTGTTGCGGACATCTACAGCCTCTCGGCGCTTCTTATCCTCAGCGGCATAAGCCTCTGCCTCTTTGACAGCCTTATCAATATCGTCCTTAGACATATTGGTGTTTGAAGTGATTGTGATATTGTTTTCCTTGCCTGTTCCTAAATCCTTAGCGGAAACATGAACGATACCGTTTGCGTCGATATCAAAGGTTACCTCAATCTGAGGAATTCCGCGCGGAGCGGGAGCAATTCCGTCAAGGTGGAATACGCCGAGAGTCTTGTTATCCTTCGCGAATTCTCTTTCGCCCTGAAGAACATGAACCTCAACAGAGGTCTGACCGTCAGCGGCAGTAGAGAATATCTGACTCTTCTTTGTAGGAATGGTGGTATTTCTTTCAATAACCTTTGTTGAAACGCCGCCCATGGTTTCGATACCGAGTGAAAGCGGAGTTACATCAAGAAGAAGAAGTCCCTTTACATCGCCGCCGAGAACGCCTGCCTGAAGAGCGGCGCCTATAGCAACGCACTCATCGGGGTTAATTCCCTTAAACGGCTCAGAGCCCATAAATGCCTTTACAGCCTCCTGAACTGCCGGAATTCTTGAAGAACCGCCTACCATAAGAACCTTATGGATATCGCCCTTGCTAAGTCCCGAATCGTTAAGAGCCTGACGGACAGGACCCATTGTAGCCTCAACGAGGTCAGCGGTAAGCTCATTGAATTTAGCTCTTGTAAGGGTTGCTTCAAAGTGCTTAGGACCTGTAGAATCAGCTGTGATGAAAGGAAGATTGATTTCAGCCGAGGTCATACCCGAAAGGTCGATTTTAGCCTTTTCAGCGGCTTCCTTAACTCTCTGCATTGCCATCTTATCGCCTGAGAGGTCAATTCCCTGCTCGGCCTTAAAGGTGTTTACAATGTAGTCCATTATACGCTTATCGAAGTCATCGCCGCCGAGACGGTTATTACCCGCAGTAGCGAGAACCTCCTGAACGCCGTCGCCCATTTCGATTATTGAAACATCGAAGGTACCGCCGCCGAGGTCGTATACCATAACCTTCTGGTCGTCTTCCTTATCAATGCTGTAAGCAAGAGCCGCGGCTGTAGGCTCGTTTATAATACGCTTTACATCAAGACCCGCAATTTTACCTGCGTCCTTAGTTGCCTGACGCTGAGAGTCGGTAAAGTAAGCAGGAACGGTGATAACAGCCTCTGTAACAGGCTGACCGAGATAGCTTTCCGCGTCTGTTTTAAGCTTCTGCAGAATTATTGCGGAAATCTCCTGAGGGGTGTACTTCTTACCGTCGATTTCAACGGTATAATCAGTACCCATTTCACGCTTAATTGAGCTTATGGTTCTTTCAGGATTTGTAATAGCCTGACGCTTTGCAACCTGACC
>DBKZ01000057.1:32604-33242 GCA_002297415.1 Ruminococcaceae bacterium UBA737
CGATAACTACCGGCTCGCCGCCTTCCATTACTGCTACGCATGAGTTAGTTGTACCTAAGTCTATACCTATAATTTTTCCCATAATAAATTCCTCCGAAAAAATCAATTTACTTTATTTATTTTAAAATCCTTACGGAATTTTAAACCTTTTAATTTGCCACCTTAACCATGGCGGCGCGGATAACGGTATCGCCGAGCTTATAGCCCTTTTGCAGAACCTCGGCAATAACATTCTCGCCTAAATTCTCATCCTCAATGTGCATAACCGCCTCATGAAAATTGGGGTCAAACGGCTCGCCCTGCGCACCGATTTGAGTTAAATCAAGCTGTTCGGGCAGTGCCAAAAACTGCTTAACAATCATTTCGATGCCCTTTATATAATCGTCGCTTGCGGTGTCGCTTGACTGCGCCCTGTCGATATTATCAAGTATCGGCAGAAGCTTTTTAGCCATTTCGGCTTTCGCATACTGCGCAATACTAAGTCTCTCGCGCTCGGTGCGCTTTTTATAATTATCAAACTCAGCGGCGGTTCTTATAAGAAGATCGTTTTTTGAGTCAAGCTCGGATTTGAGCTTTTCGATTTCAAGCTCCTTTTTGCTTTTCTTCTTTTCGGTTTTTTCCGCTTTTTCGGTCTTCTC
>DBKZ01000057.1:33350-76583 GCA_002297415.1 Ruminococcaceae bacterium UBA737
GTATCTGTCCGTATGACATTCTGTCGGGTCCTAAAATTCCTATTTTACCGCAATGCTTATTATCTGTATAATAATCGGCTACGACAAAAGCTTTATTATAGAGAGCCTTAAAAGGCATATCGCTGCCGAAAACAACATTTGATTTGGAATTCACCGCATCTAACGGGTCGGTTGTGGAAAAAAGCTTCTGAATTTCAACCGCTTCGTTTTCCGGAAACAGATTATATAAGCTTTCCGTTCCGAAAATTTCCGTTCCTGCGCAAAATCCCGAAGCTATCATATCGAAAAGCTCGCTTAAAACAGGTATCAATGAAATTTCATCGGCATTTAAACACGCTATGAAATTCTGAAGTCCCGCTTTTGAAAATTCCGAAAGCCTTTTATTCTTAAGCTTTTCTTCAAAAAGCTTTCTGTATAAAAGCTCCGTATGGCCCTTATTCCCTGCGGTTATTCTTATAACCCTGCTTATAAATCTTCCGTCAGAAGAAACAGCGATTATCGCCGCGGCTTTTTTCGAAAGCATAAACAGTTTTGAGGTTTTAAGATATGCACTCTCATCGGAAATGAAGGAATATACAGCCGGCAGACCGAATATTCTGTTAAGCGCCTTTGAGGCGGCTGACAAAACAGAGCTTGAATCGCATGCCGTGAAGCTCAGGGCATTATCAAGATACAGCTTGGTTCTTTCGTCTATAACCGAAGCTTGCATTATAGAAGAAACATAAACCTTAAAGCCTAAGCTTGTCGGAACTCTTCCTGCCGAAACATGCGGCTGAAACAACAGCCCCAAGGAGCAAAGCTCATTCATTTCATTTCTGATGGTTGCCGATGACGGCGAATTTTCGATAGCGGACGCCAAAGCCTTAGAGCCGACGGGCTCGCCTGTTAAAACATAAGAATTTACAACCGCTTCTAAAATTGCCTTTTTCCGCGGTGTCAGCTCCATAATCTCACCACCGAAATCTTTTTAGCACTCTAAGCTTTCGAGTGCCAACAATTATATTATAGCCTTTGTTTTTCATTTGTCAACACTTTTTTGAAAAATATTTTTGACTTTCTTTGACTTTTACAATTTGTTAATAATTTCAAAAAAATCGCTCCCCTGTATTCCGAACAAACGGAATACAGGGGAGCATAATTTTTATTTCATTTTTTTATTTCATTTTACTTAAAGAAAAGCGGGAGCTTTTCAAGGAAAATAATATCCTTTCTGTCCGCCGCGTCTCCCTCAGCGAGGAAAGCGCATGCTGCGGCTTCTGTTCCGCCTGCCTCCTTAACAAGCTCTCTTACCGCCGCCAAGGATTCACCCGTCGAAATAACATCGTCGATTATAAGCACTCTTTTGCCCTTAATAAGCGCGGTTTCAGACTCGCCTAAGAAAAGGTGCTGTTCATGCTGAGTTGTAATAGAGGTTACATTGACCTCTAACGGATTTCTCATATAAACCTTTAAGCCTTTTCTTGCGATAATATAAGGCTTATTTGTCTGTCTTGCCATTTCATAGGCAATAGGAATGCTCTTAGCCTCAGGAGTTAATATAACATCAAACTCAGGCAGTTTTTTTCTTAATTCCTCGCAGCCTTTAACAGTAAGCTCGACATCGCCGAAAATTATAAAAGCGGCGATATCCATTTTTTCATTTACAGGAAACTTTTCAAGCTTTCTTTCAAGCCCAGCGATTTTCATAGTATAATACTCTGACATTTTTATCTCTCCCGATTATATTTCAGCCCGGAGGCCAAGCAAGATTTCTGCGCGCAAGCAGGTGAAAATGGATATGGTGAACGGTCTGTCCGCCGTCCTCGCCGCAGTTATTTACAACGCGGTAGCCCTTTTCGAGATTTTCCTGCTTTGAAATTTTAGCAATAGCCTCAAAAACCCTTGCGACGGCTTCGCTGTTTGATGAATTTATCTCATCAGCCGAGCCGATATGCTTTTTGGGAATTACTATCGCATGAAAGGGCGCCTTAGGGTCGATATCCTTAAAGGCATAGACAAATTCGTCCTCATAAATCTTCGTGCTTGGAATTTCGCCTTTTACTATTTTACAAAATAAACAGTCTTCCATTAACGGTTCACCTCTGTCTGAGCGGCTATTATTCCGACCGCTTTTTCCATTGCCTCGTCAAGCTTTGTAACATCTTTTCCGCCTGCCATTGCAAGATCGGGCTTTCCGCCGCCGTTACCGCCTGCAATTTTTGCGATTTCACGAACCGCATTTCCTGCATGCGCTCCCTGCTTTACAGCCGCTTTGCCGCAGCCTACGCAGAATGTAATCTTATCTCCGCTTACGCTTGCGAATACCGCTACTGTATCTTCATTATCGGCCTTAACCGTATCCGCCATTTTCTTAAGCTCATCGGCATTTGCGTTAAGCACTGCCGTTGCAACCTTTAAATTATTAACCGCAACCGTATTTTTAAGAATATCGTTAAGCTTACCCGACGCTATTTTGGCCTCAAGGCTTTCAACCTTCTTCTCGGTCTCTTTAAGTGCGGCTGTCAGCTGAGCCGCCTTCTGAGGAACATCAGCGGTATTATTGCACTTTAAGACTTCGGCGGTTTTTAAAAGCGAATTTTTATATCCCTCAATAAGCTTTAAAACCTCAAAACCGGTTACTGCCTCAATTCGTCTTACTCCTGCGGCAACGCTTGCCTCGGAAACAATTTTGAAAAGTCCGAGCTTAGCCGTATTCGCGGCATGAGTTCCTCCGCAAAGCTCTACAGAGCGTCCGGGGATATTTACTACTCTTACGATATTTCCGTATTTCTCGCCGAAGAGCGCCATAGCGCCTAATTTCTTAGCCTCTTCTATAGGCATTTCGGTGTTTTCAATATCTATTCCGTCAAGAATTGCTTTGTTTACAAACTCCTCGACCTGCGCCGTTTCTTCTGCGGAAAGCGCCGAGAAATGTGTGAAATCGAAACGGACCGCAAATTCGTTTACAAGCTGACCCGCCTGCTCGACATGAGTGCCTAAAACCTTTCTTAAAGCCGCCTGCAAAAGATGCGCCGCAGTATGATTGCGCCTTATTGCCTCGCGCCTTGCGGTGTTAATCTCCGCAATAACAGTATCGCCAACACTGAGAGTTCCGTTATCTAAAGCTCCGAAGTGTGTAAACACTCCGCCTGCGGTCTTTTTGGTATCGCTTACGGTAAACATTTTATCCTTGCCGACAAGCGCGCCGTTATCGCCGACCTGACCGCCCGACTCGCCGTAGAAAACAGTTCTGTCAAGCACGACTATCGCCTTTTGTCCCGCCGTTATGCTCTCGGTATGCTCGCCGTCGCAAACAATATCCAAAACCTTTGCGGAGCAGTTATTTTCGGTATATCCCAAAAAGTCGGTTTTTGAGACATCGTCAAAGGTAATGCCGTCGCTCTTCCAGCTTTCGGCGTCTGCCGCTTTTCTCGATGTTCTCGCAAGCTCGCGCTGTTTTTCCATAAGCTCGGTAAACCTTTTCTCGTCCACCGTCATATTCTTTTCCGAAAGAATATCCTTAGTAAGGTCAAGCGGGAAACCGAAGGTGTCATAAAGCCTGAATGCGTCATCACCCGAAAGCACTCCGCCCTCTTTTATAAGAGAATTAAGCAGGTTAAGACCCTGATCAATCGTTTTATTGAAATTCGACTCCTCGTTTGAAATAACCTTTTTTATAAGCTGTTCCTTTTCGACAAGCTCGGGATAGCCTGCCTTGTTTTCGGCGATTACCGCGTCGCAAAGTCCGCAAAGGAAGGGCTTATCAATTCCAATAAGCTTTCCGTGACGGGCGGCTCTTCTTATGAGCCTTCTAAGAACATATCCTCTTCCCTCGTTTGAAGGAATTATTCCGTCGCTTATCATAAATACGGATGCTCTTATATGGTCTGTTATAGCCCTTATTGAAATATCGGCCTTTTCGTCCTCACCGTAGACCTTGCCTGACAGCTTGCAGACCTCATTTAAAATATTTCTTATTGTATCGACCTCGAACATATTGTCGACGCCCTGCATAACGCACGCAAGTCTTTCAAGACCCATACCTGTATCAATATTCTTATGCTCAAGCTCGGTATAAGTGCCGTCTCCCATATTATTGAACTGAGAGAAAACATTGTTCCATATTTCCATATAACGGTCGCAGTCGCACCCGGGTTTACAATCGGGGCTTGTGCAGCCGTATTTCTCGCCGCGGTCAAAATATATTTCACTGCACGGACCGCACGGACCTGTTCCGTGCTCCCAGAAGTTGTCCTCTTTTCCGAGTCTTACGATATGGCTTTCATCAACGCCTATCTTATCTCTCCAGATAGCATAAGCCTCATCGTCCTCCTCATAAACAGAGGGCCATAAAAGCTCTTTGGGTATTTCAAGAGTTTCGGTTAAAAACTCCCATGCCCATTCTATTGCCTGCTCCTTAAAATAATCTCCGAAAGAGAAATTTCCGAGCATTTCAAAATATGTACCGTGGCGCGCGGTATGACCGACGCGCTCAAGGTCGGGCGTTCTGATACATTTCTGACAGGTGGTTACCCTCTTTGACGGGGGAACAACCTCTCCTGTAAAATACTTTTTCATCGGTGCCATACCCGAATTGATAAGAAGAAGAGACTTATCATTATTCGGCACCAAAGAAAAGCTTCCGAGCCTTAAATGTCCCTTTGACTCAAAAAAGGACAGATATTTTTCTCTTAAATCGTTAAGCGAAGTCCATTTCATTTTTTATGACCGTTCCTTTCCGCTTCGGTTGCCGCAAAATCGGCAGATAAACCTTTAAAACACCTACTAATTATATACATTCTTATTGCTTTTGTCAATGCCGCGGACAATAATTCAGCTTTCGAACTGACTGTTATAAAGATTATAGTAAAACCCTTTCTTTTTAAGCAGCTGTTCGTGATTTCCGGTTTCGATAATATTTCCGTCCTTCATAACTAAAATTATATCGGCTTCTCTTATTGTCGAAAGCCTGTGAGCGACAATAAAGCTTGTTCTTCCCTGCATCATTTTATTAAACGCGCTCTGAATTCTAAGCTCGGTACGGGTATCTATTGACGAGGTCGCCTCGTCTAAAATCAGCATGGGCGGAATGCAGAGCATAACCCTTGCAATGCTTATCAGCTGCCTTTGCCCCAACGACAGCGAGCCCTCGTCCGAAATCACGGTGTCATATCCGTTTTTAAGCCTTGTTATAAACCCGTGGGCATGGGCGGCTTTGGCGGCGGCAATTATTTCTTCCTTTGAAGCTTCCGTGTTTCCTACCGAAATATTTTCATAAACCGTGCCGTTTTTAATAAATGTATCCTGCAAAACAAGACCGAAGTTTTTTCTTAATGATTTTCTTGTAACATCTTTTGTGTTAACACCGTCAACATAAATTGCGCCGCTGTCAACATCATAAAACCGCATAAGAAGGTTTATAACGGTTGTTTTTCCGCAGCCCGTGGGACCGACAATCGCTACCCTGCTTCCCTTTTTCACGCTTAAATTGAAATCCTTTATAAGCGGCTTTTCAGGGCTGTAAGAAAAGCTGACATCTTTAATTTCGACATCGCCCCTGACCTCGCCGAGCTCAAGGCTTTTGCTATCATCGGGAATACTTTCGGCATCAAGAAAATCAAAAACTCTGTTTGCGCAGGCAATGGCGTTTTGCAACTCGGTTATAACTCCCGAAATTTCATTAAAGGGCTTTGTATACTGATTTGCATAGTTTAAAAAGCTTGAGAGAATTCCGACTGTTATACTGCTTCCGCCAAGAACCCCTATTACCGACAGCGCACCGAAAGCGCCTACGGCGGCATAGACAAAGTTATTTATAAGTCTTGTCGAGGGGTTTACAAGCGAGGAAAAGAATATCGCTTTAACCGAGGCTTTTTTAAGATCGTCGCTTACGGCATTATACCTTTCAAGCATTTTATCCTCATATCCGAAAGCCTTTAAAACCTTTGCTCCGGTTACGGTTTCTTCAATAACCGTCGTCTGCTTTCCCCTTAAAATCGACTGATTGTTAAACATCGAATAGGTCTTGCCCGAAATAAATTTTGCGACAAAAAGCGAAACGGGGGTTATCACAACAACCGCAAGCGCAATATAAAAATTCAGTGCAAACATAAATATCAGCGTGCCGAGTATCGTCATGACGCCTGTAAAGAACTGTGTAAAGCCCATTAAAAGACCGTCGGCAAAGGTGTCAATATCAGAAATCATTCTGTTTACGATATCGCCGTGAGGATGAGAGTCTATATAAGAAACGGGAAGCTTCTGAAGCTTACCAAACACCGTTTCCCTCATTCTTTTAACTGTTTTAAAGGTTATCTTATTATTGAAGGTTGACATAAGCCACTGGAACGCGGCATTTAAAACAACACAAAGGCAAGCCTTTAAAAGATATCCTTTAAGGCTTATAAAATCGACCTCGCCTTTTTTTACAATGCAGTCTATCGCCCTGCCGATAAGGATAGGAAAATAAAGCGTAAGCCCTACCGTAACAAGAGACAGCACCGCCGAAAAGACAATATATTTAATATCCGGCTTAATAAATACGGCAATTCTCTTTAAAGAAGAAGGCTTTTTCATTTTTCGTCCTCCTTTTTAAACTGTGAATCGTAAATTTCTTTGTATTCGCCGCAATTTTCAAGCAGATAATCATGACTGCCCATTCCTACGCACTTTCCGTCGTCAAGCACGATTATTTTATCGCAGTCCTTTATACTTGATGTACGCTGGGAAACAATAAAAACAGTAGTTTTGAAATCAAGTGCGGAAATTGCCTTACGGAGCTTTAAATCCGTCGCAAAATCAAGAGCGCTCGCGGAATCGTCAAGGATTAAAACCTCGGGCTTTTTAACCAAGGCTCTTGCAATCGTAAGCCTTTGGCGCTGTCCGCCCGAAAAGTTTTTTCCGCCCTGCTCGACCTTAAAATCAAGTCCCTTTTCATTCACAAAATCTATTGCCTGAGCGGCTGTAAGAGCGTATTTGATATCCTCATCGCTTGCATATCGGTTACCGATAAGCATATTATCTCTTATAGTGCCTGCAAAGAGCATTGCTTTTTGCGGAACCGTTCCGATTTTCCTGCAAAGCTCGTCCTTAGGATAAGAATTTACATTCTCGCCGTTTAACAAAACCTCGCCCGAGGTTGCGTCATAAAATCTCGGAATTAAGCTTACAAGGCTTGACTTTCCGCTGCCCGTAGCCCCGATAATTCCTATCTTTTCTCCCCTTTTCGCACAAAAGCTTATTCCGCTTAGGCTGTTTGCGGAATCGGGCGAATATTTAAGGCTGACATTTTTGAATTCAACGGCATTTTCGCTTATTTTATCGCCTACAGGTTCTTTTTCAAAGCTCTGAGAAACAGGCATATTTATTATACTTTCAATTCTGTTTTCGCATGCCGCGGACTTTGTCATAGTTATAATTAGGTTAGCAAGCTTTATAAGCTCAACCAAAATTAAAAGCATATAATTATAAAGAGATACTACCTGACCCTGAGTGAGCGCTCCGCTGTTTACCCTGAAAGCGCCTATATAAATCAGCGCCGCAACGGCAAAATTTATCAGCACATAGGTAAGCGGATTCATAAGCGCGGAAATTTTTCCGACAAGGGTCTGTCTGTTAAAAAGCAGCTCGGTTTTATCCCTGAATTCTTCCGCTTCCCTATCCTGATTATTAAAAGCTCTTATTACTCTTACACCCTTAAGATTTTCAAGCGAAGAAGAGGTAAGCCCGTCGAGAGCGGATTGCACCTTTTTATAAAGAGGAATGCAGATAAGCATTATTCCGAATACAACTATACTTAAAAGCGGAATAACCACCGCAAAGGTAACCGCGGCTTTAGCGTCGACAGTGAAAGCCATTATCATTGCCCCGAAAACGATAAACGGGGAACGGATAAAAAGCCTTAAGGTAAGGTTAATTCCCGTAAGCACCTGATTTGCGTCGCTTGTAAGTCGGGTGATAAGCGAGGAAGTACCGATATTATCAATATCGGAATAGGAAAAGGACTGAATTTTTTCGAACATATCCCTCTTTATTCCGTCTACAATTCTGACGCTCGCCGCCGCCGAAAAATACTGCGCGCATACAGTTGCGGCAAAGCCTAAAATTCCTAAGATTATAAGAATTCCCGCCATTTTAAGAATATATCCCGTGTTATTCTGCTTAATACCGACATCAATAATTTTACTCATAACAAGCGGAACGCAAAGCTCAAAGGTTGCTTCAAGTGCCTTAAAGGCAGGTCCGCAGATACAGTAAGCCTTATTCTCGGCTGCATGTTTAAATAATACTTTCATAAATTACCCCGAAAATTAAATAATAATAAGCTCTTTTTTACTCTTTGTTATATCAAAGCAACCGTTATCGGTAACAAAAACCGTGTCCTCTATTCTTACCCCGAATTTATCCTCAATATAAATCCCGGGTTCAACAGTCACGGCATTTCCCGTTTCAAGCTCGCTGAGACTTTTAGGCGAAAGCGTCGGGAACTCGTGAATTTCAATTCCGAGGCTGTGTCCGAGAGCATGTCCGAAGCAGTTTTTATATCCCGCGTTTTCTATAATATCCCTTGCCACCTTATCAATATCCGAGCAGACCGCTCCTGCTTTTATTTCTCTTAAAGCGGCAAGCTGTGCCGAAAGCACGGTATTATAAACCTGTTTCATTTCATCCGTCGCATAGCCCACGGCGACCGTTCTTGTCATATCGGAATGATATCCGTTCACAACGGCGCCGAAATCCATGGTGACAAAATCGCCGTTTTCTATTTTTTTATTTGTAGGCACTCCGTGCGGCAAAGAAGAGTTTTTGCCTGAAACCACGATAAAATCAAAGGAGACTCCCTCGCTTCCGTGCTTTCTTATATAAAACTCCATATCGAGCATTATTTCTTTTTCTGTTTTACCGACCTTAATTCTGTCAATAATATAATTAAAGGTATCGTCGGTAAGCTTCTGAGCGAGGATAATATTTTCCTGTTCTTCCTTTGATTTTACGGCGCGCATCTGATTTAACAAAGCGTCAAATCTGTCGCTGTCGCAGATATCGAATTCCGTAAAATATCCTTTAAAAGCCCTGAACTCATTGACAGAGGTATGATTCGCTTCTAAATAAACCGTTTTTACATTCTGCTTAAAAAGCATTTCCTTTATTTGCGAATAAAGCTTAACGGTCATTTCGGTCTCGCATACGCTTATCGCCTTTTTTGCCTTTTCGAAATAGCGAAAATCAATAAAGAATTTCGCAAGCTTTTTTGTTATAACAAGAGTTCCCGTATCAGACTGATAGCCGGTAAGATAGAAACGGTTTGCGTCAGAGGTTATAATAACCGCTTCATTTTGAGTTAAAATATTCTGTATAACGCTTAGTCTGTCTTTTTGCATAAGTGACGCACCTCTTGAATTATTAAATAATATGTGTTAAAATAGCCCCAAAGGGGATGATACATCTGTCGGCTCTTAAAATAGCAGGAACCGTTCTCGGCATTGCAGTAGCTTTGATTTTTATTATTCTTATTCTCCCCGTAAGCGCGAGTATTACTTCTTCGGACGAAAAAAAAACCGAGTTTAAAATAAAAATTCTTTTTTTCACTGTATTTTCTTCTTTAAAATCGGAAAAAAAGAAAAAATCCGAGAATAAATCAGAGCCTGCAGAGGAAAAACAAGAAAGCACCGAAAAAAATCAGAATTCCGATAAATACAAAAGAATTAAGCATGTTTTAGGCATTGACCGTTTCGATTCCTTTGAAAAGCTTTACAACAATGTTAAAAAAGGCGGAATTGACGGAACCTTTTCGAAAACCTTAGGCATAATTAAATTCGTATTAAAACAGCTTAAAGATGTTTTAAATCATATTAAGCTTAAAAAGCTCAATATCACCTATATCAGCGGCGGCGACAGCGCTTCATCAGCCGCTTTCGGTTACGGAATAGCATGCTCGGCGGTCTTCCCCGTTTCAGGCTATATTCAGGCTGTAACAAGCGGGAAGGACAATGTTTTATTAGATGTTAAATGCGATTTTGACGCGGACAAGCCCCGATTCAATATTGAAGCAAAAGCAAGCATAAGGGTTTATTTCATGCTTAAAACCGCAATAAATCTTATAAAAAGATATTTAGAAGAAAGCAAATAACTTTTAAAAGGAGGTTATGAAATGGGAAAGCATTCTGAGTCAAGACCCATTGGAAATCTTATAGATGTTATGAATATTACAACCCAGAAGGTTTTAGAGCTGACTAACTCAAAATCCGTTTTCGGCGCTCCTTATTCGGCGGACGGAATAACGGTTATTCCCGTTTCAAAGCTTTCTGTCGGCTTTGCAGGAGGCGGAGCCGATATAAACGACGGCAAAAAGAAAAAAATCAATTCCCCCGCGGGAGCCGGAGCCAAGGTAGATATCGTCCCTGTAAATTATATTGTAATAAGCGAGGGAAAAGCAAGGCTTATTACTATAGAGCAGGCTTCTCAGAATTCAACCGCCGGAATTACAGAGGTTATAAAAAAGATAATTAAAACTGTTAAAAATAAAAAGAAATGATTATAAAAACGGAGCTTTTAAATAAAGCTCCGTTTGAGAGTGTCGACAAAGTCGCCACTCTCTTGGACGGGAATGCCGTTCGCTCGAAAATCAGAGATTTTCGGACTGCACTCTATCCCCGCCAATACCACCCCAGTATTCTTGAAAAACCGCTTGATTTAGCGGTTTTTCGCTTATAAGGTGTTTTTCCGCCGCGCATGTCGCCGAAAAAACAAAATGCGGCGTAAACGCCGCGACACGACCTGATTTATAGTTTGTCTACAGTCTGAAACGGAGCTTTTAAATAAAGCTCCGTTTTTTATCTTAAGCAAAGCCGAAAATTTGACCCGTAAAATCGGGTTCGAACTTGTCGGCTTTGCTTAGATTGATGTTTCGCTTGCAATCCTCAAAAGCTCGGGATCAAGCGATTTTTTCATCTGCAGAGCCTCAAAGATATCATAATCGACAATATCTCCGCCCTTATAGCAAACAACCCTGTTTCCTATTCCCTTATTTAAAAGATGAACGGCGGCATTACCCATAATAGTAGCTCTGACACGGTCTCTAAGCGTCGGAGAACCGCCGCGCTGAACATGGCCGAGAACAGTAGCTCTGGTTTCAATGCCTGTCTTTTCTTCTATCTTCTTTGCAATCTCGAAAACTCCGCCGGTTTGCTTATCAACACCCTCGGCAACAACGATTATAAAGTGCTGTTTTCCGGTTTTTCTCGCATCTTCGATTTTTTCGATGGTTTTATTTACATCGGGAGTAACCTCAGGGATAAGAATATCCGTGGCTCCGACAGCAATACCTGTATTTATTGCAATATATCCGGCATTTCTTCCCATAACCTCGATAACGCTGCAGCGGTCATGCGACTGAGCAGTATCGCGGATTTTATCAATCATTTCAATGGCTGTATTCATAGCGGTATCATAACCGATAGTATAATCTGTAGAAGAAATATCGTTATCAATAGTCCCCGGAACGCCTACGCATAAAACTCCGCGCTCGGAAAGGTCTCTCGCACCTCTGTAGGAGCCGTCTCCTCCGATAACAACGATACCCTCGATACCGTGCTTCTTACATGTTTCAATAGCCGCCTGCATGCCCTCTTCTGTTTTGAATTTGGGGCTTCTTGCGGTATAAAGAAGGGTTCCTCCTCTATGAATTATATCGGATACCGAACGGACATCCATATCGACAATATCGCCTTCGATAAGTCCGTTATATCCGCGCATAATTCCCTTTACATTCATTCCGAGAGAAACACCTGTACGGACAACGGCACGGATTGCCGCGTTCATTCCCGGGGCGTCTCCGCCGCTTGTTAAAACACCAATAGTTTTCATAATATTATCATCTCCATATACATTTTGTTATTATATACCATTTAAAAGCTTTTGGCAACAAAAAAATTAAAACTTCACACTTTTTTTACACATTCTTTGCCGAGAAGAAATTCAAGCTCCTTTATCGCCGCTTCGCTGCCGTCAAATTTTAGGCTTTCGGGGGCTTTGAGCTTTTTGCCGGTTTCGGTGCAGTAAATATAGACATCCTCATTTCCGCGGTTTTTCATTAGAATATCCTTTACCGCCTTCATTTCCTCGCAATCGGTATTTTTCACCTTAAGGTAAAGTCCCTTAAGGATATTTTTGCCTCCCGATGTAAAATTCATTGCACCGTCGGGCAGAGGGGAAACACCGTCTAATAATATTTCGGGGTCTCTGTCCTCTCTTTCGGAAATCTTTCCGCTTATTATTATAACCGAATTGTCCGATAAAAAGCTTTTATATTTATTATATACCGAGGAAAACGCGGTGACATCGGTTCTTCCGCTTTTATCCTCACAGACGGCGGTCATCATAATATTTCCGTTTTTAAGCTCTCTTACCTTTATACCGTCAATAACCGCAACCGCTCTGATTCGCTGACCGTCGGGATATTTTCTAAGGTTTATATCGCCTAAGGAGACATAATTTCCTTTTTTGATAAAGCTCTTACAGCCGTCAAGCGGGTGACCCGAAAGATATAGCCCCGAAACCTCTTTTTCCATGGAAAGAAGCTTTAATTTATCAAGCTCCTCTACTTCTTCCAGCTCAGGCTCCGGCTTTTGCTCTTCGAAACCGAACAAATCAAGCTGATCCGTTCCCCTGTATCTTCTCTGCTCTTCGACAATTCCCAAAACCTTATCCGCATTATAAAGCATTGTTCTGCGGTTTTTCTCAAGCCCGTCAAGCGCGCCGCTTTTAATAAGGCTTTCAAGCGCCCTGCGGTTGAATTCTCGTGAAGAATTTCTTAAAATCAAGTCGTACATGCTTTTGTACGGACCGTTTTCTTTTCTTTCTGAAATTATTTTATCAATAACCGCATTTCCCAAGTTTTTAACCGCGCAAAGCCCGAAACGAATACCCTCATCGCAGGGCGTGAAGCTTTCAAGGCTTTCGTTTACACTTGGGGTCAGCACCTTAATGCCAAGTCTTTTGCATTCGCCCGTATACAAAGAAATCTTTCCTGCGCTGTCAAGCACGCTTGTCAGAAGAGACGCAAAATATTCTTTTTTATAATGAACCTTAAGATAAGCGGTTCTGTAAGAAACAACGGCATAAGCCGCCGCGTGGGACTTATTAAAGGCATAGGAGCTGAAAGCCGACATTTCGTCGAATATCTTCTTTGCGGTTTCCTCGCTGACGCCTCTGTTTACCGCGCCCTCGCAAACGACATTGCCCGATTCGTCCTTTTCGCCGTAAATAAAAGCCTTCCTTTCCTTTTGCATAACCTCATGCTTTTTCTTTGCCATAGCCCGTCTTACAATATCCGCCCTGCCTAAGGAATAACCCGCAAGACTTCTGAATATCTGCATTACCTGCTCCTGATAAACTATACAGCCGTAGGTGACCTTTAAAATCGGCTCTAAAAGCGGAGTATCGTATTTAACATCCTGCGGATTGTGGCGGTTATGGATATATCTCGGAATCGAATCCATAGGTCCGGGGCGGTAAAGCGAAATAATAGCGATAAGATCCTCTATGCTTTCGGGCTTAAATTTTCTCAGCACATTTTTCATGCCCTCGGATTCAAACTGAAATACGCCGTCGGTCTGACCCTCGCCCATCATTTCAAGAGTCGCCTTATCGTTCATAGGAATAGCTTCAATATTAAAATCTGGCTTGAATTTGCGGATGAATTTTTCGGTATCGTCAATAACGGTAAGGTTTCTGAGTCCCAAAAAATCCATTTTCAAAAGTCCCAATTCTTCAAGGGCTGTCATTGTATACTGCGTTACCACCGCGCCGTCATTCAAAGAAAGCGGAACATATTCGCTTACGGGCTTATCCGAAATAACAACGCCTGCCGCATGGGTCGAAGCATGCCTCGGCATACCCTCAAGCTTAATAGCCATATCAATAAGCTCTTTTATCCGTTCGTCATTATCATAAAGCTCCTTTAATTCCCTTGAAGAGGAAAGCGCTTTATTTATAGTCATACCTATTGCCTGAGGAATAAGCTTTGCGGTTTTATCGCAAAGGGCATAAGGAATATCCATAACCCTGCCGACATCTCTTACCGCCGCTCTTGCCGCCATTGTTCCGAAGGTTACTATCTGCGCTACCCTGTCCGAGCCATACTTATTTATAACATAATCAATTACCTTTTGCCTTTTTACATAGCAAAAATCTATATCGAAATCTGGCATTGAGACTCTTTCGGGGTTTAAAAACCGCTCGAAAAGCAGGTCGTATCTTAACGGGTCTATACCCGTTATTCCTATACAGTAAGCCGCGAGACTTCCTGCTCCCGAGCCTCTTCCGGGGCCTACGGGGATATCATGGGTTTTTGCGAAATTTACAAAGTCCCAGACTATAAGATAATAGTCGGTATAACCCATTTTGTTTATTACGGAAAGCTCATAATTCAGCCTGTCCGTAACCTGTTTTTCGGGATTTTGCCCATAAATCCTGTACATTCCCTCAAAGCATTTTCTTTTAAAGAATTCGAAATGATCCTCGTCTCCGGTATCGAAATACGGAAGCTTAATTTTTCCGAATTCAAAGCTTACATTGCACATCTCGGCAATTTTCGCGGTATTCGAAATCGCCTCGGGAACATCTTTAAAAAGCTCCGCCATTTCTTCGGTCGATTTTAAATAGAATTCGTCCGTCTTAAATTCAAGAGGAAGCTTTTCGGTTATTTTCGTACCCGTTTGAATACAGAGTAAAACCTTGTGCATAAGTCTGTCCTCTTTATTTATATAATGTGCGTCATTAGTAGCGATAAGCGGAATATCAAGCTGTTTTGAAAGCTTTATTAAAAAAGGATTTATCCTTTTTTGCTCGGCAAGCCCATGGTCCTGCAGTTCTAAATAAAAGTTATCCTTTCCGAAAAGCTCCTTAAAATAAAGAGCAGAAGAAGCGGCGGCTTCCATATCGCCCTTTAAAAGCGCTTTCGGAATTTCCCCCGCTAAGCAGGCGGAGCTTGCAATAAGACCATCGTGATACTTTTCAAGTAGCTCTTTATCTATTCTCGGCTTATTATAAAAGCCCTCAGTGAAAGAAAGGGAAACCATTTTAATAAGATTCTGATAACCCGTATTGTTTTTACAAAGCAATACAAGGTGGGTATACTCGCTGTCGGGACCTTTCAGCTTGTCCGTGCGCTTCCTCGGGGCGACATATACCTCACAGCCGATAATCGGCTTAATTCCTTTTTTTATTGCTTTTTTATAAAATTCAACCGCGCCGTACATAACGCCGTGGTCGGTAACTGCGACCGCCTTCTGACCGTTATTATACGCCTTATCGACAAGCTGTCCGATACGGCAGCAGCCGTCCAACAAGCTGTATTCCGAGTGAACATGAAGATGAACAAAATCCGTAGCGAACACCTCTTTTTATTTTATTTTTTCTTCATAAATTTCAATTATTCTTTTAAGCCTATGGTTAAGCCCCGACACGGAGATATCCTCATTACTTAATTTGCAAAGCTCCTTTAAGGACGCTTCGGGAGCGGAAAGTCTTAAATTCGCGGCGCTTTGCAGCTTTAGAGGAAGACTTTCTAACATATCATGGCTTTTTAAATATTCAATGGCTCTTCTTTGCGCTATCGACGCCTCAACGGTTTTTCCTATATTTGCGCTGTCGCAGTTTCTTGCCCTGTTGATATTGTTTTTAACGCTTTTAAGAATTGCCGTCTCGATAAGCTCAAGGCTTCTTGAAGAAGCACCCATTAAAGCAAGCAGATCGCCTATTGTTTCATTCCGTTTTATGTAAACCACAAAGCCCTTGCCCCGCGTTGAAATATTAGCGGAAATTCCGTGCTCAAAAAGAAGACCCTTAAGCTCCTCGGCAAGCGCCCTTTCCCTTACGGGGAAATCCACTCTATAACCCTTATCGGGGTCGCACAAATGACCGCAGGCAAGAAAAGCGCCTCTTATAAAGCTTGCACAGCAACAGTCTCTCGCAAAGCTTTCCCTGTTTATTCTTCCCTCATATATTCCGAAATCCACCGAGGCTAAGACCTTGAGCCTGTCCGCCTCGTCGGGCACCTCGACCCTGTATGTAGTTCTTATTCCGCCGCCCTTATAAAGCGCGGTTTCTACCGAATAAGCTTCCTTTAAAAGCCTTGCATAAAAGACTGCGGTATTTTCGTTTTCAGTCTGCATGCAAATCTTTTTTATTGAAAAAGACCGGCTAAAGAGCAAAAATCCGTAAACCAGCGGTTGTTTGCAGCATTCAGACGGTCTTATATGCGAAAGCTCATTTTTTATGTCGGTATTAAACGACATAATTATGCCCCCTTATAGATATCTCTGTGCAAAGACGACGCAACATAGCCGTTTTCAATGAGGTGCTTATAAATAAGCTCCGCGAATGTTACCGACCTATGCTTACCGCCCGTACAGCCGAAGGATATTACAAGCTGGCTTTTGCCCTCTTTTGAATAAAGAGGAAGAGAATAATCTATAAAGTCCTTTATTTTTTCAAAAAGCTTTTGGCTTTCCTCAAAGCCCATTACATAATCCCTGACCTCTTTGTCAAGACCCGTCTTATTTTTAAGGCTTTCAATATAAAACGGATTAGGAAGACACCTTACATCAAGCACTATATCCGCGTCCTCGTCTATTCCGTACTTAAACCCGAAGGAACGGCACTGAATGTGCATTCCTTTTTTCGCGTCGTTTAAGAAAATTTCGGTGAGCTGTTTTTTAAGCTGAGCGATAGACAGATTTGTGGTATCAATAAGATAATCCGACTGAAATCTGAGCCTTTTAAGCATTTCGCGCTCTGCCTTTACGGCGTCCGAAACGGAATAATTATCCTTTTCGCAAAGCGGATGCTTTCTTCTGTTTTCCTTAAATCTTCTTACTAAAACCTTATCGTCGCAGTCCAAGAAAAGAATTTTATAATTCACATTATCCTTTTTAAGGGTATCGAGCACATTTCCGATTTCCGCAAACATATCGCCTGTTCTTATATCGGTTACGATTGCGATTTTTTCAAGCTCGTTATTCCCTCTTGCGGAAAGATTTATAAAAGCGGGAATTATCGCAGGCGGAATATTATCGACGCAATAAAATCCCAAGTCCTCAAGAGTATTAGCCGCCTGAGTTTTTCCTGCTCCCGACATGCCTGTAACAATTAACAGATTCATTTATCCTTCCTCTTTTCTTCCTATGAAAATAACCTCCGGTTCAAGCAAAACATTATCGTTTTTTAAAACCGTTTCTTTAATATCGCTGATAAGATTTTTAACATCCGTTGCGCTTGCACTGTCTTTATTTATTATAAAGCCCGCATGCTTTTCGCTGACCTGTGCGCCGCCGCACATTTTGCCCTTAAAGCCGTTTTTTTCTATAAGCGCGCCTGCAAAATATCCCTCGGGTCTTTTAAATGTGCTTCCCGCACTCGGATATTCAAGCGGCTGTTTTTGCTTTCTTCTTTCCATAAATCCGTTCATTTTTTCTTTTGTTTCGGATTTATCTCCCTTTGAAAGCTCAAATTCCGCGCTTAATACAATTAAGCCCTTTTCTTTAAAAACGCTGGTTCTGTAGCCTAAAGCCATATCCTTCTTTAAAAGAGTTAAAGCATTTCCGTCTCGGTCTATGCACATACAGCTTTTTATCACATCGGAAATCTCGCCGCCGTAAGCCCCCGCGTTCATAACCGCCGCTCCGCCTACGCTCCCCGGAATTCCGAAAGCAAATTCAAGCCCAGAAAGCGAATTTTCAAGAGCAAAATTGCAAAGCCTTATAAGCGATACTCCGCATTCGCAATAAATTACATTTTCGCTTTTAAGCTCTGTTTTATTAAGCTTTGAGGTGTCTATAACAGCCCCTTCAATTCCGAAATCCGAAACAAGGAGGTTTGAACCCTTGCCGATTATGAAAAAAGGAACATTAAACTCTTTGCAAAGCTTAATAACCTTGACAAGCTCATCTGAACAGGACGGATAAATATAAAAATCCGCCGCTCCGCCGATTTTAAAGCTTGTATGAGCGCTCATCATTTCGTTTTTCTTAAACTCTGCTCCTGTTTTTTCAAGCTCTCTTATAAACTCATAATTTTCCATAATTATTTATAGAGCCTGTCAAGGAAAGCCGCGCCGATAATTCCCGCGTCGTTTCCGAGGTCCGCCGCTTTGATAACGGTTTTTGCGGGGATATTTCTCGCATAGTTTTCGCCGCTTATTATTTCTCTTATCGGGGCAATAAGCGTTTCGCCCTCTTTTGAAATTCCTCCGCCGATACAGATAACATCAGGCTGGAAGGTGTTTATAATATTAGCTAAACCTACGGCTACATAGCCTATATAATTATCGACAACCGCTTTTCCTGCCTCGTCGCCGTTTCTCATTGCGTTAAAGGCGGTTTTTCCGCTCGCATTGTCAAGCTTTCCGTCGCATAACTGCCACATGGAACTTTCGGGGAATCTTATCATTGCCTGCTTTGTCTGTCTGATAAGAGCGGTAGCAGAAGCATAAGCCTCATAACAGCCGAGTCTTCCGCAGGTGCATGCCTCGCCGTTCATTTGAATAACGGTGTGTCCGAGCTCTCCGCCTGCATAGTTAGAGCCTGAATAAAGCTTGCCGTCGATAATAATTCCTCCGCCGACGCCCGTTCCTAAGGTTACGGCGATAAAGTTTTTTGTACCTCTGCCTGCGCCCGCGATATATTCGCCGTAAGCCGCGGCATTCGCGTCATTTTCAAGGAAAAGGTCAACCCCGAGCCTCTCTTTTAACATATCTCCAAGCGGAAGATCATAAAATCCCAAATTGTTTGAATAGGTGACAATTCCTGTTTTCGGGTTTATTGACCCGGGAGTTCCTATTCCCACCGCCGCTATATCCTTAATTTCTACGCCTGCGGCTTTTGCCGCTTCGATACTTACTTTAGCTATATCGTCAACTATTTCTTCCGAGGGTCTCGGCAAATTAGTCTTAACCTTATTAGTTGCAATGATTTTATAATCCTCATCCACAACACCTGCAACGATATTTGTTCCGCCTAAATCAATTCCGAGTCTTAACATATATTTTCCTCCGATAAATCAGTTTTTGCTGTCTTTAAAATCGTCCGTCATACCAAGCCTGCTTAAAAGGTCCTCAGCCGCATTATAGCCGAGCTTTTTCTGACGGTTGTTCATAGCGGCGATTTCTATAATTACCGCAAGGTTACGCCCGGGTCTTACAGGCACCGTAAGCGACGGGACGGTAAGTCCTAAAATTTCTGTCGTCTGGTTTTCGAGACCCATTCTGTCATAGACCTTATTAACATCCCACTGCTCGAGATTAACTACAAGGTCTATCTTCTCTGTAAGCTTTACCGCTCCGACACCGAATATTCTGCTTGCATTTATTATACCTATTCCGCGAAGCTCTATAAAATGACGGATATTTTCGGGAGCCGAGCCAACAAGCGATTTGCTTGACACTCTTCTTATTTCCACCGCGTCGTCCGCAATAAGACGGTGGCCTCGCTTTACAAGCTCTATAGCGGTTTCGCTTTTTCCTACTCCGCTTTCGCCGAGCAGCAAAATTCCCTCGCCGTAAACCTCAACCAAAACTCCGTGCCTTGTAATTCTCGGAGCTAAATTAAGGCTCAAAAAAGCGATAAGAGCCGCTGAAAAGCCGGATGTTGTATCCTTAGTTCTAAGCAGCGGAACGCCGAATTCCTTTGCCTCTTCTATAAAATATTCAGGCATTTCAAGCTCTCTTGAAAGCACTACGGCTACAGGCTTTCTTGAGAAAAATTCCTTTGCCCTGCCTATAGCCTTTTCGGGCACAAAGCATTCTATAAAGCTCATTTCGCTCAGACCGAAAATCTGAATACGGTCCGCGTCAAAATAATTGAAAAATCCCGCTATCTGAAGTCCGGGGCGGTTGATTTCGGTGCTTGATATCAAAATATTCTCCGGATTTTCGGGAAGATAAAATTCTTCAAGGTTAAATTCATCAATAATTTTTTTCAGAGATACGGTATAATTTGTCTTCATACGCACGCTCCCATATATATTTTAAATATATTATACTATACTTTTCCTTAATTTGGAATGATTTTTTTAAAATTTATTATTTTTTCTTGATATGGGGACGGTTTGAATGTATAATTATATTGATTTATTGTATTTTGGAGGCATATATATGAAACTCGGAATGGTAGGACTTCCGAATGTCGGAAAGTCAACCCTGTTTAATGCTATAACGAATGCCGGAGCGCAGTCGGCTAACTATCCTTTCTGCACTATTGAGCCTAATGTGGGCGTAGTAAGCGTTCCCGATGAAAGGCTCGAAAAATTAAAGGAAATTTATAATCCCGACAAGTTCACGCCGGCTGTAATAGAATTTGTGGATATCGCGGGTCTTGTTAAGGGCGCCTCAAAGGGTGAAGGCTTAGGAAACAAATTTTTAAGCAATATAAGAGAGGTCGACGCGATAGTTCATGTTGTCCGCTGCTTTGAAAGCACCGATATAATTCATGTCGAAGGCTCTGTTGACCCTGCAAGGGATATTGAAACCATAAATTTAGAGCTTATCTTTTCGGATATGGAAATCGTTGCAAGAAGGCTTGATAAGGCGCAGAAAGCGGCTAAGGGCGACAAATCGGCTTTAAAAGAGGTTGATTTCTTAAAAAGGCTCAATGCCCATCTTGAATCGGGACTTCCCGCGCGCTCTATGGAGACTGAGGACGATAATGAATACGAAATTCTTCATTCGACCGCTCTTCTTTCCTTAAAGCCCGTAATTTACGCATGCAATATGAGCGAAGAGGACTTCACATCGGGAATTGAGGATAATAAGAACTATCTTACCGTAAAAGAAATCGCCGAGCGTGAAAAGGCGGAAATTCTTCCGATATGCGCTTCCCTCGAGGCCGAGATTTCAGAGCTTTCGGACGAGGAAAAAATGATGTTCTTGGAAGAAATAGGACTTGAAAGGTCGGGACTTGACCGAATGATTCAAAAATGCTATCACCTTTTAGGGCTTATTTCCTATCTTACGGCAGGAAAGCCCGAGGTAAGAGCATGGACCATAACAAAGGGCACAAAAGCGCCTCAGGCGGCAGGAAAAATCCACTCCGATTTTGAGCGCGGATTTATCAGAGCCGAGGTTATCGCTTATGATGATTTTATAAACAAGTGCGGCGGAAATATGGTAACCGCAAAGGAAAAGGGCTTAGTCAGAAGCGAGGGCAAGGACTATGTCATGAATGACGGAGATATCGTTCTTTTCAGATTTAATGTCTGATATTCTTAATTTCCGGAGGGACAGGCTATGCTGCGAAAAACCTATGCTGAAATA
Source organism: Ruminococcaceae bacterium UBA737 (assembly GCA_002297415.1). Classification (GTDB taxonomy): domain Bacteria; phylum Bacillota; class Clostridia; order Oscillospirales; family Acutalibacteraceae; genus UBA737. The sequence continues at coordinate 54,640 of DBKZ01000057.1, forward strand.
AATGAAGAAACCCTTAAAAACAACATAAAAAACATAAGGCTCAATTACAGCGAATATAAATATTATTTCGGCGTTGTAAAGGGCAATGCCTACGGGCACGGCTTTCACACCGTAAACGCGCTGATTGATGGCGGAATAAACTACCTTGCCGTGGCAACGCCCGACGAGGCTTTAAAAGTAAGAGAATTTAACGGAGAAATACCGATTTTATGCTTGGAGCCCGCAGACCTTTCGGCGGTAAATGCTATGCTTGACAATAACATCACCTTAACGGTCGACAGCTTAGATACCTTAGACTCGGTTTTAAAGGCTGAAAAAAGCAAAAATATAAAGGTTCACCTTAAAATCGACAGCGGAATGAACCGCCTCGGCTTTAAGGACCCTAATGAGCTGAAAGAAGCCTTTAAAGCGATTAAGGAAAGCGAAAATATTACGCTTGAAGGAATTTTTACACATCTTGCAACCTCAGGGCTTAACGATTCTTATTATGACCGACAGATAGATAATTTTTACGGCATAATAAATATTGCGGGACTAAACTTAAACGAAATCCCCATAATTCACATTGACCGCTCGCTTACTTTGGTGCATCACAAAAAACAGCCGTTTGTAAACGGAGTGAGACTCGGTATCTGTATGTACGGATTTGCCCAGAGCCTTAACGAGCCGACGGGACTCAGAAAAATCAAGAGAGATTTTTATGTTAAAAAGTCAGGTATAAGCGATGTTATATTCAAAAACCAATTAGATGTTAAAACCGCTATGTCGCTTTATACCGAGGTTATTGCCGTAAAGCAGGTTAAAAAGGGTGAATTCGCGGGCTACGGCGCCGAATATGCTTTCGAAGAGAACGGCTATGCCGCGACCTTGGCGATAGGCTATTATGACGGAATACCCGACGGACTTAAAACCGTTAACATAAACGGAAAGAATTATAAGATAATCGGCGAGCATTGCATGGATATGATAAGCATTAAGGCGGACGCAAGCGTTAAAGCGGGAGACAAAGCAGAGATTTTCGGCGATAAGGTTTCGGTAAAATCGGCGGCGGCGCAGAGCGGTATCAGCTCCTACAAGCTTTTATGCTCGGTATCTTCAAGAGTGCCGAGGGTTTACGGCGAGGAAGAATTATATATTTAAAAAGAGGTCGGCTATGGAATTTGATATACTTATTATCGGCACCGACGCAAACGCCTATTATATGGCGCGGTGCTATTATGAAAAATACGGCAAAAAGGCCGCTTTGCTCGGTCACTCTCCTCTTCCCTACACTACCTATACCGATATTCTGACAGTTATTTACGATGAAAGCATTTGGACGGAGGAAGGCTTTTTAAAAGCGCTCAGCGTTTATAAAAAGACTGCTCCCGACAAAAAAATAATTCTTATAAGTTCAAACGAGACCTATGCGGAATTTATTTCTAAGAACAAAGAAAAGCTAAACTCTTTGGGTTATGTTTTCAATTATCCCGATATCGGGCTTTTACATTCCTTTATGTATAAAGAGTCTTTTTACAAGACATACGAAAACAGCATTTTAAATCTTCCGAAAACGGAATATTTCGATTGCTCGAAGGACGGTAAACTAAGCGGAGATTTTACCTATCCCGTTATTTTAAAGCCGAGCAATGTTATCGAGTACAATCATTTATCCTTTGCGGGGAAAAACAAGATTTATAAGATAAATTCAAAAGAGGAGCTTGAAAGCACAGTTTCGCTTATAAAAAACAGCGGATATTCGGACAGGCTTATTATTCAGGATTTTATCCCGGGCGACGACAGCTGTCTTTTCGACGCTGTAGCCTATTGCTCATCAGATAAAAAATTAAGGCTTCTTTCCTTTGCGCAAATAGGGCTTCAGGAGCATACGAAAAATATGGTCGGCAACGCGGCTGTTTTGATTAACGGCTACAATCAGTTCGGCAACACCGAGCAGATATGCGGGGAATTAAAAAGCTTTCTTGAAGAAGTCGGATACACTGGCTTTGCGGAATTCGATTTGAAGTATGACAAGCGCGACGGCAAATTCAAGGTGCTTGAAATAAACGCAAGGCAAGGCAGAAGCAGTTATTATATTGACGCGTTAGGCTACAATCCTATAGAAATTTTAAAAGAGGATTTAATTGATAACAAGAAAAAAAGCTACGGACTTATAAAGGAAGAAATTCTTTTGTCATTCGTTCCGAAAGGCATTATTAAAAAGTATATTGTGAACAAGGAATACGCAAAAAAAGCGCTTACACTTTGGAAAAAGGGGCATGTAAACCCCCTGTATTTTAAAGAGGACAAAAATTTCAAGCGAAAGCTTTATCTTACTAAAAAAGCTTTAAGATATTTTAAAGAGTATAAAAACGGATACTGGAAGGTTGATTGAACATGTGCGGTTTTATAGGCTTTACCGATTTAAGACCTAAGGAAGAAAAGAAAATAATCGCCGAAAATATGGCTGACAGAATAATTCACCGCGGACCCGACAGCGACGGGTATTTTACCGACGATACAGTCGCTCTCGGCTTCAGGAGACTCTCAATTGTAGACTTAGCGGGCGGAGACCAGCCTATTTTCAACGAGGATAAAACAAAGGTAATAGTTTTTAACGGCGAGATTTATAATCATAAGGAATTAAGAAGCGAGCTTGAAAAAAAGGGACATATCTTTTCAAGCAACGCCGACACCGAGGCTATTCTTCACGGCTACGAGGAATACGGCGACGAGCTTTTTAACAAGCTTCGCGGAATGTTCGCATTTGTTATTTACGATTTAAAGACAAAAGAGCTTGTAGGTGCGAGAGACCCGTTCGGCATAAAGCCGTTTTATTATTACAGAAAAAATGACAGCTTTATGTTTGCCTCCGAAATCAAGGCCATGCTTGCGCACCCCGATTTTGAAAAGGAAGTAAACAGAAGCGCTCTTAAAATGTTCCTTTTATTCCAGTACTCGGTATTTGAAGAAACATTTTTTAAAAATGTCTATAAGCTAAACCCCGGACATTGTTTTAAATATAAAGACGGGAATTTAGAAATCAAACAGTATTTCGAGGTAAAATATAACAAGGTTGACAAGGGCTACGAGGAATATAAAAAGGAAATCAAGGAAGCTCTTGAAAACTCCGTAAGCTGTCATAAGCTGTCGGCTGATGTTGAGGTAGGGTCATATCTTTCGGGCGGCGTTGATTCCTCTTATGTGGTAAGCGTCGCAAAACCCGACAAAACCTTTACGGTAGGCTTTGATGTAAACGGGTTTGACGAAACAAAAATGGCTCACGATTTTTCGGAAAGCTGCGGAATTCATAATTTCAGCAAATATATTTCAAAGGACGAATTTTTTGACGCGCTGCCTAAGGTGCAATACCATACCGACGAGCCCGAAGCTAACCTTTCGGCAGTTCCCCTGCTTTTTCTTTCAAAGCTTGCAAGCGAAAAGGTAAAGGTTGTTTTATCGGGCGAGGGGTCCGACGAAATGTTCGGCGGATATAACGAATATCCCGAAACCTTAGGGGTTAAGGCATATATGGCGCTTCCGTCGGGAATTAAAAACACCGCTTCGAAAATCGCGAAAAAGCTCCCCCACTTCCCCGGCAAAAACACAATTATAAAATATGCCAAGCCTTTTTGCGAGAGATACATGGGTCACGCTCAGATAATGGACGAGGACGAGGCAAACGAAATTTTGTGCGAGGATTTAAGGGACAATTCCACCACAACCGAGGTTTTAAAGCCTTTTTACGATAAGGTTAAAAATGAGGACGACTGCCTGCAAAAAATGTATATAGATATGCACTTCTGGCTCCCGCAGGACATCCTATTAAAAGCGGATAAAATGACAATGGCAAATTCCCTTGAGCTGAGAGTCCCCTTCCTTGACAAAGAGGTTTGGCAAGTTGCTTCCGCAATTCCCACAAAGTATTTAATAAAGGGCAAAAAGACAAAGGCAATATTCCGCGATGTTGCGGAAGAAAAAATGCCCGAGGAATGGAGCAAGAGAAGAAAATTAGGCTTCCCTGTTCCCTTTTCAAAATGGGTTAAGGAAGATAAATACTATAACCGTGTAAAAGAAATGTTTGAAAAAGACGCCACATCGCTTTTTTTTGATAAAAACGCGATATTAAAGCTGTTAGAGGAGCATAAAAACGGCATTAAGAACAACGGCAGAAAAATCTACAACATCTATACTTTCCTTATCTGGTACGATGTTTATTTCGGGGAGAACAGTAAATGGGTAAGCTGAAAAAATCCTCATTTTTAGAGGGCGCTTTTATTGCTACCGTTTGTATTTTCATAAGTAAAATATTAGGTATTATCTATGTTATTCCCTTTAAAAAGATTATCGGGGACGACGGCGGCGCGCTTTACGGCTACGCTTATAACATTTATAATATTTTTCTTACGATTTCAAGCGTAGGAATACCCTTTGCCATCTGCAAGCTCGCAAGCGAATATGACGCGCTCGGGCTTACCGAAAAAAAGGTCAGAATGTACAGGCTGGCAACAAGGATAATCGCGGCGTTCTCTGTAATTTCGTTTTTAATCTGCTTTTTCTTTGCAGGTCCGCTTTCAAAGCTTATTATAGGCGATATCGAGGGCGGAAACACCTTTGAGGATGTTAAGTTCGTTATCCGCTGTATTGCGTTCACCCTGCTAATCGTGCCGCTTTTAAGCATAAAAAGAGGATATCTGCAAGGGCACAAATTTATAAGCCAGCCTTCGATAAGTCAGGTTATAGAACAGCTTGTAAGAATAATAGTTATTTTAATAGGCAGTTATCTTTTCGTTTTCGTTTTTAAGCTTCCGATAAGATTTGCCGTAGGAATTTCTGTTTTTGCGGCGGCCGTAGGCGGATTTATAGCTTATCTTTATTTATCGAAAACCGTCCGCAGGAACAAAGAGGATTTAAGCCTTAACACAAAAGCTCTTGATTCGTCTAATGACAAAACGATAATAAAGGATATTGTCCTTTGCTCAATTCCGTTTATAATAATAAATCTTGCAAACACGCTGTATACAAGCACCGATATGATTTTGGTGCTTCACACACTTCCCCGCCTCGGCTTTACAGGCAAGGAAACGGAATTTATAAGCAGTGTTTTCACAACATGGGGAACCAAATTCAACGCTATTATAACAGCGGTTTCAACAGGTCTTATTGTAAGCCTTATTCCGAATATAGTTCACGATTACACCTGTAAGGATTTTGAGCTTGTAAACACAAATTTCAATAAGTGCCTTAAAATAATTCTTCTGATAATCGCCCCGCTTTCGCTTTTTATAAGTCTTGAAGCGGACAACTTCTGGACTGTTTTTTACGGGCAGAATAAAACCGGCTCTTCGATAATAAAATTTACAATAATAGTAACTATTTTCGACTGCCTTTATATGGTGCTTAATTCCCTGCTCCAGAGCCTTAACAAAAAGCATATAATTTACAGGAGCGTTATAACGGGACTTGTTATCAACCTTATTTTAGATGTTCCTTTTATGTATCTGTTCAAATTCTTAGGGCTTAAAGCTTTTTACGGCGCTATAACCGCAACTCTTGCAGGTTTCCTTGTTTCTAATACCATGAGTCTGCTTTATCTTAAAAAGAACATGGAAATAAACTTTACGGAAACCTTAAAGGCAATGCCCAGAGCACTGCTTTCTTACGCCGTTCTTATTCTGCTTTGTACCGTTTTCAACAGGTTTGCAATAAGCGGAGGTTCAAGAATAAAGAGTATGCTTTTTATAGTTGTTTCGGGAATTATCATAGGAGGAATTTATATCCTTATAAATTTAAAACAGCTTAAAACAATTCTTCCCGAAAAGCTTTTAAGAAAGCTTAAATTGATAAAATAATCGAAAGAGGGTAAATTCAAATGGATTTTTTAAGGCGGACTTGGGCTGAAATAGACCTGAATGCTCTTAAAAACAATTTTGATATTATCAGAAAAAAAGCAGGAGATACAAAAATCGCGGCGGTTGTCAAGGCGGACGCTTACGGCCACGGTGCAAAAATAATCGCACCTGTGCTTGAGAAACTTGGCGCTGACGCATTCGCGGTTTCAAACATAGAAGAGGCTTTAGAGCTTAGAAGCTGCAAAATTACAAAGCCTATTCTTATTTTAGGCTACACTCCTACCGACCACTGCGACGCGCTCATTGAAAACGATATTTCTCAGTGCGTTTATTCGCTTGATTATGCAAAAGAGCTTTCGAAAGCCGCCCGCGCCTTAGGAAAGACCCTTAAAATTCATTTAAAGCTGGATTCGGGAATGGGCAGAATAGGATTTGATTGCAGAAGCGACTCTCTTTCGGGGCTAAATGACGCTTATGCTGCCGCAACTCTACCTTGCTTTGACTGCGAGGGAATTTTCACGCATTTTGCGGTTTCGGACCGCACTCCCGACTCTGAGGACGGATTTACAGACGAGCAATATAACAGATTTATAAAAGCGGTGGATATTCTTAAATCCAAGGGGCTTACGCCTGAAGTTATTCATTGCTCGAACTCTGCGGCTATATGCAGGGACTCTGAAAAAAAACTTGATATGGTAAGACCGGGGATTATTCTTTACGGACTTTCTCCCGAGCCGAAGCTTAAAGATATCGGAGATTTTATACCTGTTATGACTTTAAAATCCACCGTTTCGATGGTTAAGGAAATAGGAGCGGGAGAAACCGTCAGCTACGGAAGGACATTTACGGCAGACAAAAAAATGCGCCTTGCCACGGTTGCGATAGGCTATGCCGACGGATACCCGAGACAGCTTTCAAACAAAGGGAGCGTTCTTATTAACGGAAAAAGAGCAAAAATTACGGGAAGAATCTGCATGGACCAGATGTTAGTCGATGTTTCGGACATAGAAGATGTACATATAGGAACAGAGGTTATTCTTTTCGGAAAGGAGCTTTCGGTAAACGAATTAGCCGAGCTTGTCGGAACGATAAATTATGAAATTCTCTGCGGAATTTCAAAAAGGGTTATAAGGACGGTTGTTTAATTTCTAAAAACGGGCAATATAAAATCAAGACGGTAAAATGCGGTTCAAACTAAAATAAAAAGGAGAATTTTTATGGATTTCGAAATCAAATCGGTAAAGGTGAAATCAAGCGACGGAATTCACACCTTAAGAGGCAAAATCTTTATCCCCTCAGGCGAAATCAAGGGCATACTTCATCTTGTCCACGGTATGACCGAGCACATAAACCGCTATGATTCGTTTTTTGCCGAATTTGCAAAAAACGGTTATGTCTGCTGCGGTTATGATAACTTGGGCCACGGCAAAACCGTTGACGGTAAGGATGAATTGGGCTTTATCGCGCATAAAAAGGGATATGATTATCTTATGCGCGATGTTAAAATATTCTCCGATAAAATAAGGAAAAATTATCCTAAGGTTCCCTATATTTTAATGGGTCACAGCATGGGCTCTTTCATAGTAAGAGGAACTGCCGTTAATTATGTAACCGACCTCGATAAGCTGATAATCTGCGGAACCGGAGGACCCAATCCGTTTTCCGCCGCAGGACTTTTAATTACGGATATTTTAAAGCTGTTTAAAGGCGAAAAATATATTTCAAAAACAGTCGATAAAATTGCATTCGGAACATTTAACAAGCGCTTCGAGGGCGATTCGGAATACAACTGGCTGACTAAAGACCCCGAGGTTATCGGAGTTTATTCAAAAGACGAGCTTTGCACCTTTAAATTCACTGTAAGCGCAATGCACGATCTGGTTAAATTAAACCGCATTGCAAACAGTAAAAAATTCTTTAAAAAGCTTGACAAGTCTATCCCCGTACTGATTGTTTCGGGCGACAGCGACCCTGTAGGAGACTATTCAAAGGGTGTAAAAAAGGTTTATAACAGGCTTAAAGGCGGAAGAGACGTTACCTTAAAGCTTTATGAAAACTGCAGGCATGAAATCCATAACGATACCTGCAAAAACGAAATGATTGAGGATATTCTTGAATTTTTAGAAAAATAAAAGCCCATAATAGCCTTTGAGGCGATATTATGAGACTTAAAGAAAAAACCAAGGATATTTTAAGGGTTGTTTTTTCAACCGCAATAAGCGCATGCGTATTTTTGCTGTTTGTTATAGGTTTTATAAAGCTTTGTGAAAAAACCGGTGCTATAGATTATAAATCTGCCGAAACAAAGCAAAGTAAAATTCCTTACAGTAAGGAAATCCCAGAAAACATTACTGTTTCTATCCGTTTTTTTGACGGAAGCGTGACTTTGGCTGAGTTTGACTTTAAAAATTCAAGACTTATTTTAAAAGAGGATGACAGCAAGACTAAAACCGACAGATATCTAATCGTCAGCGAAAATTCCGCCGCAGAAATTATAGACAGTATCGGCGGAATAGAAATTGAGGGAATGCGGCTGACAGGCGTTCAGGCGGTACAGAATTACAGTCAGGGAATTTTAAATAAAAAGCAGGTAATATGCGGATTTTTTAAAAAAGCGCCCGACAATCTGACGGGAGAAAAGATTTCCGATATTCTTAACTTTTGCGAAACGGATATTACCGCTCTGGACGCTTATTATTGGAGCGATTATATTTCGAATCTTTGCAAAAACGCAAGCTATAACTGAAACGGAGAAAATTTATGAAAAAAAGCGGCAAAATTTTTCGGCATATTCTTATCCTTAACGGTAGTATTATCACTTTGCTCCTGCAAGAAAAAAGCACTTGATAATTCAGATTATTCTTCTTATTTTGTATTTGGAGACAATTCCCTCTCTTCGGATCAAATCTTCGAATCGGGGGAGCCAAAATCAGAAATTACCGAAAAAACTTCCGAAAAGACCACACACGCCTGTCCCCTCTTCGGGCGGAGCCGTTATTGAAACGGTTATCAAGGACAAGGAAATAAAAAGGGTTCCGTCCGACGGAATAAGAATAAAAAGCGACAGGCTGACGGTTTTTTCGTCTCTCGGCACCGCAAGGCAGGAAATTTATAAAAAGCTTCTTGCGGCAACAGAGGAATTCACAACCGGCTGGATAGATTTAGGAAAGCTTGACGGCAATTTTAAAAGCGACATTTCAGCGGCTTTTCAGGCATTATGCGACGATTACCCCGAAATGTTCTGGCTGCCATCAAGCTATATGTTAAGCCGCACGGAATCGGGCGAAATAGCTGTTATGTTTGATGGAAAGGCTGAGTCATATACCCTTTCTTACCTTGCCTCAAAATCCGAGGCAAAAGAGATGAAAGCGAGACTTAACGGGGTGCTTAATTCGGTTGCGGCGGCGACCGAGAATTTAAGCTCGCAATTTGAAGCCGAGCTTTATATTCATGATTTTATCTGCAGCAATACAACCTACAATACGAACGGAAAATATATCTATTCGGCTTATGGCGCGCTTGTAGATAAGAATGCCGTTTGCGAGGGCTATTCAAGAGCCTTTGCGCTTCTTTGCTCAAAGGCAGGAATAAACTCATTCCTTGTAAGAGGTGTGAGCAGAGGGCAAAACCACATGTGGAACACCGTAAGCATTGATAACGCTTGGTATAACATAGATGTCACTTGGGACGATCAGAACATACAGGGAAATCCGACCTACAGCTATTTTAATTTAACCGACGCTGAATTAAACATTGACCACACCCCTGCCTCCCACATCAATCCGAAATCGGGAGCGGCAGACGAAAGCGGATTATTTAACCTTACAAAGAACAGCTGTACTGCTGCTGAAGTGAACTATTTTGTTCATGAAAAGCTTATTTTAAACAGCGAAAGCGAAATCGGAGAACTATCCTTTTATATTAAATGGCAGCTTGACCGAGGTAAGCATTTTGCCCAGATAAAGGTTACAAATCAAAGTCTTTTAGCGGACGCCTCGGAGCTTAGGGGAAAAATTGCCGACGCAATGCAGAGAAACTTTTCTGTGGCGCTTACGGGAATGAATTTAATACAGAATACTAATTATATTATTGTTTACTTTTAAATTTTTAAGCCTCTGCTTATTTTATTAGGTTAAAATCAGCAGAGGTTTATTTTTTTAAGTATTTTCTTCTTTTACATTAAAAATTAAGAGAAATCCGGCTTTTGTTGACTTTATTTTAAGAATAAACTATAATAATATTAACTTGTCAATTTTTCTTTTTTTTAATTTCGGAGGGTGTATTTTGACTAAAATCGAGAAATTATTCGGAAGTATGGTTTTTAATGACAGCGTGATGAAAGAGCGTCTGCCCGATACTACCTACAATTCAATAAAACAGGCAATAAAAAGAGGCGTCGGCATTGACAGCCGCATTGCGGATACTGTCGCAAATGTCATGAAGGACTGGGCTATAGAAAAGGGTGCAACACATTTTACGCACTGGTTTCAGCCTCTTACAGGCATTACCGCCGAAAAGCATGACAGCTTTATCGCTCCTGCCTCGGACGGAACGGTTATAATGGAATTTTCGGGAAAGGAGCTTATCAAGGGCGAGCCCGACGCATCGTCATTCCCCTCGGGAGGAATAAGAGCAACCTTTGAAGCAAGAGGATATACGGCTTGGGACCCGAGCTCTTATGCCTTTGTAAAAGATAACACGCTTTGCATTCCCACCGCGTTTTGTTCCTACGGCGGCGAGGCGCTCGACCAGAAGACTCCGCTTCTTCGCAGTATGGACGCTTTAAACAAGCAGGTTATGCGAATAATAAGGCTGTTTAAAATTCCCGATGTTGAGCATATTGATACCACCGTCGGACCCGAGCAGGAATATTTCCTTATCGACCGTGAGCTTTTCAAAAAGCGCCCCGATTTAATGTTTTGCGGAAGAACGCTTATAGGAGCGCTTCCGCCTAAGGGACAGGAAATGGACGACCATTATTTCGGCGTTATAAAGCCGAGGGTTGCCGCATTTATGCGCGAGCTTGACGAGGAGCTTTGGAAGCTCGGAGTGCTTGCAAAAACAGAGCATAACGAGGTCGCCCCCGCTCAGCATGAGCTGGCCCCGATTTTCACCACCACCAATATTGCGGCAGACCACAATCAGCTCACCATGGAGCTTATGAAAAAGCTTGCCGACAAGCACGGACTTGTCTGCCTGCTTCATGAAAAGCCATTTGCGGGGGTAAACGGTTCAGGCAAGCACAACAACTGGTCGCTTTCTACCGACACGGGAATAAATCTTTTAAAGCCCGGGAAAAATCCGAGCGAAAACAAGCTGTTTTTGCTCACGCTTTGCGCTGTTATTAAAGCGGTTGACGATCATCAAGACCTTTTAAGGATTTCCGTAGCCTCAGCAGGAAATGATCATAGATTAGGTGCCTCCGAGGCTCCCCCCGCAATTGTTTCCATGTACTTAGGCGAAGAGCTTACGGCGCTTTTAAGAGATATTGACCGCGGCGCTCATCATAACGACGCAGGCAAGGTTAAAATGACAATAGGAACCGACACAATTCCTTACATAAGAAAGGACAACACCGACAGGAACAGAACATCTCCTTTCGCCTTTACGGGCAATAAGTTCGAATTCCGCATGCTCGGCTCCTCCGCCTCGGTTTCGGATACAAACATTATGATAAACACCATGGTAGCGGATGTTTTCATGCAGTTTGCAGACAGGCTTGAAATGACCGACGATTTTGAAAGCGAGGTTGCGGCTATAATAAAAGAAACCATCTCGTCGCACAAAAGAATTCTGTTCGACGGAGACGGTTATTCTAAAACATGGGAAGCTGAGGCTAAAAGCAGGGGGCTTTTAAATCTTAAAAGCACTGTCGACGCAGTCCCCTATCTTTGCAGTACCGCTAATATTGAATTATTCAAACGCCACGGCGTTTTAAACAAAACGGAGCTTACCTGCCGAGCCGACACAATGCTCGAAAAATACAGCAAAATTCTGCACATAGAGGCGCTTACGCTTTGTGAAATGATAAAGCGCGATGTTATGCCGGCAATTATTAAATATACCGATAAGCTAAGCTTTACCGCCGCAAACAAGGCAAATATCGGAATAAGCGCAACTGTCGAAAAGGACCTTGCTTTCAGACTTTCGGATATTTCCTCGAAGCTTTATTCATTGACTCTTGAGCTTGAAAACGCGGTTAAAAAAGCCTCATGCGAAACAGGAATACTTGAAACCGCGCTCCTTTACAACAAAGAGGTTCTTCCCTTAATGGAAAAGATAAGATATCTTGCCGACCGTGCGGAAAGCATCACAGCCAGAGAATACTGGCCTTATCCTACCTACGGAGACTTGCTGTTTAAGATTTAATCAAAAATCGGCTCCCTTCTTATTGACGAATGTCAATACAGAGGGGAGCTGTCGTTCTAGATGCTAGACATTAGATTTTAGATATTAGACCATTGTGTACCTGTCGGCACTTGAATAAACCTAAACCCTATCGGCTCAGCCTTTCAGGCTGACCCACTTCCCCTTTCGTCTAAAGGGGAAGCTTAAGACTCTGCGAAATCTAAAGCAAGGCTCCCTTCTTATGCGCCAGCATATAGAGGGGAGCTGTCGTTCTAGATGCTAGACATTAGATTTTAGACATTAGACCATTGTGCGCCTAACGGCACCTGAATAAACCTAAACCCTTCCGTCAAAGCTTCGCTTTGCCACTTCCCCTGTAGTCTTTAGGGGAGGCTTGGGTTCGTGCTGAATCTAAAGCTTACACATCTTGCCTGAACGGCAAATCAAAATAATCGGCAAGGGACAAAACAACATTTCTTGCGATTTCATCAATATTATCTCTTATCCAAACCGCGTCGTCATAATTATCATGATACGCAAATTCTATCAAAACGCTCGGCGCTCTGGTTCTTCTCACCTCGCCGAGTGTTTTTGTTTCGACAGTCCTGACATTTTCGGGAATAGGATATATCATTTGAAGATTATTGGCAATTATATCCGCCGCCCGCCTGCCGTTTATGCTTGTCGGGTAATAATACACCTCACTGCCCCTTACATCGCCTTTTCCGCTCGCTGTTGCGTTTGAATGAAGAGCCAAATGCAAATCATATCTTCCCGCATTCGAAGCCGCTATTGAGGACGCGGCGGTCATATCGGGAGTATTTCTGTTGAATTCAATTCCCGTAGCGTATAAATAAGGCTCCATTGCGTCGGCAATCAAATTCATATAGTATTCTTCCGTTCCGCCTATTATATAAGGGTTAAACTCCTGTGTAGACGGACTCAAATAAATTCTGGGCATAAAAATATCCTCCTTTTATATCAATTTATTAAAAGGAGGATATTTTTATTACTCGAATTCTTCCGAGATTATTTTTTTGACTTCTGCGGAAAACCAGCAGTACATCGCCTCGCCCAGCTCCTGAAAAATCGGGTCGCCGTCATGCGAGCAGAGCATGGCAAAGGTTTGTCCCATTCTGCGCTCTACCTCGTTATGCCTGCGGTATGCAAGATAATAAAACGAAAATGCGCCCGTATCGACAGCGGTATCGTAAATCTCTTTTTCATTTGTTTTAAGATAGCTTAAAAAACTCCGATGTGCCTTTTCGCTGAGCGCCGGATTTTTTATAAACCGCTCGAAGCAGATATTTGCGGTAAACGACAGCAAAAGCCTTCTTTGAATAAGAAGCTCGTAGTCATTATTTTCTCCCTCTTCGTTAGACCTTACTGCGTCAACAAAGCAGACCGCAACCTTTTGTCCGCATGACTTAGCGCGGCTTAGCTCCTCCGAATCAGGCTCCGGCAAATCTGTTACGGAAGAAACAGCAACCGGCTTTTTCCCGAATATTTTTATGTCCTTATCCTGACACACTGTTTTTCACCTCGCGGTAGATTTATATTCCCTTAAAGCTTCTGCCAGCTGATCGGGACATGATGTCCCCTTAAAACCGCATTTTATTCCGCTGAGCTTTTTTATAACATCATCGACCTCCATGCCCTCTACAAGGCTTCCTATGCCTTGTAGATTGCCGTTACAGCCGCCTGTAAAACGAACGGATTTAACCCGTCCGTCATCAATTTCAAGTTCAATTGATGAAGAACAAACCCCTTTAGTTTTATATGTAAATTTCATTGCCTTTATTCCTCTTATTTTTCTTTGAATTTATTGCTTCTTACAGGATGGCGGAGCTTTCTTAAAGCCTTTGCCTCTATCTGACGGATTCGCTCACGGGTTACATTGAACTCTGTTCCGACCTCTTCTAAGGTGTGGCATCTGCCGTCCTGCAGACCGAAGCGCAGACGGATTACAGCCTCCTCCCTTGGAGTAAGGGTATGAAGAACGCTGTCAATATCCTCATTAGTGATGGTTTTAAGCGCAGCGTCGTCAGGCGCCAATGCCTCCTCGTCACGGATAAAGTCCATAAGTCTCGAATCCTCCTCGGGGCCTATAGGAGTTTCCATAGAAACAGGCTCCTGAGCTATTCTCATTATCTCACGGACTCTTTCAACCGGAAGATCCATTTTTTGCGCTATAAGCTCCTCGCTCGGCTCGTAACCGTTTTCATGGAGAAGCTGGCTCTGTACCTTTTTAAGCCTGTTTATGGTTTCAACCATGTGAACGGGAATTCTTATGGTTCTCGCCTGATCCGCAATGGCTCTTGTAATAGCCTGTCTTATCCACCATGTTGCATAGGTTGAGAATTTAAAGCCCTTGGTATAATCAAACTTATCAACAGCCTTTATAAGACCGACATTGCCCTCCTGAATAAGGTCAAGGAAATACATTCCTCTGCCGACATATTTCTTTGCGATACTTACAACAAGCCTTAAGTTAGCCTCGGTAAGGCGCTTTTTGGCATATTCGTCTCCCTCGCTTATCTTAACTGCAAGCTCTATTTCCTCATCATAGCTTAAAAGCGGAACTCTTCCTATTTCGCGAAGATAAACCTTAACGGGATCGTCAAGAGAAATATTATCGATAAAGCTGTCGTCATCAAGATTGTCAATGTTCATTTCTTCGAGCTCTAACTCATCCTCGGTAGGCTCTTCATCAAAATCACGCTCTAAAATCGGAGGCTCGGCATAAAGCTCGGTTTCCTCTTCGGGGGCGTTTTCGATTTCGTCAATCGAAGCGTCCTTTTCCTCAAAGCCCTCTTCCTCTATGCTGTTTTTAACCTCTTCATTAAGCTTTTTATTTTCCTGATTTTCCATATTCAGTTCCCCTTTTTCTTTTCTTCAATTATTTTTTTCATGTTTGAAGCCCAATCGTCAACCGACATATCCTTGACATTTGCCGACGAAAGTCTTGCCTTTTCATCCTTTAAGACCCTTATGCTGTCATTTAAAACAGTAAGCGGATTTTTTTCGCATTTGTCGCTGTTGAAAAGCATTGCGACATAGCCCGATTCGGCAGGACTTAAAATATCTCCGAAGGACGATACATCCGTAGGATTTCCTTCCTCATATCTTTCCTTTATTCTTCCGAAGATCTTTCTGTTAAGCGCCGTTATAAATTCCTCAGGCTCAATCTCATTTAATGCATGGCCGCAAAGATCGGGGTGCTGTAGAACAGCGGCTATAACCGTTTCTTCGGCGTTTGTGCCGTATGGCGAGAGACGGCGCTGAGGATTTATATCGTCAAAGCTGTATTTCGGATGAATGATATTGTTTATTTCTTTTTTCTTTTCATAACGGACATTTCTTTTTCTTAGCTCGTTTACCTTTGTTTCAAGAGCCGTTCTCGAAACCGAAAACTTCTCGCAAAGGCGGCTGATATATAGGTCTCTTTCGACTATATCCGTTGTGTTAGCTATTATTTCCGCCGCGGCGTTTAAATATTTTATCTTGCCGTTATCGTCGGTCGCGTCGATATTTCCTGCCGCGGCAAGAAGATCGTATTCAATAAGCGGAACGGCATTTTCGATTACCTTTTTAAACTTATCCGCGCCGTTTTTCTTTATATATCCGTCTGGGTCCTTCCCGTCGGGAACCACGGCAACCTTTATTTCAAGCCCTGTGCTTTTAAGGATTTCAGCGGCTTTTTTTACAGCCTTCTGCCCTGCCTCATCCGCGTCCATAGTTAGAATTACTTCTTTTGTGTACCTCGACATCAGCTTTGCCTGCTGGGGCGTAAAAGCGGTTCCGAGCGCCGCAACGGTATTTTGCAGACCTGCCTGATGAACGCTTATAACATCCATATTGCCCTCAACCAAAATTATCTGCTCGGAGCAATAGTTTTTTGCGAAATTCATTCCGAAAAGATTTTCGCTTTTTTTATAAACGGGCGTGTCGGCGGTGTTTACATACTTTCCGCCCTGCTTTTCGTTTTCGGGTCTTGCCCTTCCGCTGAAGCCTATTACTTTTCCTCTTATATTTATAATCGGGAATACCGTTCTGTTTCTGAATCTGTCATAATATCCGCCGTTTTTTCCCTTAACTATAACATTTGCCTGAAGCATTTCGTTATCCGAAAAGCCCTTTGCCCTTAAATGCTTTAAAAGCGAATCCCAGCTGTCCGGAGCAGCTCCGAGCCCGAAATGCTTAATAGTTGACATCTTAAGCCCTCGGGAAAAATAATAATCAAGCGCCCATTTTCCCTCGGGAGAAATTAAATATTTATAATAAAAAAGGGCGGTTTCCTGATTTATTTCATAAATTTTCGATTTTAATTTCTGCATGGAATCGGAAAATCCGTCCGAAACAATGCTTATTCCGCTTCTCTCTGCTAGAAGTCTTACAGCGTCAATATAATCGACCTTATCCATCAGCCTTACAAAGCTGAAAACATCTCCGCCTGCTCCGCAGCCGAAGCAATAAAATGAGCCGTTTTGCGGATAGACCGTAAAAGAGGGGGTCTTTTCGTTGTGAAAAGGGCAAAGTCCTACCATATTCTTTCCGCGGTGCTTTAAATTCACATACTGCGAAATTACAGACTCAATGGGATTTTTATATTTTATCTCATTTATAACCTCTTCGGGAATAGGCATTTAATTCCCCCCCTTTCTTTGCTTTTTACATTCCCCACGATTTCGGAATGCAGATATCGGTATAGGTTAAAACCGCGAAATGGTCGGTCATTCCTGCAATATAGTCGACCGCCGCGCGCTCCTTTCCCTCTTTTCCATATATAAGACGGTATTCATCGGTAAGCTTGTCCGGATTTGAAATATAATATCCGTAAAGCTTTTCGATAAGCCCCTTAACCTTGCTTTCCTCCGACTTAGCCTTCGGGTTAAGATAAACCGCCTCAAAAAGGAAATCGTGAAGCATATTATAGTATTTCTCGATTTCTCCGTCAAATTTTATGTTTTTATGCTCGCTCGAATTGACAAGCGATTTTACAAGACTTGTAATTCTCTTGCTCTTTGTATCGCCCAAATACTTACTAACGCTTTCGGGAATATCCGAAGCCTTAATCACTCCTGCCCTTACCGCGTCGTCAATATCATGATTCATATAAGCGATATGGTCGGCAATTCTGACTATTTTCCCCTCGGCGGTCTTTGCCCATTCGCCTCTCGTGTGGGTTAAAATTCCGTCTAAAACCTCGTATGTAAGATTAAGTCCTTTTCCGTTTTTTTCAAGCTTTTCGCAAACTCTCACGCTCTGCTCAAAATGAGTAAAACCGTTGCTGTAAAGCTCGTTTAGCGCCCGCTCTCCCGCATGGCCGAACGGCGTGTGACCTAAGTCATGCCCTAAGGCGATAGCCTCGGTCAAGTCCTCATTTAATCTTAATGCGCGCGCGACAGTTCTTGCAATCTGGGCTACCTCTAAGGTGTGTGTAAGACGGGTTCTGTAATGGTCGGACTCCGGAGAGAGGAAAACCTGCGTTTTATGCTTAAGTCTCCTGAATGCCTTGCAGTGAATAATTCTGTCACGGTCTCTTTGGAAATCGGTTCTTAAGTCGCACTGCTCTTCCTTTATTTTTCTGCCCTTGCTTTCATCGCTGAAAGCCGCGTCCGAGCAAAGAATGAGATGCTCGTTTTTTTCGCTTCTGAGCCTTATGTTTTCCGTTTTTACCACCCCTTAAAAATTACTCTCTATTAAGATTATTAGACAAAAAATTCCTTTTTCCTCTTTTTAAAGCGAAAAAAATTTTTCTTTGCCCACATTTACCGAAATTTTGTTATAAAATTTTTCGTTTAAGGAATGCTCAAAGGTTTTAAAAGCCTCTTTTTTTACGGCAAAATCAATTTCGACAAATTCCCCGTAATTTATGTCAGTTACTACAGCGCCGCAATCGGATAAAAGCCTTTTTATTTCGTTTGCCTGCGCATAATCGCAACGGACAGAGCATTCTGTCATAAGCGTCAGCGTAACAAATTCCGCGCTATAAAGCGCATTTTTAGCCGCCTGCTGATAAGCGCGCATAAGTCCCCCGGGGCCTAAAAGCACGCCGCCGAAATACCTTGTCACCGTTATCACAACATCGCATAAACCTGCTCCGCTTATGATATCGCTTACAGGCTTGCCGGCGGTTCCGTGCGGCTCGCCGTCGTCAGAATATTTAGCCGTGCCGTCGCTCAGAGTAAAGGCGAAAACATTATGCTTTGCGTCATGATACCTCGCTTTGACGGCGGATATGGTTTCTAATGCCTCTTCCTCGGTTTTAACAGGGCAAATCTGCGCTATAAATCTTGACCGCTTTTCGGAATACTCTCCGAATGCCTTTTCTTTAACTGTTTTAATTTCCGGCATAAATTGCTCCCAACAAATTAAAATTGAAAATTGACAATTGAAAATTTAAAATTAAATTCAAAAATAGCCGTCTGCAAAACAGACGGCTTAAATTTTAGGCAATTATTTATCCATGTTAAAGCGCTTTTTAAATCTGTCAACACGACCGCCGGTATCTACCAGCTTCTGCTTACCTGTAAAAAACGGATGACATTTAGAACAAATATCCAAACGAATGTCCTTCTTTGTTGAGCGTGTTTCAAATTCTGCACCGCAGGCACATTTAATAGTTACCTTTTCATACTGCGGATGTATTCCTTCCTTCATTCCGGTCACCCCTTTCAACATTCTATAATCAATATAACATTGATATTTTAACACACATTATCTCAAAATGCAAGCATATTTTAAATTAAATTAAGAAATTTTTTTCCTGATTGCTTCATACCACTCAACGGTTTTAAATTTCATAACATATTTTTGCGGATTTTCAGCCATTTCGCTCGCACTCTTGCTTGCGCTGTCGGAAAGCTTTCCTTTTGCGGCGGACGGAATACAAACCGACGGGAAAACCACGCACCACCAATTATGCCCCTTTGCCTTTCCGAGCCTGACTATCAGTGCGGGATATTTTCCTGCGGGAAGAGTAAAGCTGTCATAAACCCTTGTGTCAAAATAGCTTTCTCCTACGCTTACCTCGGCTTTATAATCATATCCGTTTTCTTTTATTACCCTTTCGGCAATTTCCTTTATCTCTTCCGTTTCACAGCTCGATTTATCAATCGCGTCCTCTAAGCTGCCGCAGTCCGAAAGCTTTAAGGAGCATTCCTTAAGTATTGCGTCCCTGACCTTTAGCTTCAGCGCCTGATCCTCTTTAGAATCCGAATTTGCAAGAATATGGAGCCTTAAAACATTTTCTCTTAAATTGTCGCACTTGGCGTTAAAATCCGTAAAGCTTAACAGCACCGACGCTATAAGCCCGAAAAGAATTCCGAAATGTATGCTTTTTTCTTTTATGTTTTTCATTTTTATTTCCTGCTTTCATTGAACTTATTCCAATTATTGGCAGAAATAAAAATTTTTAATCAGCTTATTCCGCTTTCGCAAAATTCGGCAATGTATGCTTCATATTCTTTTTGCTTTAGAATTTCTTCCTTTGCCTTTTGCGCCCCGTCAAGCGAAGTAAAAATTCCGAAAACAAAAGGTCCGCTGCCAGAAAGCCCCGCGCCCGATGCCCCGAATTTTTTTAAAAGCTCAAAGGTTCCGTTATGCAAGCCCTCAAAAGCAAAATCGTTTTTTAAATATTTAAAGGGATTTTCATTTCCTCTGTTAAGTGCGCTTAAAAAAAGCTCCGTTCCCCTTTCTTTAATAAAACCTAAGTCCGCTTTTTTATACATTTCGGCGGTGGACTTTTTTTCTCCGTCCCTTAAAAGCAGGGTATAAAAATTTTTGAGGGGGCTGATTTTTTCTATTTTTTCTCCTATTCCCCTTGCTCTCGCCGTTCCTCCGAAGAGGCAAAACGGCACATCCGCTCCGACACTTAAGCCTATATTTATCAAGGCTTCTTTGCTTAAATTTGTTTCATAAAGCCTGTCAAGTCCTATTATTACAGCCGCCGCGTCGGCGCTCGGTCCGCCGAGTCCGGCTCTTAGAGGAATATGCTTTTTTATCTGTATTTTCGCTCCGCCTTTAATTTTTGTAAATTCAAAAAAGCGCTTTGCCGCAACAAAGGCGGTATTATCCTCGGAGCAAAGCTCCTTTAAATCGGCGCAAACGGAAATACTGTCGCTTTTTTCAATAAAAACCTCATCAAAAAGCGAAACCGACTGCATAACCGAATCAATATTATGATATCCGTCATCCCGTCTGTTTAAAATATCAAGGGTTAAATTTATCTTGGCATTTGCTTTGATATACATTTAAAAAACTCCGAATGTGATTTTGTTTAAGCTTTCTTTTATCGGTCTTATTTTAAGAAGATAAAAAGCGATAATTGCGCCTGAGAAATTTAAAATAAAATCGTCAATATCGCAGGAGCCTGTCATAAATACAAACTGCAAAAGCTCGATTGCGATAATCGCCGATGCGCAAAAAAGTGCAAATATATAAGCCTTGCGTGCCTTCTTAAAAACAGGCGGCAAGAGCAGAGCAAAGGGCATAAACACCGCTAAATTCCCGATAATATTTATAAAAATATCGGAGAATGAAAGCAGACGGTGATTATAGCCGTTTATAAAAATCATAAATGTTTTAAAGGGAATGAAATTTGTTCTGTATTTAATATAATCAATTCTTTGCTCCCGTGAAGCCGTGAAAAATACCGTTATGTTCCTGCCGAAGGTTCCGTCAAACAGGGTAAGCTCCAAAACCGCGCAAAAATAAACCGCCAGCATAACCTTAAAGGTGCAAAGCATGATTTTGCGCGATTCTTCCGTTTTGTGATTTTTACATCTTATATAAGAGCCGATATGAGCAAAAACCATCATCAAAACCGCCCAAACGGGTCTAACAATGTGGTTTATACCGGTATTTTTAATATTGCTTCCGAAAAAGAAGACTGCAAAAACAAATGATATATAATAAAACAGAGCAGAATATATTCTGTATTTTTTAATCATTATATCACCATATATTAAATATTACTTTTTTCTTCCCGACTTGTCAAGAGGGACCGAAAATGTTTAGTTTATTTTTTTCAGGCAATAATAAATTAAAACAACGGAGGTGCCTTGAAAGCTATGTATAATAACAAAGTGAACATCTGCGGAGTGGATACTTCAAGTCTCCCGCTTTTAAAGGAAAAGGAAAAGACAGAGCTTTTAAAACGGGTGAAAAACGGTGATAAATCGGCAAGAGACGAGCTTGTAAACGGGAATTTAAGATTGGTTTTAAGCGTCGTTCAGCGCTTTTCCGGAAGAGGCGAAGCCCCCGACGACCTTTTTCAGATAGGCTGTATCGGGCTTATGAAATCAATTGACAATTTCGATGTCAATCAGAATGTTCGGTTTTCGACCTATGCCGTGCCGATGATAATAGGCGAAATAAGAAGATATTTAAGGGACAACAATTCGGTAAGGGTTAGCCGCTCAATAAAGGACACCGCCTATAAAGCAATGCAGGCAAAAGAAAAGCTTACGGCAAAATATATGCGCGAGCCGACCGTCAGCGAAATTGCAAAGGAAATTGACATGAAAAGAGAGGATGTCGTAATAGCACTTGAAAGCATTGTCGACCCTATTTCGCTTTATGACCCTGTTTACAGCGACGGCGGAGACACAATATATGTTCTCGACCAAATCGGCGACAATTCCGACGCCGACTGCTGGCTCGACGAGCTTGCTCTTAAGGACTCTATAAAGCATTTGAGCGACCGCGAAAAATCAATTCTTTCTTTAAGATTTATGCAGGGAAAAACCCAAATGGAGGTTT
>DBKZ01000077.1 GCA_002297415.1 Ruminococcaceae bacterium UBA737
CATATCCCCGTTTACCCGTCAATAAATTAACGGGTAAACGGGGGATTTAAAATTATAATACTTTTAAACTTTATTATTTCTCTTCAAATATGAATAAAGGTAAAAGCTGAAGAAAATTTCTATTGACGCCAAAACTATAAGCACTATTATAACCGAGCTTATCGGGTATTTAAGCAGAACCGCCGCAAAGCAAAGTTCAATAAGAGCCTTCATAGCTTTTCTTACAAGATCAAGAACGCTGAGCGCCGCCTGCTGCTGACCAACATCGGAATTGATAAGTACAAGGTTTTGAATATATGTTTTAAACGGGTCTCTTATAAAAAGATAAATAACATAGCCTGTTCCCATAAGAAGCACCTTAACGAAAGGAATTCCGATAAAGCTTCCTGTAAGCATTACGGCAAGCGCCGAAATCAGAAGAATCGGCAAGCCGACTGCCACCCAGGCTCTAAACCAAGAGTTTTAATCGGGATATCGTTTTTAATAAAATAATCGGCAGTATTTAAAACATCGCGCCATGTGCTTTGAGCATTGCACCTGTATATAGGCTCTAAGGACCATTCGGGCGCGTCGCATCCGCCGCCTGAAAACATATTATACTGAGAAACAATATCGGTTATATTCCCGCCCTCAAAAATATAAACATCAATTCCCTTTGCAACGGGAATCTGAATGCTGATATTTGAGCCTTTATTATCGTCCGCAGAGTAAAGCTCTTCAACCGACATTGCGATTTTCTTTTCTTTTATTTCCTCTCTTTCGCTTTTATCCTCAAGAAGCTTTGAAGAACCGATATAAAACTCGGCATATCTTGCGGTGTCGATATAAATTCCGTAGCCCTCAGTGCTGACAAAAAAAGGAACAGGCGCATGAGAATCTCCTGCCATGGTAACAGGATCGGCATTGACCCTTAATGCAAGCTTTCTCCACTTATGGTTAAAGCCGATAAGCTGGAGACCGAGACCGTAAATCTGCTCTGTATGAGTAAGCGGAAGCTTTAAAACACAGCCTCTGTTATTGACCTTAAACTCAATATCATTTATAGGATATTTTACTTCTGTTTCAATATAAGAAAGCCCTTTACAGTATTTTGTAGGGGTGAATATCTCGGGTGTGCCGAAAGTGATTTTTTTCATATTTAACTCCAGTTTTTTATATTAAATCAATATTTAAAAGCTTTTTGATTTCTTCGCCCTTAACTTCGGTTACGGGTGTTCCCTTTTTTAGCGCCTCTGCGGCTCCCAAGCCCGCCGCCTCTCCTACAGACATGCAAACGGGAATTACCCTGACCGACGCCGAAACGGCTCTGTCGGCGGAAATTGCCCTGCCTGCGACCAATAGATTATCGGCCTTTTTTGAGAACAGACAGCGCCAAGGAATTTCATGGCTTTCTCCCGATTTATAATTTTGGGGAGCCATTCCGCCGTTGGAATCCTGCTCCTTATGACTTCGGTGGCAGTCTATCCAGTAGCAGTTTTTGGCTATTCCGTCAGAAAAAGTGCGCCTGTTTATATAATCATCAAGTGTTAAAACATACTCGCCCTTTATCCTACGAGATTCTCTGACGCCTAAAAGAGGAGCGGTATAGCAAAGATAAGCATTTTTAAATGCCTGAGGATAGTATTCCTTTAACGCGTTAAGATACTGTCTTGCGGTTTTTCTTCCCTTTATCATATTAAGACTTTTCTTGCTTTCATCGGTTGTGTCGGAAGAAAATAAGTGTCCTGCGTTAAATGCCATTGTTCCCTTGCCTATTATTGACGGAACAACATGGTTAATATCAATAAGCGGATATTTCGGATTGTTGCCCTTTTTTGCCCAAATTGAATTATCGTTCCAATGAATGTCCCAAAAATTCATATTTTCGGTATCAACTCCGCTTATGATAAAGCAAAGTGAGGACGCCTGAAGATTATCGGAGCCGTCTCCCATTTCATAGTCAAGACCCGAAAAAGCCGCAAGGTCAGCGTCTCCGGTGCAGTCTATATATGTTTTCGCCTTAAATGCCTTTATTCCAAACTTGCCGGCAACCTCTATGTATTCAATTCCGGTCTTGTTTCTTACCGCTCCGCAAACGGTTCCGCCGAATAATACATCTGCGCCGCTTTCTTCAACAAAGCTGTCATAAACCTCCATTAAATCCTCAAAGGAAATCGGAAGCCAGTCCCAGCGAGAGGCTTCATATCCCATTTTTTCTTTATAAGAGGTTATCAAGCTTTTTGTAAGAGGATTTACTATAACCTTTTCCTTATTCGAAAAAGGAGCGAAGGACGGCACCATTCCCTCGGTGCTCATTCCGCCTAAGGCATAGGAAGCCTCTATAAGCAAAACCTTAGCGCCGCTTTTTGCGGCAGCCGCCGCGGCAAGACAGCCGGCAGGTCCCCCTCCTGCAACGATTATATCATAATATGAATTTATATTTAAACTGTTTTCGGTCAAAACTCTTTCCATAAAATCACCTGAACACCTTAAGTGTTATAATCTCAAAAGGCTTAAAAATAAGCTCCGCGGAAGAATTATCAAGCTTAATTTCACTGATTTTTTCTTCAAGCATATCGGTTAAATAAACCTTTTTTGCTGATTTCGGGAAAGTAAGCTTAACCTTGGTTTTATTTTTCTCTGCCTCATAAAGTCTTAAAACATAAGCATTTTCTTCATTTTCAGCTGGCTTTACAGTTTCGCAGATTATATTATCCTCCGATATTTCTATCGGAGCTTCGGCTTTCCTTTTGAATCTGCCCTCAAAATTGCATACACCGTAATTAAGGGCATAAGCCTCGCTTACTACTTCCTTTACAGAAAAGCTTCCGTGAGGCAAAAGCGAATAGGTAAACTCATGAATGCCTTTATCACCCGACCAGTCGGGTCTGCACCCTCCGCGGTGGAGCGACAGCCTTATATCGGACTCTCTTACGCTTATCCCGTACTTGCAGTCATTAAGTACAGCCGCGCCGAATCTTGATTCGGAAATATCCGTCCACTTATGATTGCATACCTCGAATTTCGCAGTCTCGGTTATGCTGTTTTCGGTGGTAGGTCTTTCTATATATCCGAACTGGATCTCATGCTTGGCAGTTGTTGCTAAAATATCAAGGTC
>DBKZ01000038.1 GCA_002297415.1 Ruminococcaceae bacterium UBA737
GAAAGGCTTTCTCTGACGGAAAGAAGTTAAAATAAAATCATAAAATCAATCGGACTGTAAGAACAAAAAAGTTTTTACAGTCCGATTTTTTAAGCTTTATAAAAGATTTCTGAAATAAAGCCCTCTTGTGTAATCGAAATCCGGCGGAGCGCCGATTTCGTATTTTTTAATTATCGCTTCGATTTCTTCCTTGCTTTCTTTTTCAAACCAAAGCAAAAGATATTTAACGTTAAGCTTGTTTTTTCTGTCCGCAAGATAAATCGGCTTAGAATTCAGAATTTCGCAGTAATCGTTTTTGCAGGCGACGGGGAATACAACACCCATTCTGTCCTTTAAGCTTCCGTTTTTTCGGCACTCAGAGCAGTCGGCAGAGTTTTTAACAGGGCAGTTTGCGGTTATCATAAGAGGAAGTCTGCCGTAAGCAAAGCAGCCGATATTTTTATTTTTTAAAAGCGGAATTTCGTCCGCCTGAATTTCAGCGGAAATAAATTGCTTTTTAACTCCGGTTTTTAAAAAAGCGTTAACCGATTCGTAATTGCAAATATTCAGACTTGTTCCGCCTATCGGTTCAAGCCCTGCCTTAAGCGATAAACTTATCGCCGAAAGCTCGCCGCAATAGCAGGCCGAAAATCCGTCTCGCTTCATCAGAATAAGCTTTTTTAAAACGGCGTCTTCATCCGAAATCAGTCTCGGTATTTCGGCAATAAGCTTTATGCCGGTTTGTAATTTCGGCGAGGCGGTTCCGAGCGGCAGAATAATTCCGTTAACATTCGATAAATTGCTCGGAATGTGCATTATATCGGGTAATTTTATGATAAAGCACTTATCACTGTTATTTGTTTTAACTTCTTTTTTGTTATATTCATAAACCGAATTTATAACCTTTGTTTTATTGTTTCTCCGCTTATAACTCAGCTCTTCGGCGGCGGTTCTTCTTAAAAGATTGATTTCCTTTCCGCCTATAAAAATATTGTCGTCTGATTTAATATTTATTTCCTTTAAAAAGTAGGGGGTAGACCCGAGCTTTGAAAGACTTGATTTTATATCCTCCGCTAAAGTCGGTTTGTTCTGCGCTGTTTCAGGAACCGCCCCGTATTCGGTTACGGTATTTTCCCCGTCGGTAACCGTAAGACTTACAGGCTTACCCGAAATGGCTGTAAAATCCATTTTTAATGGGACGGAATTTCTTTCTTTTCTGTAAAGCTCATGAATTTGCTTTATCGCTTCCGCGGATGAAATAACATCGTCCTTTGTCCTTGTGCCGAACATGTTATTTCCTTTATTGCCTGTAAAATATCCGTCCGTAAAGCCTGAACGGGAGAAAATTTTCATAAGATTTTTTTCAAGCTCTTTGTCTTCTTTCCCGTCCGCTCTGAGCCTGCATACAGCCGTAGCCGCGGCTACATATTCGGGGCGCTTCATTCTGCCCTCGATTTTAAGCGAATCAACCCCGATTTTCTTAAGCTCGTCTATATGGTTTATAAGGCTCAAATCCTTAAGGCTTAAATCATATCTGTTTTTATTTAAGCCTCTTGCGCCAAAGGGGAGACGGCAGGGTCCTGCGCAAAGCCCTCGGTTTCCGCTGCGCTCGCCTATCATGCTTGAAAGCAGACATTGTCCCGAAAGGCTCATACAAAGCGCGCCGTGAACGAAAACCTCGGTTTCTATATTTATTTTTTTGGCTTCCCTGCAAAAATCGGAAATTTGCTTACAGCTCATTTCTCTTGCAAGCACTATACGGGAAAAGCCTTTTTCTTTTAAAATGCTTAAGGCGGCAGGGGAATGAACCGAAAGCTGGGTTGAGCCGTGCAGGGGAAAATCGGGAATTTCTCTTCTTAAAATATCTGCAAGACCGAGATCCGAAATTATTATTCCGTCCGCTCCCGAAGCGTAGGCTTCCACGGCGGTATTAAAGGCAAAAGATAATTCTTTTGATTTTATCATTGTGTTAAGCGTAAGATATACCTTAACACCTCTTTCATGGCAGTAGCCTACGGCGTCTTTAAGCTCATCGGCGCCGAAATTTTCCGCGTTTCTTCTCGCGCTGAAATTTTTGGCTCCTAAATAAACTGCGTCCGCACCGCTCCTTACTGCGGCAATAAGACTTTCTTTTGTGCCCGCAGGGGAGAGTATTTCAGGTTTTTTGTCCGACATTTTGCACCGCCTTTTGAAAAATCATAACAGAATTATAGCATAAGCGGAATTATAAAACAATGCAAAAAGGAAAAACAGGTAAAAAAAGTAAAATAATCCTTGACACGGCGCTTTATTTGCGATATAATATTAAATCACTAATGATGATGGGGGATTTTGCGCCTTTTTTGCGAAAAAGCTTGTGTTTTTGCGTTAAAACCGCGCTGTTTTCCGCCTATTGTTAAGGAATTAACGGGGCTGATAGATTTAAGTCTGCGTTCCGTAAAAATTTATTTAGGAGTGATCGTTAACCTATGGAGCCAAGTGCAATGGTGAAGAAAGTCCAAATGGGTAAAAACACTCGTATGACTTTTTCTAAAATCAATGAAGTTATTGATATGCCCAACCTCATTGAAATTCAGAAAGACTCATACAATTGGTTTATAACCGAGGGCCTGCGAGAAGTATTTAAGGATATGTCGTCTATTACGGACTACAGCGGAAATCTTGAGCTGAGCTTTATTGATTACAGAATTGATGAACAGCCCAAATATGATGTAACCGAATGTAAATCCCGTGATACTACCTATGCGGCACCCTTAAGAGTAACGGCCCGCCTTTTCAATAAGGAAACCGGAGAAATCAAGGAAAGCGAAGTCTTCATGGGCGATTTCCCGCTTATGACCGATGCCGGCACATTTGTTATAAACGGTGCGGAGCGTGCGGTTGTTTCTCAGCTTGTCCGTTCCCCCGGTGTATATTATGCCGTTAAAGCCGATGAAAAGACAGGCGCTAAGCTCTTTTCTTCGACAATCATTCCTAACCGCGGTGCGTGGCTTGAATATGAAACCGCTGTAAACGAAGTTTTATATGTCCGTATTGATAAGAATAAAAAGCTTCCTATTACAACCTTTATCCGCGCTCTCGGCATTACTACAAATGAAGAGATCCGTCAGCTTTTAGGAGCGGACGAGCGTCTTGACGCAACCTTGAATATCGATGAGACAAAAACCGTTGAGGATGCTCTTATCGAGGTCTATAAGAAGTTAAGACCGAGCGAGCCTGTAACCATTGAGGGTGCAAAGGCTTATCTTGAACAGCTCTTCTTTGATGTTCACCGCTATGACCTTTCAAGAGTCGGAAGATATAAATACAATAAAAAATTAAGTATAGGCGCAAGAATCAGAGGAAAGGTAATTTCCCGCCCCGTTGTCGACCCGATGACAGGCGAAATTTTAGCCGAGCCTGATACAACCGTCACAAAGGAGCTTGCCGCTCTTATCGAGAAAAAGGGCGTTCGCGAGGTCCATGTAAATGTGTTCGACCTTGAGGGTAGGGTAACAGAGGTTAAGGTTCTTTCAAACGGAATGGTTGACCTTAAGGACTTTACCGATTTTACCGACGAAGAGCTTGCAAAGCTTGACTATGAGGGCATTAACGAAAAGGTAAGCTTTGAGGTTTTAAAAGAGCTTCTTGAAGAAAACACTAATAAAGAAGATTTATATGAAGCGCTTATTGAAAATGCAGACGCGCTTATTCCTAAGCATATAGTATATGAAGATATCTTCGCTTCTGTCAACTACTTCCTCGGACTTCCCCATGAAGTCGGAAATGTGGACGATATCGACCACCTCGGAAATCGCCGAATCCGTTCTGTAGGCGAGCTTTTGCAGAATCAGTTCAGAATCGGATTTACGAGAATGGAGCGCGTAGTAAGAGAAAAAATGACTCTTATGTCTCAGGACAGCGAGAATATCACTCCTCAGTCTCTTATAAATATCCGTCCTGTAGTTGCGGCTATTAAAGAGTTCTTCGGCTCTTCTCCGCTTTCACAGTTCATGGATCAGACAAATCCGCTCTCCGAGCTTACTCATAAGCGCCGTCTTTCGGCACTCGGCCCCGGCGGACTTTCCCGTGACCGTGCATCCTTTGAGGTCCGTGACGTTCATTATACTCATTACGGACGCATGTGCCCGATAGAGACTCCTGAAGGACCTAATATCGGACTTATCTCGTATCTTGCAACTTATGCAAAGATAAATAAATACGGATTTATCGAGGCTCCGTTCCGCCATGTTAAGGACGGAAAGGTTCTTGACGAGGTAGTTTATATGACTGCCGACGAAGAGGACGATTATATAGTCGCTCAGGCTAACGAGCCTTTGGATGAAAACGGACACTTCGTTCATAAGAAGGTAAACGCCCGTTACCGTGACGGCTTCCAAGAGGTTGAAGCTTCCAGAGCCGATTTTATGGATGTTTCTCCGAAAATGGTAGTTTCCGTGGCAACCGCTATGATTCCGTTCCTTGAAAACGACGATACAAACCGTGCGCTCATGGGATCAAACATGCAGAAGCAGGCAGTTCCGCTTCTTAAGCCCGAAAACCCGATTGTTGCAACCGGTATGGAATATAAGGCCGCTGTCGATTCAGGCGTTGTAGTTCTTGCAAAGCGTGCAGGTACTGTTTCTTATGTAAGCGCCGATATAATTAAAATTCGCGCCAAAAACGGCGAAATTGACGAATATAAGCTTATCAAATTCCTTCGTTCCAACCACGGAACCTGTATAAATCAGCGTCCTATCGTAAGCGTAGGTCAGAAGGTAGAAGAAAAGGAGGTCATTGCGGACGGACCTGCTACCAGCAACGGTGAAATTTCTCTCGGAAGAAACGCGCTTATAGGATTTATGACTTGGGAAGGTTATAACTATGAGGATGCGGTACTCTTAAACGAGCGTCTTGTCCGCGACGATGTTTATACCTCTATTCATATAGAAGAGTATGATATCGAATGCCGCGATACCAAACTCGGACCGGAAGAGATTACCCGTGACATTCCGAATGTCGGCGAGGACGCGCTGAAAGACCTTGACGAAAACGGTATTATCCGCGTCGGTGCCGATGTTACCGCAGGCGATATCCTTGTCGGTAAGGTAACTCCTAAGGGTGAGACCGATCTGACCGCCGAAGAAAGACTTCTCCGTGCGATATTCGGCGATAAGGCACGTGAGGTAAGAGATACCTCTCTCCGCGTTCCGCACGGCGAGTACGGCACAATAGTAGATGTTAAGGTGTTTACCCGTGAAAATTCTTCCGAGTTAAGCCCCGGAGTAAATGTTATTGTCCGCTGCTATATTGCTCAAAAGCGTAAAATCTCCGTCGGAGATAAAATGGCGGGACGCCACGGTAATAAGGGTGTTGTTTCAAGAATTCTCCCGAGCGAGGATATGCCTTTCTTACCCGACGGCACACCGCTTGATATAGTTCTTAATCCTTTGGGCGTTCCTTCCCGAATGAATATCGGACAGGTGCTCGAGGTTCACTTAGGTTATGCCGCAAAGGCATTAGGCTGGAATATCTGCACGCCTGTTTTCGACGGCGCACATGAAGCGGATATCCGCGAGTGCTTTAAAATGGCAGGTATGCCTGAGGACGGTAAGGTTCAGCTTTACGACGGAAGAACAGGCGAGCCGTTTGATAACCGTGTAACAGTAGGTTATATGTATTATCTTAAGCTCCATCACCTTGTTGACGATAAGATTCACGCCCGTTCTACAGGTCCTTATTCTCTTGTTACTCAGCAGCCTCTCGGCGGTAAAGCTCAGTTCGGCGGCCAGCGTTTCGGAGAAATGGAAGTTTGGGCGCTCGAGGCTTACGGCGCTGCTTATACTCTTCAGGAAATCCTCACGGTTAAGTCCGAT
Organism: Ruminococcaceae bacterium UBA737; assembly: GCA_002297415.1. Taxonomy (GTDB): domain Bacteria; phylum Bacillota; class Clostridia; order Oscillospirales; family Acutalibacteraceae; genus UBA737. The sequence goes on from DBKZ01000038.1 coordinate 5,835, forward strand.
GATGTTGTAGGAAGAGTTAAGACATACGAGGCAATCGTTAAGGGACAGAATGTTCCTAAGGCAGGAATACCCGAGTCCTTTAAGGTTCTTATCAAGGAGCTTCAGTCTTTGGGTCTCGATATCCGTGTTCTCAATCATGACGGATTTGAGGTTGACCTCCGTCAGAACTTCGATGACGACGATATCGGTCTCGCAACACCTGTAATTCCCGAGGACGATTTTGATGATAATATTTCAGACTCAGACATTTCCGACGGCTTCAGCTTTGAAGATGAAAACGGCGACGCCATCGTAGACGATGATCTTGATACAGACGAAAATTAAGGAGGAGCAGATAATATGGCTAACGAAAACGAATTTGATTTTGAATCCGTAAAAATAGGTCTTGCATCTCCGGAACAGATCAGAAGCTGGTCTTACGGTGAAGTCACCAAGGCAGAAACAATCAACTACCGTACCTTAAAGCCCGAAATCGGCGGACTTTTCTGCGAAAAGATTTTCGGACCCCAGAAGGACTGGGAATGCCACTGCGGTAAGTATAAAAGAATAAGATATAAAGGAAAGGTCTGCGAGCGCTGCGGCGTTGAGGTTACTCGCGCTAAGGTAAGAAGAGAGCGTATGGGCTCTATCGAGCTCGCGGCTCCTGTTTCCCATATCTGGTATTTCAAGACTATCCCTTCAAGAATGGGACTTTGCCTTGATATAACTCAAAAGGCATTAGAGCAGGTTCTCTATTTTTCTCAGTATATAGTAACCGACCCCGGAACTACTCCGCTTGAGAAAAAACAGCTCCTTAATGAGACTCAGTATCACAATATGCGTGAGAAATATGAGGATGATTTTAAAGCTGAAATGGGCGCAGAGGCTATAAAGAAGCTTCTCAGCGAAATCGACCTTGAAAAATCCTGCGAAGAGCTCCGCGCAGAGCTTGAGGATTCAGCAGGACAGAAGAGAGTCCGCATTTTAAAGAGGCTTGAGGTCTTAGAAGCATTCCGCGCTTCGGGCAACAGACCCGAATGGATGATTCTCGACGTTATTCCGGTAATTCCTCCGGATCTCCGTCCTATGGTCCAGCTTGACGGCGGAAGATTTGCAACCTCCGACCTTAATGACCTTTACAGAAGAGTTATTAACCGTAATAACCGTTTAAAAAGACTTTTAGAGTTAAGCGCGCCTGATATAATCGTAAGAAACGAAAAGCGTATGCTTCAAGAGGCTGTTGACGCTCTTATTGATAACGGCAGAAGAGGTAAGCCTGTTACAGGTCCTAATAACCGTGCTCTTAAATCCCTTTCGGATATGCTTAAGGGTAAGCAGGGACGCTTCCGTCAGAACCTTCTCGGTAAGCGTGTTGACTATTCGGGACGTTCGGTTATCGTTGTCGGTCCTGAGCTTAAAATGTATCAGTGCGGTCTTCCTAAGGAAATGGCACTTGAGCTGTTTAAGCCGTTTGTTATGAAGCGCCTTGTTGAAACAAAGGCGGTTACAAATATTAAATCGGCCCGTAAAATGGTTGAGCGCGCTTCGACTGAAATTTGGGACGCTTTGGAAATGGTAATTAAAGAGCACCCTGTTCTTTTAAACCGTGCTCCTACACTTCATAGGCTCGGTATTCAGGCATTTGAACCGGTGCTCGTAGAGGGTAAAGCCTTAAAGCTTCATCCGCTTGTTTGTACCGCTTATAACGCCGACTTCGACGGCGACCAGATGGCTGTTCATGTTCCGCTTTCCGCTGAGGCTCAGGCAGAAGCAAGATTTTTAATGCTTGCGGCTAATAACCTGCTTAAACCCTCTGACGGTAAGCCTGTTGCCGTTCCTACTCAGGATATGGTACTCGGTTCTTATTATTTAACCCTCGTTAAATCCGAGGAAAAGGGAGCAAATAAGGTCTTCCGCGATAAGAATGAGGCGATTATGGCTTATGAGGACGGAATAATCAGTCTTCATGCTCCTATCAGAGTCCGCTTTAAGAATGAAAGCGGAAAATCCGGTCTTGTTTGGTGTACAGTCGGATTTATAATCTTCAATGAGTCAATTCCGCAGGATCTCGGCTTTGTTGACCGTACCGACCCTGCCCATGAGCTTGACCTTGAATGGACCTTTGCGGTTAAAGATTTAAGTAAGCTTACTATTGATTCTAACGATGATATCGTTCAGAATAAGGTTGGTAAAAAGCAGCTCGGAAAAATTATCGACAGATGTATTGATAAATACGGCACAAGCAAATCGTCTATTGTTCTTGATAATATTAAGGCAACAGGCTTTAAGTATTCAACAAAGGGCGCTATCACCGTTGCCGTTATCGACGCTGTTATTCCTCCTGCAAAGAAAGAAATTCTCGCAGGTGCCGAGCAGGAAATCGACGAGGTTTCAAAGAACTACCGCCGCGGTCTTATCAGCAATGATGAGCGTAGCCGCCATGTAATTGAAATTTGGAATAAGGCAACAGAGGATGTTGCGGACGCACTTAAGGGCAACCTTGACGAGTTCAACCCGATATTCATGATGGCAGACTCCGGCGCGCGTGGTTCTATGAGCCAGATAAGACAGCTCGCAGGTATGCGCGGACTTATCGCAAATACAGCAGGTAAGGTTATTGAAGTTCCTATCCGTGCTAACTACCGTGAGGGACTTAACGTTCTCGAATACTTCATTTCCTCGCGCGGTGCGCGTAAAGGACTTGCCGATACGGCGCTCCGTACAGCAGACTCGGGTTACCTTACAAGAAGACTTGTCGATGTTTCTCAGGATGTTATCGTCCGTGAAAACGATTGCGGAACCGAAGAGGGCTTGCTCGTTTCTGATATCAAGGACGGAAATCATGTCCTTGAAACTCTCGAAGAGAGACTTATCGGAAGATTTCTGCTTCATCCTGCCGTTGACCCGAATACAGACGAGGTTATCTGCGACAATGAGCACATGATGACCAAGGAAGACGCTAAGAGAATTGTTGACGCAGGCATTACTGAAATTGAGATCCGTTCTATTCTTACCTGCCACAGCCATCACGGTGTTTGCCAGAAGTGCTACGGCGCAAACCTTGCTACAAATAAGCCTGTTACGGTAGGCGAGGCTGTAGGTATAGTTGCGGCTCAGTCAATCGGCGAGCCGGGTACTCAGCTTACAATGCGTACCTTCCATACAGGCGGCATCGCGTCAACCGAGGATATCACTCAGGGTCTTCCGCGTGTTGAAGAGCTTTTTGAGGCAAGAAGACCTAAGCATTGCGGACTTATCGCTAAAATCAACGGAAGAGTCCGCCTCGTCGAAGAAAAGAAGAGCAATGTCATTATTATCAATAATGAAGAAACCATGGAAGAGGAAAAAATCGTTATTCCCTACGGTTCAAGAACTCTTGTTAACGACGGCGATTATGTCGAAGCAGGTCAGCTTTTAGTCCCCGGTGCAAAATATCCTCAGGATATTTTGGAGGCTCAGGGTCCGCAGGCTGTCGAAGAATATATCATAGCAGAAATTCAAAATGCTTACCGCACTCAGGGTGTTGATATCAATGATAAGCATATCGAAATCATTGTCCGCCAGATGATGCGTAAGCTTAAGATTACAGATCCGGGAAGCACCGATCTTATTCAGAATGTAAGCTATGAATATAAAGAAATTGCGGAAGCAAACGCTAAGATCAAGGAAAGAACCGAAAACGGCGAAGAGGGACTTAAACTCGCCGAGTATAAGGCAACACTTCTCGGTATCACCAAGGCTTCTCTTGCAACCGAATCGTTCATGTCCGCCGCTTCGTTCCAGGAAACCACCAAGGTTCTTACAGAAGCCGCAATCATGGGTAAGATCGACCCGTTGTTCGGACTTAAAGAA
>DBKZ01000084.1 GCA_002297415.1 Ruminococcaceae bacterium UBA737
CGATAACTTCTTGGCATAAAAAATCCTCCTATGGTAGTTTCTTTAATTCTACCTTAGGAGGTCTCTTTTTTCTATTGTCCATTTTTTTAGGACTTGTTCATTTCACTTAACTCGCTTTTTTCTTGCCGAAAGAGGTATTTCGTTTTTAATAAAAGTGTCTAAGACATTTATTCTGTCATCCCCGTCAATTTCCCTTATAACCCTTGCAGGAACGCCTGCGGCAATTGAATTCGGCGGAATATCCTTAGTTACAACCGCTCCCGCGGCAACTATGCTGTTTTCCCCTATTGTTACACCGCCGCAAATTGTTACTCCCGAGCATATCCAGCACCCGTCCTTTATAGTTATCGGCTCGCTGTATTCAAGGTCATGCTCTCCGTCGGGACAGCTTGCAACCAGACGCTCGGAAGAAATAAACGGATGATTCGGCGTTGCAAGAGTGACATTTGCGCCTATCCAGACGCCGTCTCCGAGAGTGATCGGAGAAACATCGAGAAATATGCAGTTATAATTTGCAAAACAGCCCTTGCCGACATGGATATTTATACCGTACTCGCAGTAAAAAGGAGCAAAAACTCCGAAATCCATTCCTTTTGCCGACGGAATAAGCTTTTCAAGCGCGCGTTGCTTTGCCTTAGAGCGCCTTACGGATATTTTATTAAATTTATCGCACCTTATAAGTCCTGCCCTATGGATTTTATCAAGTTCACTGTCAGAAGGATTATAAAGCTTTCCGCTTATCATGCGTTCATACTCTTTGATATTATTATACATAGTATCTTCTCCGATATTACAAATTGTTTCCGCTGTTTTTTACACGCATTCTCGCAATATTTCTCGCGAGCAAAAGTTGAGTCGATTTATATTCTCTGTAGCTTTGCTTCTGCAAAAGAGCTTCTTTTGCCTCTGCCGCGGCAATTTCAGCCATTTTTTCGTCAATTTCCTCAGGCCGTTCGGCGGAATCAACAAGCAATAAAACCTCGCCGTTTTCGATTTTGCAAAGTCCCGAGGATACGGCGGCTATCTGATTTTTGCCGCCGCTGACCCTGAATGTAGCGGATCCGGGGATTACAGCCGTAATAGCATTGGCATGGTCGGCTAAAATTCCGTACTGACCGTTTGAAGTCGGGATTATAAGAGATTCGCATTCGCCGTCAAAAAAAGTATTATCAGCGGCAAGAATATGGACCTTAAAGCTTTTCATTGCTTTCTTCCCTCTTTATCTGCTCGGCTTTTGTCTTTACATCGTCAAATGTTCCGACATTATAGAATGCGGCTTCGGGATATTCGTCTCCCTCGCCGTCTAAAATCGCCTTAAATCCGCGGACGGTTTCCTTTAAAGGAACATAGATTCCGTTTATACCTGTAAATTTCTCTGCAACATGCATAGGCTGAGACAAAAATCTCTGCATTTTGCGGGCTCTTGTAACCGTAAGCTTATCGTCCTCGGAAAGCTCGTCAATACCCAAGATTGCTATAATATCCTGCAACTCGTTATATTTCTGCAGAACCTCCTGAACTCTTCTTGCAACCTCATAATGCTCGTTTCCGACAACAGAAGCTTCAAGAATTCTCGATGTCGAAGCAAGCGGATCGACCGCGGGATAAATTCCCTGTTCGGAAATTTTACGGCTTAAAACCGTTGTTGCGTCAAGATGAGTAAAGGTTGTCGCAGGGGCAGGGTCGGTAAGGTCGTCGGCAGGGACATAAACTGCCTGAACGGAGGTAACCGAACCGTCGTCGGTCGAGGTTATTCTTTCCTGAAGAGCGCCCATTTCGTCCGCAAGGGTCGGCTGATAACCGACAGCTGAAGGCATTCTTCCGAGCAATGTTGAAACCTCGCTTCCTGCCTGAACGAAACGGAAAATATTATCTATAAACAAAAGCACATCTTTTTTCTCGGCGTCACGGAAATATTCAGCCATTGTAAGTCCCGATAATGCAACTCTCATTCGCACTCCGGGGGCTTCGTTCATCTGACCGAAAACAAGCGCCGTTTTATCGCTTACGCCGCTTTCCTTCATTTCATAATAAAGGTCGTTTCCCTCTCTGCTTCTCTCGCCGACGCCCGTGAAAACGGAATATCCGCCGTGCTCCATAGCGACATTATGGATAAGCTCCTGAATAAGAACCGTTTTACCGACGCCCGCACCGCCGAAAAGACCTATCTTTCCGCCCTTCGGATAAGGCTCTAACAGGTCTATAACCTTAATTCCCGTTTCGAGAATTTCAGCGGCAGGTCTTTGCTTTTCAAAGCTCGGCGCTTTTCTGTGAATTTCCCAGCGTGTGCTGTCTTCGGGGATTTCTCCTTCCCCATCGATAGGCTCGCCTAAAACATTAAACATTCTGCCTAAAGTGCATTTTCCAACAGGGACCTTTATTCCGCCCCCATTCGCCTTAACCTCCATACCGCGCGCGAGATCCTCGCTGTTTCCCAAAAGGATGCAACGGACCTTATCGCCGCCTATATGAGAGGCGACCTCCATAACACGGTTTTCGCCGTCAACATTTACTGTTAAAGCTTCTCTTATTTTCGGAAGCTCTCCATGGGTAAATTTACAGTCGATTACAGGTCCTGAAATTTCAACTATTTTTCCTGTTTTCACTGTATTTTAACCTCCTTCTTTTTCTGAGCCTTAGCGCCTGACGATACCTCTGTTATTTCCTGAGTGATAGACGCCTGACGGAGTCTGTTATAAACAACCGAAAGCTCGGACAGAATTTTCTGCGCATTCTGATTTGCCGAATTCATTGCTTCCATTCTTGAGCTTTGCTCACTGCAAAAGGAATCTATAAGCGCGCTGTAAATATATCCCGAAATATAGCTCGGAATCATATTATTAAGCACCTCTTCTACGGAAGGCGAGAATTCAAACGGCACCTTAACGGCTTCCTCGGCTTCTTTTGCGGTAAAAGCTTTTTTATGAAACGGAAGCAGTCTTACCGAAATGACATCCTCAAACATACCGTTTTTAATATCCGTATAAACCAAAAATATTTTCTGAATTTCGCCCGAATCAAACATATCAAGCAGAATATTTGTTATCTCTCTCGCTCTTTGCATGGTAGGATTCTGAGCCGTATAAATAAAGCTTCGCTCTATCGGAATTTTCCTATGCTCGAAATATCTTCTTCCGTACTCCCCGACCACGAACAGCTTCATATCGGGGTGCTCTTTGTACATTCTTTCCGCTTCTTTTATAACATTCTGATTGTACATTCCCGCAAGTCCCTTATCCGCAGTAACCACCAGACAGGCGTAGGTCCCGTTAAGCTCAGGCTCGCCGTCATCAGGATAAAAATACTTGCTTTTAACATTTTTAACATTTCTGAAAATACGCTTTATTTCCTTTTGAAGAGCCTCAAAATAAGGTCTTGTTCTGTCAAGGTCAGCCTTTGCCTTGCGCATTTTCGTTGAAGCGATAAGGTACATCGCGTTTGTTATTTTTTTAGTATCGGTAACGCTTTTGATGTGGCTTTTTATTTCCTTAACATTCGCCATATAAAGCCACCGCCTAAGCTTTAATTCTTTGCGCGAAATCGGTTATAAACCTTTTCGCGGTTTCGGCTATTACTCGGCGCTCCTCCTCTGAGGTCTCTCCGGTTTTATCTATCGAAGCGCAAAGCTCGGCCTTAGTGCTTTCAAAATAATCTATCAGCTCTTTTGCGGCTTTTCTTACATCCTTTGCCGAAACGGAATTAAATGCCTGAGAAAGCGCAGAGGTTAAGAGAATAACCTGAGCATGCTGAGAATAAGGATGATACTGCTCCTGCTTTAAAAGCTCCATTAAGTCCTCGCCGTAATGAAGCTGACGCTTCGTGGTTTCGTCAAGGTCGCTTGAAAACTGCATGAAAACTTCCATTTCGCGGTACTGAGCAAGGTCAAGCCTTATTGCGCCCGTTGCCTTTTTCATAGCCTTTGTCTGAGCGGCTCCGCCGACACGGGAAACCGAAAGACCGACAT
>DBKZ01000098.1:0-288 GCA_002297415.1 Ruminococcaceae bacterium UBA737
AAACGGCGGTTAAAAAAAATTCGGAAAATGAGTTTACGGCAAGCGTGGATATGCCGATTTTTAAAGAAATAATATATAAGGAATTTGATATCGGCTTTGATAAGCTTAATCTGCCTGTTATAAAAATCCCGGGAATTTATCATATAATTATATCGCAGAATTTAGAAAAAAGCTTGGCTGAGAAGCTAATAAAAATGTGGTGCAATAAGCTTAATGCGGATGCGCTCGGGCTTATGTTTTTTGATGAGCAAAGAGCATTTTTAAAGCCGCTTGTATATGTAAAAGCGG
>DBKZ01000098.1:314-19599 GCA_002297415.1 Ruminococcaceae bacterium UBA737
CACTGGGAATCCTCTTGCGCCAGCGGAACCGCCGCTTTAGGATTTTATATTTCAAAAAAATATGAAAGCAAGGTTAGCCTTAATATATCCGAAGAGGGCGGAACTCTTACTGTTGACGCCGCACCTTCGGGCAAGGTCAGGCTTACGGGCAATGTCCGATTTATAGGAAATAAGGAGTTTATTTTTAATGAATAAGCATATTGAAAAAAATGAGATTTCAAATTTGTTTAAGGCGATTTTGTCGCTGAAGTCTGAGCAGGAATGTCAGGATTTCTTTGATGACCTTTGTACTAATAAAGAGGTAGAGCAGATGGCTCAGCGTGTCTGCGCGGCTAAGCTTTTAATGGAGGGTAAAACCTATAATCAGGTTATTGATGAAACGGATATTTCGTCTGCTACCTTAAGCCGAGTTTCAAGGTGCGTTCAGTACGGTAAGGGTTACTCCGAAATTTTAAAAAGAATATAATTATTTTTTATCACAGCTTTCCTTTTAATGAGGAGAGCTTTTTATTTTTAACAGGTTATATTTTTCTTTTTGATTTAATATTATTAAATAAAAAAAATAGAGAGTGTGACTTGCTATGGAACAAAAAAATCTTACAATGCCCGTCACGGTCAATGAAACCGTGTTGAAAGAAACCGCCGAAATACCTATTGATACCGATTATACACTTCCGGATTACTGTCCCGAAATTTCAAAAATACTTAAATGCAAAACCGATGTTTTCATAATTTCAAAAGGTATAAACGGTAAGAATGTAGGTATTGACGGAAATGTTCTTATAACCCTTATTTATGTAAGCGATGAGGGTGAGCTGTATTCTTATGAGTATCAGTATCCTTTTAATAAAACCTTTGAGGGAACGGACGGTATCGAAAACGCGGATGTTTTCGCCGCCGCGAAAACAGATTATATCAATTGCCGCGCCGTAAGTCCGAGAAAGGTCGATGTCCATGGCGCGATAAGCCTTTGCGTTAATGCACAAAAGAAAAAACCAGTTGAAATTATTTCGGATATTGACGATGATACAATAGAGCTTAAGCGCTCTGTAATTCCTGCCACAAGCCCGATAGGCTATGCCGAAAAATATGTAAATATAGAGGAAGAAACAGAAATCGGTCAGTCCTCGGACGCGGTAAGATGCGTTTTGAGATATGAGGGAACAGCAAGGATAAAGGAATGTAAGCTTCTTCCGAATAAGGCTATGCTTAAAGGCGAGCTTTGCGTTAAAACAGTCTATGCCACCGTAAACGGCAAGCAGCAGCACCTCAGTACTGTAATTCCTTTCAGCCAGCTGCTCGGAATTGACGGGTTAAATGAAAGCTGTAAGGCAAGCTCCGGCTGTAAGCTTTGCTTTTTAGAGGTTAAACCGTCCTCGTCGGAAGAAAGCAAAAGCTTTACTATAAACGCTAAGGTTTTGGCATTTTGTAAAACCTATTGTGAAAATGATGTCGAGGTTATAACCGACGCTTTTTCAAGAAAATTTGAAACCGAATTTAAAAAGAACAGTATCAGACTCAGTAAGCTTTGCTGTGAAGTAACCGACAGAATGCAGATAAAGGATACCGCCGAGGAAAATGATATAAAAATCTGCTCTGTGTGCGATATGTGGTATTCGTCGGTAATTGAAAACCATTCCATAGAAAACGGCGAGCTTAAATTAAGCGGATTTATAAACGCCTGCATTATTGCCGACTGCGAGGACGAAGATCCCTGCATTATAGAAAAGAAAATTCCTTTTGAATACTCTAAAAAGCTTGAAATCAATTCGGATAATCTTTATTGCGAGCCTACGGTGAATGTCTTAAGCGGCTCATATATAATCGCATCCGAAAACTGTATCGAGCTTAGATTTGAGCTTGAAATTAAAGCCGCGATTTATACAGATAATACCGACGCGGTGCTTATCGGAGTTAATATCAATTCTTCAAAGCCCGTAGAAAAAACCTCGCGCGGAGCAATGACCGTTTACTTTGCTTCAAAGGACGAAAATATCTGGAATATAGCGAAAAAATACTGCGCAAGCGTAAAAGAAATAATGCGTATCAATGAATTGACAGAAGAAACAATCGAAAATGACAGAATGATTTTAGTTCCGATGATTTAAAACATTTTTAACTAGCCTCCTTAATTTATTACAAAAAGGGGGCTAGTATTTTGTTTAAATTAATATATTGAAAAAATTTTTTCTTGATTTATAATATAAATGTAAGTTTTTAAAGATGATTAAAAGCTGAGCTATTTAAAAGATTCAGATTTATTAAAAAGGGGATTTTATAGTGAACGGCAATTGTTTTGAATTTGATTTCGATAAAAATGGTATATTAGCCCTGACAAAAGATAATGTTTCAAGAATAAATTTTATTGTTAAGAATGATTCAAATTATCGAATATATAATGACAAAAATAATTCTTCAACTGTTTATAATTTCATTAAGCGTAATAAAAATAATATACCTTGGGAAGTAGAGGACATTTTAAAAATTGTAACCGAGATAGACAAACAAAATTCAACTCATCAAGCTTCTACAGGTGTAAAAAAGGATAATAAAGATTCTAAAAATAATGGCGGTCGCGAAAAGACGGCTGAATTTATTTTTAATATTGAAAACTTGTATAGTAGATTAAAGACCGGAGATGCTACATTAGTTAATGAAATTGCTAGAGCATTGTATAAAGCTGAAGGCGGAGGAAGATATACATTCAGCTTTGCCACAAAATTTTGTACATTCGTATCTAATGCATTATACGAAAATGATGTATACTCTATTTTTGATAAAGTAATAAATGATGTATTACCTTATTATGCATGGGAATATTTGGGTAAAGATTGCTATTTAGCACGGACTAAAAGCAAAATCAGTAAAATATTTGGTATTGAAGATAAGAATGGTGACTATGCGGCTTATAGAAAATTGATTGACGATATTAGAAATCGCAATAAAGAACTAACAGGGTATTTAATTTCGCGAAGAGATTTTGATCGTCTTTTATGGTATTATTTTAAGGGAGATCGTGATATTGAAGGTCATATTTCAAGGACAACGGAAGCTCTTCAATGTATAAGAAAATAGAATTATTTAATAAAGATTATTTTTAATTTATAAAAGCAGTGATATTTCTTAAAAATGATATATCACTGCTTTTTTATATTTACTCACTTCTCAAAGCTGTTACAGGGTCGCGTTTTGCCGCCATTCTTGACGGGATAAGGCCTGCTATAAAGGTTAAGAACATGCTTATTAAAATTAAGATTATTGCGCCCTGAACAGGCAGGACTGCCGCAAGCTCTTCAATGTTTGTAAGATGTCTTATTACCGCGTTTATCGGAATTAACAAAAGCAGGGTTATTCCTATACCTAAAATTCCCGAGGTGAAGCCCTCAATTAAGGTTTCGGCATTGAAAACTCTTGAAACATCGTGCTTTGATGCGCCCATTGCGCGTAAGATACCGATTTCCTTTGTTCTTTCAAGCACGGAAATATAGGTTATAATTCCTATCATTATTGAAGAAACAACAAGCGAAATACTTACAAATGCAATTAAAACATAGCTTATAGCATTGATTATTTTTGTTACCGAGGAAAGAAGAAGTCCGATATAATCGGTATAGGTTATCTGCTCGGATTCCTTTACGGATTTATTATAATCCTTTATAATATCGCTGATTTTTTCCTTTGATTCAAAATCCTTAGGATAAATATTTATTGTTGACGGAGAATCGATATCCGATACGCCGAGCTTTGACATATTTTCATCATAGGACGAGCCGCTGAACGCCTGAGCAAGATATGAGGAAAATTTATCGACTATCTGGGCGTCGGTCTGACCCTGAGCCTTTAACTGCTGAATATATCCGGTAAACTGCGCCTGCTGATCGGCGGGAAGATTTGCAATATAAGCGTTTAGCTCATCCATAGTGTAACCGTCCGACTTAGGAAACTGCATACCCGTGAAAATATCCGTCTGCTCGTTTTCCTTTTGGGCTTTGACGATTTCGGTATCGTTTATTTCTTTTATAAGATGCTCTGTAAGCGAGCTTAAATAGCCTACGGTGCTTCCGCCCGACTGAGCGGCTGATTTGCTCTTTGAGCGAAGAATTCCGACTATTTTTATTTCCTGAGAATTTTTAAGCTTATCTAAAATATAAAGCTCGTCGGAGGAATTGTCGGTGTAGGTGCCGTCGGCATTTTTTGAATAATAATCGGTGTTTAAAAGAAGCTTGAATTTAAGGGACAGAATTTCATCGTAGGTGTAAGAGGAGGATTTCTGCTTATCAACCTTTTGTTTTTTGCCTTCCATGGCATTTTTAAGGATTTCCTTAAGCTCGGAGGAGTCCTTTAGACCTAAGGTGTACAGCGTGTAATCGCTTATCTGATCGTTTTCGTCGACGATTACGACCGCCTCGTCATAATTTTTCGGCTTTCTTCCCGATACTACCTCATACTGTCTGTCAATAAGCTCGTCATTATCTATAAGCTCTTTCCAGACATTTGAATTATAAAAGCCGTTCATCGAAGAATAAGAGGACTGCGTGCTTTCGGGCTTAAAGCCAAGGTCCTCAAAAACAGAGGAAGGATTTACCTTGTAACCGCTTTCGGTGTAAATGTTCATAACGGTCGAATATCCGTATTTAATATCCGAGGTATACTGCTTTAAATCGCTTTTACCGCTCTCGGCAAACTTTTTAAAGGCGGCAAGGTCATTGTTGCTCGTTCCGTTTACCATTGAGGTGATCATATCGCTCATTATATCATTGGAATAAATCTTGCCGTTCTGCTTTTTAATTTCCGATTTATTGTCGCCCATAAGGGTCTGCGCAAGCTCGCTTATATCGGTGCCGGTCTGCTCGATTGCGATAGGGTAGCTTGAAAGCGTGTCTTCCTCAACGCGGTTAATATATATCTGAACACCGCTTGAAAGCGATAAAATAAGGGCTATTCCGATTATTCCGATAGAGCCTGCAAACGAAGTAAGAATTGTCCGCGCTTTTTTCGTAAACAGATTGTTAAGCGAAAGGGAAAGGGCGGTAAAAACAGACATTGAAGGCTTCTTTTGCTTTTTACCATCCTTCTTTTCGTCGGTCTCTTCCTCTATCGGGTCGGAGTCTCCGACAACCTTTCCGTCAAACAGCTTGATAATTCTTGTTGAATATTTTTCGGCAAGCTCGGGGTTATGGGTAACCATTATAACAAGCCTGTCCTTTGCAACCTCTTTTAAAATATCCATTACCTGCACGCTTGTTTCGCTGTCAAGCGCACCCGTAGGCTCGTCAGCAAGCAGTATTTCGGGATTGTTTACAAGCGCTCTTGCGATAGCGACCCTCTGCATCTGACCACCCGACATCTGATTCGGCTTTTTATCAAGCTGATCGCCGAGACCTACCTTTATAAGCGCGTCCGTTGCGCGCTTTTTACGCTCAGTCTTGCTCACTCCCGACAAAGTCAGCGCAAGCTCAACATTTGATAAAACACTTTGGTGGGGGATAAGATTATAGCTTTGAAAAACAAAGCCTATCGTATGATTACGGTAGGTATCCCAATCGGCGTCCTTATATTGCTTTGTGGATTTTCCGCTTATAATAAGGTCTCCGCTTGAATACCTGTCAAGTCCGCCTATTATATTAAGCAGGGTGGTTTTTCCGCATCCCGAGGGACCTAAAATCGAGACAAATTCATTTTTTCTGAATTCAAGGTCAATTCCCTTAAGCGCGGTGACCTTTGAATCGCCGATATCGTATTCCTTAACGATATTTTTAAGTTTCAGCATGATTTTCTCCGTTTCTAAAATTTTTATAAAAGAATTATAGACTTAAAATATAACAAAATTGTGAATTTTTGTAAAAAAATTGATAAATTCGAAAAAAGGTGTTATAATGGCAGGTGAAAAAAATTATTTAAACATATCGGAGGAGAAGTTTTGAAGCGATTATTTAAGTTTTCGTGCGTTCTGATGTCGGCAATCCTTTTCATTTCTTCAATAGGAATGGTTTTTGCGGTTGCGGGCAATAAAAAGAACTCTTCAAAGGTTGACCCCTTTAACAGCGGAGATATAGTTGAAAATATCCGTAACCTCGAAATTAACATGACCTCAATTATTTATGTTAAAAACGAAAACGGAGATTGGCAGGAGTATCAGCGCCTGCACGGCGAGGAAAACCGAATTTGGGTTCCGCTTGAAAAGGTACCCAAACAGCTTGTTGACGCTTTCGTTTCCATTGAGGACGAGAGATTTTATACCCACGGCGGAGTAGACTGGAAAAGAACCTTAGGCGCTTTTGTAAACTCTATCCCCGGAATTCATATTTATTCTACCAAGCAGGGCGGATCTACCATCACCCAACAGCTGATAAAGAATATAACGGGCGATGATTCAAAAAAAGCGACAAGAAAACTTCGCGAGATAACCCGAGCGCTCAGTATTGAAAAAATGCTCAGTAAGGATGAGATTTTAGAGGCTTACTTAAATACGATTTCTCTCGGAAGCGGAATCTGCGGAGTTCAGGTTGCGGCTAACTATTATTTCAATAAGGATGTAAGCGAGCTTTCCTTAACGGAATGCGCCGCTCTTGCCGGAATTACTAAAAACCCCTCGCTTTATAATCCCGACAGATTTCCCGAGGAAAATAAAAAGCGCAGAATCAATGTCCTTAAAAAAATGCTTGAGCTTGATAAAATCACAATGGACGAGTATGCTCAAAGCTGTCTTGAAGATTTGGTTATAGATAAATCCCAGCAGAGCAATTTCGAAATCCCGATAAATAATTATTTCGTCGATACTCTTATAGATCAGATTATTGACGATTTGAGCGAAAAATATAATTGCAGTAAAAATACCGCGTCTTCCATGCTTTATAACGGCGGATATAAAATTTATGCCTCTGTTGATCCCGAAATTCAGGATACTATGGAAAGCGTATTTAAAAATGTCAATAAATATTTCTCTCAGCGCTCCAAGCTCGATAAAACTAAGCATGTTGAATGCGCTATGACTATTATGGACTACAGCGGGCATATCGTAGGCTTGGTAGGCGGAACGGGAGAAAAAACCGTTAACAGAGGCGTTAACTTCGCGACCTCGCCGCGCCAGCCCGGGTCTACCATGAAGCCGCTCGGCGTTTATTCTCAGCTTATTGATAACGGAAAGATAAATTGGTCCTCAATCTATGATGATAAACCGCTTGATAACTATTACGGCAACGGAAAAAAAGGTCCTAAGGAATGGTACGGCTATTATGCGGGCAGAATGACAGTGAAGGACGCTTTGGAGCATTCCGTTAATACAATTCCGTGCTGGCTGTTAAAAGACGAGCTCGGAATTGATAATTCTTTTAATTTCCTTAAGGATAAGTATAAGCTTTCCTATCTTAATAAGGACGATAAAAACTTATCTTCTCTCGCTCTCGGCGGCTGTACAAAGGGAATTTCAACCGTTCAGTCGGCGGCGGCTTATGCCGTGTTCGGAAGCGGCGGAAAGTATCATGATCCGAAAACCTATTTTAAGGTTGTTAAATCAAGCAACGACGAGGTTATTTTAAAGGACGATTCTGAGGGTACGCAGGTCATTAAGTCTACCTCCGCAACGGTTATGAATAAGCTCTTGCAGAATGTTGTTTACGGCAGGCGCGGAACAGGTACCTATATTGCAAATTACAGTAAGCTTAAAACCTTTGCAAAAACAGGTACTACAAGCGAGCAAAACGACCTTTGGATGGTTGCGGGTTCTCCTTATTATATCGGCTCGGTTTGGTATGGCTTCGATAAAAAGGAATATGTCAATAATTCAAATTCCGCCGCCATGATCTGGAAAGAGATTATGACTAAGGTTCATAAAGATCTTGAGGAAAAGGATTTCGAATATGATGAAGAGGTAGTTGAGGAAACCTATTGCCCCTATTCGGGACTTTTAAGCGGTTCAAACTGCCAAAGAGTTGTAGGATACTATGTCCCCGGATTTGTTCCTACCGGCAGATGTGACGGTCAGCATTGGGTGCAAAAAGATGATGAAGAATCTTCTTCGCAGTCTAGTGAGTCTCAGTCTCAGGTATCGTCTTCTTCGCAGGAATCAAGCTCGCCGTCATCATCTTCGAGCTCATCATCGTCTTCTTCGAGCTTGCCGTCATCATCGTCTTCTTCGAGCTTGCCGTCATCATCGTCTTCAAGCTCGTCGGAAACATCAACTGTTCCGAGTTTGCCTTCTTCATCGTCCTCTTCTGAACAAACCTCGACGGAATAAATAATTTTCAATTATCAATTTTAAATTTTTAATTTTATAAAAAGAGTGGTGTCTAATGAAAAAATTCAGTATTTCGGGTATGAGCTGTGCGGCATGCAGCGCAAGAGTGCAAAAAGCGGTTTCGAAGCTTGATAATATCGAAACCTGCGAGGTAAACCTTCTTACCAATACAATGGTCTGTGAGGGAACCGCCTCCGATAAGGAGATTATAGAAGCGGTTAAAAATGCAGGCTATGGGGCTAAGATTTATAATGAAAACGATACTGAGGGGAAAGAAAGCCCGTTTTCAAAGCTTAAGAAAAGGCTTATTTATTCCGTCGGTGTCTTAATCGTTTTAATGTATGTTTCAATGGGATTTGTAATGTGGAATTTTCCCTTGCCGTCATTTCTATCCGAAAATCTGATATTGGTTGCTTTAATTGAACTTGTTTTAACAGTTGTTATTATGATAATCAACCGAAGCTTTTTCATCAGCGGCTTTAAAAATCTTTTCAGGCTTTCGCCGAATATGGATTCCTTAGTTGCAATAGGCTCGGGAACGGCATTTGTTTACAGCACGGTTATAACCGTGAAAATGCTTATAAACGGAAATATAATGCACCACGATCTACATGGGCTTTATTTTGAATCCGCCGCTATGATTTTAACGCTTATTACGGTCGGCAAAATGCTTGAAGCCTATTCAAAGGGTAAAACCACGGCTGAATTAAACCGCCTTATGAGTTTTGCTCCGAAAACCGCCACTCTTTTAATTAACGGAGAGGAAAAAACCGTTCCTGTTTCCGAAATTAAAATCGGCGATGTTATTTTGACAAGGGCAGGGGAAAGCTTCGCGGTTGACGGAGAGATAATCGAGGGAACCTGCTCGGCTGACGAATCCGCGATTACGGGCGAAAGCATGCCTGTTGATAAATCCGTCGGCGATAAGGTGACAGGCGCTACTATAAACCTTTCGGGCGCGGTTAAAATCAAAGCCGAGGCAATTGGGGAAGACACGGTATTTTCTAAAATTATCAAAACCGTTAATGACGCCGCGTCCTCAAAAGCTCCGATTGCAAGAATTGCGGATAGGGTTTCGGGCGTGTTTGTTCCGTCGGTTCTGCTTATCGCGGTTATAACCTTGGTTGTATGGCTGATAACAGGCGCCGCTGTTTCTACGGCGCTTTCACATTCGATTGCGGTAATAGTCATAAGCTGTCCGTGCGCTTTGGGACTTGCAACTCCCGTTGCAATAATGGTTTCAAGCGGCGTCGGCGCTAAATGCGGTATTCTTTATAAAAATGCCGCCGCAATAGAAATGTCGGGTAAAATCAAAACCGTCATTATGGATAAAACAGGCACTATTACAACCGGTAAGCCCTCTGTAATTAAGGCTTCCGCCGCCGAAAATACCGATTTTGAGGAATTTAAAAATACAGCCTTTTCCTTGGAAAAGAATAGCACACATCCGCTTGCGGTTGCGGTGACAGAATATTTTTCGGAGCTTAATGCAAAGGAAATCGGGATTACCGATTTTGAAGAGGTTGCAGGAAAGGGAGTTTTTGCCGAAAGTAACGGCAAAAAGCTTTTTGCGGGAAATCTTAAAGCCGCAAAGGAGCTTTGCGAAATTTCGGAAAATATTGAAAGCGACGCGGCTTCTCAGTCCGATATCGGCGCAACACCCGTTTTCTTTGTTTGCGATAATAAGCTTTTGGGCTTTGCGGCGGTTGCCGATACCGTTAAACCCGACAGCGCGCTTGCAGTAAAGAGGTTTAAGGAAATGGGCATTACTACCGTAATGCTCACGGGTGATAACGCCCGTACCGCTTCTGCTATCGCGAAAAAGGTAGGAATTGAAAAGGTTGTTTCAGATGTTTTGCCGAATGAAAAAGCTGATGTTGTGGCAAAATATAAGAATGAAAGCAGAACCGCTATGATAGGCGACGGAATCAACGACGCTCCCGCTCTTGCCACCGCCGATCTCGGAATAGCAATAGGCGCAGGTAAGGATATCGCCATTGATGTTGCAGACGCAGTGCTTATAAAGAACAGTATGCTTGACGCGGTAAACTGCATATCGCTTGGCAGAAAGGCGCTTTTAAATATCAAGGAAAACCTTTTCTGGGCGTTTATCTATAATGTCATAGGAATTCCTATGGCGGCAGGTCTTTTCGGATTTAACTTAAATCCGATGTTTGCAGCTGCTGCTATGTCCTTGTCAAGCGTAAGCGTTGTTACAAATGCTTTAAGACTTAATACCTTTAAACCTTTAAAAACACGGGAAGTGAAAACAGTGAAAAAGACAGTTTTAATAACAGGCATGATGTGCGGTCATTGCTCCGCAAGGGTTAAATCCGCGCTCGAAAAGCTCGGAGGAGTAAAATCTGCCGAGGTTGACCATGAAAAGGGAACAGCCGTTATAACCTGCGACAGCACGCTAAGCGACAGCGCAATTAAAAATTGCGTCGAAGCTGAAGGCTATAAGGTAACTGAAATAAAATAAGATACGAAAACTCTCGCATGTAATTTTTGCATGCGAGAGTTTTTTAAACTTTGTAAAATTCAGTGTTATTGTATTTTTTCTTTGTTTCTTCGGGGAAATCAAAGTCTGATATAACACCTTTTAAATCATTGAAGTCACCCGAATTATATTTGCTTTCAATATTTATTTTGCTATGGTCAACAAGAAGATATTGCTCTTTTGAATTATGTCTTGCCGCGTCTACTACTGCTGTCAGAGGAGTTCCGGCCGATTTTATAATACCGTTTTCATCAGAACCCCAGGTCGAAAAAAAGACCTTATCATAATTATAATTATAAACAGTTCTTACTGCGTCATCACCGCCCAACATATATGGCGGCTCTATTAAAATTCCGCCTGTGCAAATTGCTTTGATTCCGCAATCGGTTAAGTGCGTAACAAGCGCAAGGTTGTTGGTTACTACAGAAATATCTGTTTTTCCGGAAAGATACTCACCCATTTTTTCACTCGTTGTAGAGCCGTCTATAAATACGATATCCCCGTCGCAGATAAGCTCTGCTGCCTTTTCTGAAATTTTCCGCTTGACGATTTTTTCTTGATTATAGCGGAATTCAAGCGGAATTTGAGACTTATTATTGACTAATTCAACCCCTCCGTAGCTTCTTATTACTATTTTGCGATTTTCCAGTATATTAAGGTCTCTGTTTATTGTTGCATTGGAGTAATTAAGCTTTTTGTTAATAAATTTAACCGTTACATATCCGTAAACATTGAGTATTTCTATGATTTTATCTAACCGTTCTTTTTGATACATCTTTTGTCCTTTCATATTGAGAAAAGTTGAGAATTTCCCAAAATTTCAAACTCTGTTGAAAAAAGTTGAGAAATGTTCTAAACTGATTATAGAAAGAAAAGTTCGATTTGTCAAGGTGATATGTTTGAAGGATTTAACAAAAGGAAATATTTATAAAACTTTTTTGCTGTTTGCAATTCCTTTGATTTTAGCGGGTCTTTTGTCACAGTCATCGAGCATAATTGATACTGTTATCGCTGGAAAAATGTTTGATTCGAAAGGACTTGCGGCAATAGGTGCGACTTCGCCGTTTATACAATTTTTTTCGTCTTTCTTTTGGGGTTACGGCATAGGCTATTCAATTTATATAGCAAATCTTTTCGGTGCAGGTGATTATAAAAAAGTCAAAACGGCAATTTATATCAATTATTATTTTTTAATTACATTTATCTTTTCTTTGAGCATAATAACGGTTGTTTTCAAAGAGCCTGTTTTTAATTTGCTTTCCGTCGATAAATCAATCAGAGACAGCGCATACGGATATTTTGTAATATATATGCTCGGTATTTTTTTTGTTATATTTAATACAATAAATCTTTATGTTATGAATGCTTTGGGAAGTAGTACGGTTCCTTTTTTAATGTCGGTACTTATCACTGTTCTTCATATTGCAGGAAATGTTTTTGCCGTAAAGGTACTTAAAATGGGAATAAACGGAATTGCGGCTTCGACTGTATTATCAGCCGCAGTTGTTAATGTCCTGTATTTTGCGGAAATAAAAAAATGTCTAAAAAAAATGGGCGTTGAAAAATATAAAGTCAAGTTCTCTTTTGACCCTGTAAAAAAAGGTTTTTTTTATTCTTTGCCGACTGCATTTCAACAGCTTGTAATGTATTTCTCATCGGTTATTATATCTCCCATAGTAAACGGAATAGGCGGTGCGGCTTCGGCGGCATATATTATTTGTCTTAAGGTTTACGATATAAATGCGAGTGTTTATCAAAACTCTGCGAAAACCTTAAGCAATTATGTCGCGCAGAGTATGGGCGCGGGAAAGTATGAAAATGTTAAAAAGGGCTTAAAGGTCGGATTTTTGCAGGGTGTAGTTCTTGTTCTTCCTTTTATAATTTTTTGCGTAATTTTTGCAAAACAGCTTTGCATGCTGTTTCTTACTGAAGAAAGCGGAAACAGTGATGTACTGAATTTGTCTTTTACATTTGTCCGATATTATATTCCCCTTGTTATTTTTGATTTGGTTAACAATCTTTTACACGGCTTTTACAGAAGCAATAAAGCAATGAATATAGTTGTAATAGTAACAGTTTTCGGATCGGTTTCAAGAATTATTTCAACATTTGTTTTGGTGGGAAAATTCGGAATGAACGGTGTATATGCAGGCTGGGCAGCATCTTGGATTCTTGAATGTATATTTACTTTAATACTGTATTTTTCGGGTGTCTGGAAATCCGATGAAATAAAAAAATATGAATTAAAAAGAAAGGGAAATAGTTATGAAATTTAAAATTGACCACGATTTACACATTCACACAGTACTTTCCTTATGTGCGGACGGCGACGAAAGACAGAATAAATTCGCATTGCTGAAATACGCCGAGGATAACGGTCTTAAAACAATTTGCGTGACCGACCATTATTGGGATTCTGCGGTCGAGGGTGCAAGTGATTGGTATAAGCCGCAAAATTTTGAACACATTTCAAAAATTAAGCCCCTTCCCGAGAGCAACGGAGTAAAATTTCTGTTCGGCTGTGAAACAGAGCTTAACAGACAGTGCGTTTTGGGAATTCCAAAGGAAAGATTTGATGATTTTGATTTTATTATTATTCCTACAACTCACATGCACATGGGCGGCGGCTTTGTAGTCAGAGGAGATGAAAGTCCGAAAGAAAGAGCGGAGCTTTGGAAAAGCAGACTTAATGCTGTTCTTGATATGGATTTGCCATTTGGAAAGGTTGGAATTGCTCATCTTACCTGTACTTTAATAGATAAAGGCCCTAAGGGATATTTAGAGGTCTTAAGAAATATTTCCGATGAGGATTTTGAAAAATGCTTTAAAAAAGCAGCTGAAAAAGGCGTCGGAATAGAGCTTAATTTTAATTCTCTTACTATTGATGATGATGAATTTAATGAAGTTTTGCGTCCTTATAAAATTGCAAAAGAACAGGGCTGTAAATTCTATTTGGGCTCTGACGCCCATCATCCGGAGGGCTTTGAAAGAGCGGTAGAAAATTTTTCTAAAATAGTTGACGCTTTAGGCCTTGAGGAAACGGATAAATTCCGCATATAAGAATAATCACCGTGTTTATCAGAAATAATAAACACGGTGATTTGTTTTTATGATAGAAAAAATCGGTAGCAGAACAATTAAATTTTCAAAGAAGCCGTCGGTTTTGGGTTATGGCTCTGTTGTCGGCAAAAAGGAGCACGAGGGACCTCTTTCAAATGAGTTTGACGCATTTTATGACGATAGCCGATTTGCGGAAAAAACCTTTGAAAAGGCAGAAAGCAGAATGCAGAAAATCGCGCTTGAAACCGCCTTTAATAAAAGCGGACTTTGCGAAAACGATATGGATGTTATTTTTGCGGGAGACCTTTTAAATCAGTGTATAAGCTCTTCGTTTTCTTTAAGGGAAAAGCAGATTCCGTTTGTAGGCTTGTACGGCGCATGCTCGACAATGACCTTAGCGCTGATAAACTCAGCTGTTTTCGTCGAAAGCGGAGCGGCAAGCCTTGCCGCCGCCGTCACCTCTTCCCATTTTTGCACGGCAGAGCGCCAATACAGATTTCCTCTTGAATACGGCTCGCAGAGAACCCCCACATCTCAGTGGACCGCAACCGCCGCAGGAGCCGATATAATAGGTATCGGCGAAAACAAGCCTTATATTGAATACGCAACCGTAGGCAAAATCGTTGACCTCGGCGTAAAGGACGCTAATAATATGGGCGCCGCTATGGCGCCTGCCGCGGCTGATACTATTATTTCATATTTTAAGGAAACGAATACCTCGCCTGAGGATTATGATATGATTTTCACGGGCGATTTAGGCAAAGTAGGCTCGGATTTGCTCTATGAGCTTACAGAGCGCGAGGGAATAGATTTAAGATGCAGGCACAGCGATTGCGGACTTATCCTTTTTGACAGGGAAAAGCAGGATGTTCACGCAGGAGCGTCGGGTTGCGGCTGTTCGGCGGCAGTGCTTAATTCCTATGTTTTTCACAGAATGGAAAACGGCACATTTAAGAATATCCTATTTATGTCTACGGGCGCGCTCCTTTCTCCTACATCTACAATGCAGGGCGAAAGCATTCCATCAATAGCACATCTTGTTAACATCAGGATATAAAAAAGTCCCCCTTAGCCTTTAGGGGAATGTCAAAGCGAATAGCTTTGACAGGGGGATTTGCTAAAGATTATAAAGTGAAAAAACAAAGGAAAATCCCTCCACCGCGTGACCGCGGTCCGCCCTCCCTTTAGGCAAGGGAGGCTTAAATACCCCTCAGTCAGCTTACGCTGACTGAGGGGTATTTTTCATTATAGCTTAATCGTCTTCCAACAGCTTTGACGGCGGGATATTAAGCACCTGAGCGATTTTAAACAAAGTTTCAAGCGATATTCCGCAAACAGTGCCTGTACCCTCAACCTGACCGACAAAGCTAACGCTTTTATCAATAAGTTCAGCAAAATATTCTTGTGTATAGCCGGCTTTTCTTCTGTAATATGCGATTTTTAAGCCAAGTGTAATATATTTTTCAGGAAACTCTGTTTTCATTTTATCGCTCCTTTGCTCTTTATTTATATTTTACCGAAAAGCAAAGGATTTTATTATCATATAGAAATGCAAATATCTTTACTCTAAGTGAAAGATATTATATAATGGGTATATAATCATTTACTATTAGTCAAGGTGAGATAATGGAAAACAATACCTGTTGCTTTATAGGGCATAGGACGATTGAAGAGACCGAAAAGCTGAAATTTCAGCTTAACAGTATTATAGAAATGCTTATAATGAAAGAGCATGTAAACACATTTCTTTTCGGGAGCAAGAGCAGGTTCAATGATTTATGCCATGAGCTTGTGAACAATTCAATGCAGAACTATCCATTTATAAAAAGGGTATATGTCAGGGCGGATTATCCGAATATTGACGAGAATTATAAGAGGTATCTTTTAAATGATTATGAGGAAACATATTATCCCGATAAAATACGGGGTGCAGGAAGAGCCGTTTATGTTGAGCGGAACTATGAAATGATAAGAAACAGCAAATACTGCGTTTTTTATTTTAAAAACGGAGAAAATTCAAAATCCCATAAAAGCGGAACAAAAACCGCTCTTGATTTTGCATTTCTTCAAAAAAAGGAAATAATTATTCTTCCTTAGTCAAGCGAAAAGATTTAACATTGTTTCAACCCAAAAATATTGACTTTTTTTAGTATAAAATGTATAATAGAAAGGTAAACTAAATCCCTGCAAACAGCAGGGGTTTATTATATGTAAAAATGAATTGTTAAAATGAATAAAAGGAGGCATAATTATGGAAGAAAAAATACTTGAGCTTTTCAACGAAAAAAAGTTCGGCGAGCTTAAAGCCCTCCTTTCGGAAATGAATCCGGCTGACCTTGCTATTGTTTTTGAAGAAATCCCGAGCAAGGACCTGCCTGTTGTTTTCCGTATTCTTCCTAAAGAGCTTGCCGCAGAGGTATTTGTTGAAATGGATACCGATATGCAGCAGCTTTTAATTGAAGCGTTCAGCGATAAAGAGCTTAAAGAGGTTATGGACGAGCTTTTTATGGACGATACCGTTGATATTGTTGACGAAATGCCTGCTACGGTTGCAAAGCGTATTTTAAGGCAGACCGATCCGGCTAAGCGCAGAATGATAAACAGGCTTCTAGCATATCCCGATGACAGCGCCGGCAGTATAATGACTACCGAGTATATCGACCTTAAAAAGGATATGACGATAGAAGAAGCCTTAGAGCGAATTCGCAAGATAGGCTTTGACAGCGAAACTATCTACAGCGCCTATGTCATCAGTAAAAGCAGAAAGCTTTTGGGAATTGTTTCCATTAAGGACTTGCTTTTAAACAGTAAGGACAGCATTATCGGCGATATTATGGACGAAAACATAATTTTTGCCAACACTCTTGACGATAAAGAGGAAGTTGCCTTACAGATAAACAAATATGACTTGCTTGCAATCCCTGTTGTTGATAAGGAAAACCGACTTGTCGGTATCGTAACGGTTGACGACGCTATCGACGTTATGGAAGAAGAGGCTACCGAGGATATCGAAAAGATGGCGGCTATTCTTCCGAGTGAGCACAGTTATTTCAAAACCAATGTTTTTGAGACCTTTAAGGCGCGTATTCCGTGGCTTATGCTCCTCATGATTTCGGCTACCTTTACGGGTGCGATTATTTCCAATTTCGAAAACAAGCTTGCGACAATTCCTGCGCTTATCGCTTTTATTCCTATGCTTATGGATACGGGCGGAAACAGCGGAAGTCAGTCGTCGGTTACGGTTATCCGTGCGATTTCGCTCGGCGATATAGAGTTCAGGGACCTTGTAAGGGTTATTTGGAAAGAGCTCAGAGTTTCGGTGATATGCAGCGCGGCGCTTGCGATTGTTAATGCCGTTAAGCTTTTTTTGGTAGATTATCTTGTCCTTAACACCTTTAATAACGCTAAGCTTTCCACAGTTATCGTTCTTATTGCGGTTGTTTGTTTAACCCTTTTCTTTACGGTTATCGTTGCCATGCTTGTCGGGTGTACACTTCCTATTCTTGCTAAAAAGGTAGGGTTTGACCCTGCTGTAATGGCAAGTCCGTTTATAACAACTATTGTTGACGCAATTTCGCTTATGATTTATTTCGGGATGGCGACCGTGCTGATTGTAAAGATATGAACGTTATATATCAGGACAGCGATATTTTAATTGTAAGCAAGCCTTACGGAATGCTTTCACAAGGCTCTGAAAAGAGCAGTAATGATATTATAACTCTTCTTAAAGCGGAAAACGGCGAAACGGTATTTCCCGTCCACCGTCTTGACAGGACAACGGGCGGACTTATGGTTTTCGCGAAAAACAAGATTTCCGCCGCAAAGCTTTCGGAGCAGATATCGGATAAGCGGTTTAAAAAGGTTTATTTAGCGGTCTGTCCCGATAAAATTAAGCCCGATAAGGGCGAAATGCGCGATATTTTATTTTTTGACAGAACAAAGAATAAAAGCTTTACAGTTAAAAAAGAGCGAAAGGGCGCAAAATCCGCCGAGCTTTCTTATGAAAAATTAAGCGAGGGGAATTTTTATGATGAAAAAACGGCGCTTTTTAAAATCATGCTTAAAACGGGAAGAACGCACCAGATAAGAGTGCAGTTTGCCTCGCGCGGTGCGCCGCTTTTAGGCGACAGGAGATACGGGTCACAAATAAAGACCGAAAATATTGCCTTATGGTCTTATTCGCTTGAATTTTTACATCCCGCGTACGAAAAGCAAATGTATTTCAGTTTGCTGCCAAAAGAAGATATATTTATAAATTTATTAAGTAAAGTAAATAATAAGGTATAAGTGGTGGAGTCTGGCATAGAGCGAAAGCTCTATTTATACCGTTGTTCTAATGAACAGCCAAGGCAGAACCATCATGCGGTTCTGCCTTTTTAAATAATTTTAGGAGAAAAGCTATGAGAAAAACAAAAATTGTATGCACGATAGGTCCGTCCTGTTCCGATGAAGAAACCTTAACAAGAATGTGCAAAGCCGGAATGGATGTCGCGAGGCTTAATTTTTCGCACGGAACCTATTCTGAGCATTTAAAAAGGATAACGGCGGTTAAGAATGTCCGTGACAGCCTTAATCTTCCCGTTGCGATAATGCTTGATACAAAGGGCCCCGAATACAGAATAGGCGTTTTTAAAAACGGCAAGGAGGAAATTAAAGAGGGCGATACCTTCACTTTCACTACAGATGATATTGAGGGCGACAATTCAAGAGTTTCCGTAAGCTACAAGAGCCTTGCAAAGGAATTAAATGTCGGCGACAATATTCTTGTCAATAACGGACTGCTTAATTTTGACATAGTAAAAATAGACGGCAACGATATAATATGCAAGGTTGTATCGGGCGGAATTATTTCCGACAGAAAAAGCATGAGCTTTCCAAACAAGGTCTTAAAGCAGGTTTATTTAAGCGAGCAGGACAAGGAAGATATTTTATTCGGAATTAAGCACGGAATAGATTATGTTGCCTGTTCATTTGTATCTCAGGTAAGCGACATAAGAGATGTAAAGAATTTTATTGCCGCCAATACAGAAGATAGGATAGGAATAATAGCGAAAATCGAAAATCAGTCGGGAATAGATAATATTGAGGAAATTTGCTCCGAGTGCGACGGGATTATGATAGGCAGGGGAGATATGGGAGTTGAAATTCCTTTTGAACAGCTTCCCGCAATTCAAAAAAGGCTTATCACAAAATGCAGGCTTTTAGGCAAGCGTGTTATAACAGCCACAGAAATGCTTGAATCTATGATATTCAATCCTCGTCCTACAAGAGCCGAGGTTTCAGATGTTGCAAACGCGGTTTATGACGGAACAAGCGCAATAATGCTTTCCGGCGAGACAGCGGCGGGAAAATATCCTGTTGAGGCGGTCAAGACAATGGCGAAAATCGCCGAAAGCACCGAAAAGGGAATTCACTATAAAAAGCGTTTTTACAGGTTTGAATTTCAGATTAAAAACGATATGGACGCAATTTCACATTCAATTTGCGGA
>DBKZ01000088.1 GCA_002297415.1 Ruminococcaceae bacterium UBA737
GTTTAATTTTCAAGGTCCGTTTTGCGCCCCCGTTTTGCGAGCGCTAGATTATAATACCACACCCTCACCCCTTTGTCAACACTTTTTTTAAAGTTTTTTTAAAAATTTTTTAACAATTAAAATCAGCGGTTTTTAATCACAATATATTGTAGTTACGCAATAGAAAATCCACTACGCACCCGTTTCAAGAATACCTCTGAGCTTTTTTAAAATCTTCTTTTCCGCCCTCGAAACCTGCACCTGAGACATATCCATTTTCTTGGCTGTTTCATTCTGCGTCATATAATTATAATATCTAAGCCTTATTATTTTGCACTCCTGCTCATCAAGCTTTTTAAAAGCACCGTCTATCATAAGCTTATCATTAAGGTTCTCCGAATTATCGGAAACCGGCAAATCAATCTGCTCGTTTTCACTTTCATCGTCATTTCTTGTCAGCGATAATGTGGACTGACAGGCACACAGGGCTTCGGAAACACTTTCGGGCTCAATATTAAGCGCATTTGCGATTTCGCTTACCGTAGGCTCGCGGTCAAGCACGCCGGAAAGCTTATTTTTACAATTAAGTATCTTTATATAAAGCTCTTTAATACTTCTTGAAACCTTTACTGGTCCATCGTCCCTGAAAAGTCTTTTGATTTCTCCGAGTATTACGGGAACGGCATAGGTTGAAAACTGAAAGCCGCGGCTTTCATCAAACGCGTCAGCCGCCTTTACAAGACCCACGCACCCTGCCTGATACAAATCGTCGAACTCGACGCCCTTTCCCGAAAACCTTGAACAAAGAGAGCTGACAAGACGGGTATTATCGACAATAAGGCTGTCTCTGTCTTTAGTTTTTTCCATTTACGCTGAGCCTTGGCAAAATCCTTTTTTGAAAGGAGACTGTTGTACCCTTCCCCGGCTTCGAAACAACCTTGAGGTTGTCCGTAAAGCTTTGCATGACTGCAAATCCGAGGCCTGCCCTTTCTCCGCCTACTGAAGAATAAAGCGGCTGCATAGCAAGCTCAATATCCTCTATACCGCAGCCCTTATCACGGATTTTGACCTTTAAAACAGATGTGTCGGTTATTTCGGCGTTTATGTAAATTTTGCCGATTTTATCCTTATAGGCATGAACGATACAGTTTGTTACCGCCTCCGATACAGCGGTTTTTATATCGCTTATTTCTTCCAATGTCGGGTCAAGCTGAATAGCGAAAGCGGACACGCTTGCTCTCGCAAAGCTTTCGTTTGAAGAGCGCGAAAGCATTGTAAGGCTGAATTTATTAACTGTTTTCATATTTTTCTCTCCTTTTTATCAACATCATCAATTGTTGCAAGCTTTTCAATTCCCGCGAGCTTGAAAACCTTTGTAAGCGAGGGCGAAGCAGAACTTAAATGAACGCTCCCCCTGATTTTTGCCATGTTGCGGTATCTTCCCATGACAAGACCGATACCTGAGCTATCCATAAAGTTGACTCCGCCGAAATCAAGCACCAACAAAGTCGGCATATTAAGCTCGATTGCGGAATCAATTGTTTCTCTTACGGAAGCGGCGGTATGGTGGTCTATTTCGCCCGTGATATATGCGGTTACAACCTCGCCGTTTATTCTGATTTCAACAGCCATTATTTTTAACTCCCTCCGATAAATAAAAAAATATCCGACTTCCATTATAGAAGTCGGACAGTAAAAAATGTGTCGCTTTACGGTGTCGAATCAATATTTTTAATATAAGAAGCAAGATACAGCGAGCCGAAAATAAAAATCGGACCCTCTGCCTTATCCTTCGCAAGCTTTAATGCCTCTTTAACATCGGGAACACAATATATATTATGTGAAAGATATTTTAAAGCAGTTTTATAAAGCTCCGATGCCGGAAGCGCTCTTTCAAGCGACGGAACCTGAGTGAAAGCTCCGCCCGAGCAAAAGGGCAGAATTTCCTTTAAAAGCAAATCATAATCCTTATCGCGCATTACCGCGACGACGGCAAAAGCTTTTTTGCCGAATTTTTTTATTTCGGCAGCAAGCGCCTTTGCGGCAAGAGGATTATGCGCCCCGTCAAGAATTATCAGCGGATTTTCGGATATGATTTCACTTCTTGCGGGGATATAAGCATTTTTTATCCCGCGCTTAACAGTTTCTTTCGGGATTTCAATACCGCTTAAATCTATTGCCGTCAATGCGGTAACCGCATTTTCCGACTGATATTCTCCGATAAGCCGTGTTTCATATATATCATTTTGAAATTCAAATCTGTTACCCGACAAATCCGATGAAATCAGCTTAAAATTTCTCACATCCGGAATAACGGGATTTTTAACATAACTTCGAACGAAATTTATAACCTCTTTTTCCTGAAACGGCGAAACAACCGCTGTTTTGCCCTTTATTATACCGCATTTTTCCTTTGCGATTTTTTCTAAAGTGTTTCCGAGTATCGCTGTATGGTCAAGACCGATATGAGTGATTACGGGAAGCGAGGATTTAAAAACATTCGTTGCGTCAAGCCTGCCGCCTAAGCCTACCTCAATTACGGCATAATCCACCTTTTGCTCCGCAAAATAGCAAAGCCCGACGGCGGTTATAAATTCAAATTCACAAAGCTGAGCATTTGTTTCTTTGACTTTTTCGCAAAGCCTTGCAAGCTCGGGTTTTGGGATATATTCTCCGTTTATGCTTATCCGCTCGCAAAATTCCGTTACAAAAGGGGATATAAAAAGCCCGACCTTATAGCCCGCCTGCGAAAGCACCGAGGACAGATATGCGCAGACAGAACCTTTTCCGTTAGTCCCCGCGACATGGAAAACCTTCAGCTTATTCTGAGGGTTATCAAGCTTTGAAAGCGCAAATAGCATATTATCAAGATTTTGTTTAGCCGCGAATTTTTGAAGAGAATGGATATAGCTTTCCGCTTCTTTAAAGGTCATTTTATATCTCCTCTTTTTTTACAGATATTTCCACTGATTATTTTAAATATTTATCACATAATA
Source organism: Ruminococcaceae bacterium UBA737 (assembly GCA_002297415.1). Lineage (GTDB taxonomy): Bacteria > Bacillota > Clostridia > Oscillospirales > Acutalibacteraceae > UBA737. Next base: position 2,976 of record DBKZ01000088.1, read on the forward strand.
CTTTTGGGCGATAAGAGAAACGAAAATAGCGATGCAAATTCGCGTCTTAAAAAGTTTGCCTTATGCCCTTTAACGCCGATGACATTTTAATACGCAGTTCCGTTTAAAAAAGCTGTTTGCTTTGTGTGCAGGTTTACTTATCCTGCGTTAAAGGGATTAGCGGGCAAATGTCTGACGCGATATAGAAGAGGCCGACCGCAAGCGATACGCTTTTGCGGTCGGTTTCTTTATTTTTATACAATTCTCCAGTCAATCGGCGTTTCTCCGGCTGACCTTAAAATTTCATTTGTTTTTGAAAAATGCTTACAGCCGAAAAAGCCGTTATAAGCGGAAAGCGGACTCGGGTGAGCGGCGGTCAGCTTTTTATGAATAGGGTTTTTAATAATCGAAGCCTTATTTCTCGCTTTTGCTCCCCAAAGCAGGAAAACAACGGGTGTTGTTTTTTTATCAAGCTCGCTTATTACACGGTCGGTGAAGATTTCCCAGCCCTTGTCCTTATGGCTGTCAGCCTGACCCGCGCGGACTGTAAGAACAGTATTAAGCAGAAGCACTCCCTGCTTTGCAAGGCAGGTTAAATCGCCTGTTGAAGGAATTTCCGTTCCGATATCGGAATTCATTTCCTTATAGATATTTTTCAGCGACGGCGGAGGTTCAATTCCTCTTTTTACGGAAAAGCAAAGCCCGTGAGCCTGATTTGGACCGTGATAAGGGTCCTGCCCGATTATAACAACCTTTGTGTTTTCAAACGAGGTCATTTTAAGCGCATTGAAAATATCATACATATCGGGATAAACGGTATAATGCTTATACTCATATTTCAAAAACTCACGAAGCTTTAAATAATAAGGCTTGCTCCATTCGTCCTTTAAAATCTCATCCCAATCGTTTCCTATGTTTACCATACTCTCATCCGTTCTATATATAATCGTAGACTTCGACTATTCCGCTTGAANNGTAAAGCGACGGCGTTACCATTACGGAAAAGCCTCTTCCCGCTTCACAGCTCCATTCAACGGATTTTTTTCTCGGCACCGCGGACGCCGCAAGGAACATCATTATAGCACCACCGTGCATAATAACAGCGCTGTTTGTTATCCCCTTATCCATCATATCGCGGACTACCGTATTAAAGCCTAAAGCTATTCTTTTAATAAAATTCTGAGTGGTTTCTCCGCCCTCGGGCGCTTCAAGCTTTCCCGACGTCCAATCAATATAATCGGGATCGCTTTCAAGCTCTGAGGCTGTTTTGCCCTCGAATTTGCCGAAATCATATTCAGTAAGCTCGTCGATTATAACAGGCTCAAACCCCGGATATAAAACCGCTCCGCTTTGTCTGCTCCTTAAAAGAGGACCCGAATAGAGAGCTTCTATATCGGGATAATCAATATTTTCCCTTAAATCTCTGAGCTCTTTAAGTCCCTCTGGGCAAAGCGGAAGATCCGTTCTGTTTCCTATATAACAGCCTCTTAGGTTTCCGTCCGTAAGCCCGTGGCGAATTAAATGAATTTTATAGGTTTTCACGAAATCAACTCCGTTATAATTTGATTGGAAAGCAGCATTCCGCGGTCCGTAAGAGAAACACGCGGATAATCAAGATTTATAAAGCCCTCTTTTTTAAACTTTATAAGCTTTTTATCATCAGGCGCGACAAAGGCCGAAATATCTGCTCCGCGCGATGTTCTGAGCCCCAGCATAATTCTTTCGTCGTCCGAGCCGCCGTGACCGTCAAAATAGGTTTCGGGCTCTTGCATGAATTTATGCAGGTCGGCTTTATAATAAAATCTTTTGCCGTCAAGAAAAGAGGCGGCTGAAGGTCCTATGCCTAAATACTCCTCGTCCATCCAGTATTTCATATTATGTCTGCTGTAATAAGAGGGCTTCGAAAAATTGGAAATTTCATAATGCTCATAGCCGTTTTTTTCGAGGGTTTCACAAACAAACATATATTGCTCCGCCTCTTCATCGTCGGGCGGAACGGCTGTATTCTGTTTTTCAAACAGCGTATTTTCCTCAATTTTAAGAATATATGCGGAAATATGCTGAGGCGAAAGCCGCAAGAATGCGTCAAGCGTGTGTTTAAGCGATTTTAAATCGCTGTTCGGCAGACCCATCATCAGGTCTAACGAAATATTTTTAAAGCCCATGCTTTTTGCGATGCAATAAGCGTTCCGCGCTTCTTTGGCACTATGAATTCTTGAAAGCTTGCGAAGTTCATCGTCATTAAAGCTCTGAACGCCCAAGGACAAACGGTTTGCCCCGTTTTCAAGAACCGAGCTTAAAAAGCTCTCTGTGCAGGATTCGGGATTAGCCTCGACGGTTATTTCCGCGTCCTCAGTGACATCAAAATAATTCTTCGCCGCTTTTATAAGTGTTCCTGCTGATTTGCCTAAGAGCGACGGCGTTCCGCCGCCTATATAAACAGTATCAACGGGGCGGTCTAATTTACCGCCCCATTTTTTCATTTCCTTTTTAAGTGCCGACAAATACTGTCTTACAAGTCCGCTTTCAAAAAACGACGAATAGAAATCGCAGTAAGCGCAGCGCTTTTTGCAAAACGGAATATGTATATAAAGCCCTAGGGGATTAGCCAATGATCTCACCGATGCAGCTTCCTTTAACCGCCGCAGCATTAGCCTCATCAGTATCAATATGCATAGCAAGCGCATAGCTGTCCGAAACTCTGACAACTACATCGTCAAATGTAAGCGCTCTGCCCTCTGTCGGGATTTTAACGCTTACTATCTGCTTATCCTTAAGACCGAATTTTTCAGCATCTGCTGTGGTCATGTGGATATGGCGCTTTGCGGCGATTACGCCTTCGGTAAGCTCAATTTCTCCGCAGGGACCTACAAGCTTACATGCGCCCGAGTCCTTAATATCGCCGGATTCTCTGATAGGAGCGGTAACGCCTACTGTGCGCGCGTCTGTCAAAGAGAGCTCAACCTGATTTTCTTTTCTGCAGGGTCCTAAGATAGAAGCCTTAAGCGTTGCCTTAGGGCCGACTATAGTTACCTTTTCCTCGCAGGCAAACTGACCCGGCTGAGAAAGATTTTTCTTAGGAGTAAGCTCATGGCCCTCTCCGAAAAGGATGTTAAGCGCTTCCTTTGTTACGTGCACATGGCGTGCAGAAATTTCAACCAATACTTCTTTTGACATTTTTATAACTTCCTTTACAGAATTTTATTTTATATTCTAATTTTATCATATTTAAAATCTTTTACAAGACCTTTTTAGAAAATTTTACACTCCCCGAAATCCTCTTCCGATAATCTCACTGCTTGTTGTTATTATCATGAAAGCCTGAGGGTCGATTTCCCTAACGGCTTTTTGAAGCCTTACCGCCTCAATTCTTCTGCAAACGGTATGAAGAGCGGTCTTATTATCGTGGGTATAAGCGCCTGTTGCGTTAACCAAGGTTGCCCCGTGATGAAGATTTTTCATTATATATTCGGAAATCTCCTCGCTGTGCGTCGTTATTATCATAAAATATTTACAGCTGTTCATGTTTTCTATAACGCCGTCAACAATAAACGCTTTTGAGAAAAGACCCAGCACCGAGAAAAGCCCGACCTTTATTCCGAACACAAAGAATGATGACATTGCAATTAAAAAGTCTACGCACAAAAGCGATTTTCCGACATTTAAATGAGAATATTTTTTTAGGATAAGCGCTACGATATCGGTGCCGCCCGAAGACGCGGCATAATGAAAAATCAGAGCCGAGCCAATAGAGGTTAAAAGCATGGCATAAACAAGCTCTAAAAACGGCTGATTTGTAAGCGGAGCTTTCAGAGGAAAAAGAATTTCAAAAAGCTTTGTAAGCAAGGAAAAAAGCAGACTGCAATAGACCGTTCTTATCCCCGTTTCCTTTCCGAGTACCAAAAATCCGAGAATGAGGCAGAAAATGTTTATGACTGAAATCCACGTAGCGGGAGACACGGCAGTAAGCTTTCCTAAAATCGTTCCTATTCCGCTGACTCCGCCTGTTGAAAAGCCGTTCGGAATTTTAAAGAAATAGACTCCGCAGGTGAGCAGAACCGTACCGAAGGTAATGTAAACATATTCTTTTAATGCTTTCATTTTTTCTCTCCTAAAAGCCTTGTTTTATTAATTATAGAATAACCCCGGCGATTTTTCAACAGATTTTAAAAAAATATATTGACAAAAACAATACTTCGTGTTATGATGTATTACACTAAAGGAGGTATTATATGGACGGTCAGTTGAAACGGGGACTTTTGGATATTTGCGTTTTAGCGGCTATAAAAAGCGAGGATTCATACGGATATAAGATAATCAAGGACTTAAAGCCGTATATCGAGCTTTCCGAATCCACATTATATACAATTTTAAAACGCTTGGAGACGGCTCAAATGCTTACAGTCCGCACTGCGGAGTATTGCGGGAGACTTCGGAAGTATTACCGCATTACAGAAGAGGGACTTAAAAGGATAGAAGAGTTTAAGTCGGAATGGAAGGAAATTCTAGCTATTTATAAATTTGTAACCAAGGAGGATGAGAGCAATGAATAAACAGGAATTTATTATCGCACTGCGCAAGGGTTTATCGGGACTTCCGCAGGATGAGATTGAGGAACGGCTGACATTTTACAGCGAGATGATTGACGACAGAATTGAAGAGGGTCTTTCTGAGGAAGACGCGGTATCCGCCGTCGGCTCTGCCGAGGAAATCGTTAATCAGGCGGTGGCGGATATTCCGCTCGTTAAAATTGCAAAGGAAAGAATTAAACCCAAAAGACGGCTTAAAGCATGGGAAATCGTGCTTTTAGCACTCGGCTCTCCGATATGGCTTTCTCTCGGCATTGCCGTAGCCGCGGTTATTCTCTCGGTTTATATTTCGCTTTGGGCGGTAATTATTTCACTTTGGGCGGTATTTGCTTCGTTTATAATCTGCGCGGCAGGAAGTGTTCCCGCCGGAATTATCTTTATAAAAAACGCAAACAAAATTTCAGGCGCCGTTATGTTGCTCGGAGGAATAGTCTGCGCAGGGCTTTCGATATTTATGTTTTTCGGCTGTAAGGCGGTTACGAAAGGAACTTTAATACTTACTAAAAAAATTGCGTTACGGATAAAGAGCTGCTTTATCAGAAAGGAGAATGCGAAGTGAAAAAGTCGGCAAAAATTTGGCTGATTACGGCAGGTGCGCTTGCGCTTTTCGGCGGAACAGCTTTTTTAGGTTTAATGTCAGCGCTTAAATGGGATTTTAAAAAGCTGTCAACGGTTAAATACGAAACAAACACTTATGAAATCAGCGAGGATATAAGCGATATATCAATTCTTACCGATACTGCGGATATTGTTTTTGCAAGGTCTGAAGATGATAAGAGCAGGGTTATAAGCTTCGAAGAGGAAACCGCCAAAAATTCAGTTACGGCTGAAAACGGAAAGCTTATTATCAAAACCGAAAATAAAAAATCGGGACTTGATTATATCGGATTTTATTTCGAACAGCCTAAAATAACTGTTTATCTTCCAAGTACTGAATACAATTCCCTGCGGATTAAAGGGAGCACGGGAAATGTCAGGATTTCAAAGGACCAAGCATTTAAAAATGTCGATATAAATTTAAGCACGGGCAATGTTGATTTTCGCTCCCCTGTCTCAGAATCTGTAAAGATAAAAACCTCTACCGGAAACATCGGCGTAAACCAAGCTTCGCTTGATACACTTGAGCTTTCAACCTCAACGGGCACGGTTACGGTTAGCGGTGTCAAATGCAGCGGCGATATAAAAATAAAGGCTTCTACAGACCGAGCAAGCTTAACGGATATCACCTGCAAAAGCTTTAAATCGACAGGAGACACCGGAGATATTCTGCTAAAAAATGTTATAGCATCCGAAAAGCTTTCAATTGAAAGAAGCACCGGAAATGTTAAATTTGACGGATGCGACGCCGCCGAGTTAGATATAGAAACCGACACCGGCGATGTAACGGGAAATCTGCTGACTGAAAAAGTATTTATAACAGATACCGATACAGGTGAGATAGATGTTCCGAAATCTGCGACGGGCGGCAAATGCGAAATCGAAACCGATACGGGAAACATCAAAATAAACACCGATTGAATATCGGATAAACTAACACGGGCATAAAGCTTAAGCTTTATGTCCGTGTTTATTTTATATATTTTTATCCGTAACCTTTTTAAAGCCCGATTTTGTGCTTTTAAGTAATATTTTAATTGCTTCCATTGCGGTTTTTCTTGTTGTTTCGTCCAGATTTTTGACCGATTTCAAAACGCTTACGGCGCTGTCAAACCATTTTTCGCCCATCTCATGGAGTGTTTCGGCATTTGTTTCGTTAGCAACCTTAAATACCGCCTCAACAAAAACCTCTAACTGATAAGGAGTCAGATCCGAAAACCAAGCCTTTACCGTCGAATCCACAAAAACACTGCTGTTATTTACGCTTTCAAGGAAAATGAATTTTTTGCCCTCGACATTCCATGAATATATATCATGCTGCATAAGACCCGAATTTTCGCTGTGCACCGTAAAAAAGTTTTCCTTATGGCCTAACAGCATTCCGACTACCGAGGACTGAGGAACATAGGTATTTACCCTTTTGCAGATATTCTTATAACCGTCCGACTCCAAAACAGTATCGGTAAAGCCGGGACCGTCATAATTATAGACCGCCGTAATTTTATTCTTTAAATCTTCCCTGCAATAAGCCGCGGAATAAACCGCAAGATTTCCGCCCTTTGAATGGCCTGCAATTATAAATTTTTTATCCTTGCCCGAAAGGATTTTTTCAAGATATTCAGCCGCCGATTTTTGAGCGGGAACGGGACACATAAGCCCCATATTAAAATCCTCTTTCCAGCCGATAAGGGTATTATCGGTTCCTCTGAAGCAAACGCAGTAAAGGTTATCGGAAAGTCTTAAGGTAAGCGCGCAAAACTGAGTCTGCGACTGTCTGTCGGTTTTATGAACGAACCCGAAGGCATAAGCGGAATTATAGCGGCTGCTTTCCTTTAAGGCTTTTATCAGCTTATAATCGTCCTTTATAAGTACCTTTTCTTCAATATTTTCTATTTTAAGCATTTTTTCCGCTGCATTTTTAAGCGTTATTTCCTCTCCTGCTTTTAAAATCCTTTCAAACGGCAGATAGGAAAGCCTTGCGCAAATTGCGCCGTCAATTTCATTAAAAGGATCGTTTTCAAATGTTATATCTCCGCGCCACAAAAGATAGTCAAGAATATTTGTCATTTTTTAAACCCCTTTTTTTAAATTCTAACCCATTTCTAATTTCGGCTCCCTATGACGAGGGAGCTGTCAGCGAAGCTGACTGAGGGAGAGATTTTTTAACTGTTAAATCTATATATTCAGTTACTCCTCTGAAATTACGGACTATATCCAAATTGCAAATTCTTATTATTCTTAAATCCATATTTTCTAACTCTGCGGTACGAATATTATCCTTTTCTTTTTGTTCGTCGGTATAATGTCCGCCGCCGTCAAGTTCAATAATAAGCCCCGCTTTTGCACAATAAAAATCCGCTATATAATTTCCGATTGCTTTTTGCCGTTGAAACCTTATGGGATAATATCTTAAAAACTCGTACCAAAGCTTTCGTTCCCAAGGTGTCATATTTTTTCTTAAAGTTTTTGCAAGAGGAATATTATTTTTATTATATTCTTTCATTGTCTCTCCCTCCGTCAAAACTTCGCTTTGCCACCGTCTCGGCTACCGCCTCGGTCGGCGCTTCTGCTTCGCAGAGGTGTCCACCGAACACCCGCACCATCGTCAGATGGAGGCTTATATTATACAAGCTTTTTCTTAAATCAAATATAACATTTTTTATTTGATTTTTCAAGATATATATGAAAATAGAGTTATCCCCAAAAACGGAATAACTCTATTTTTATGATACGATAATTATTATCTAAATAATGCAAAGATTACTACAAACACTAAGTCTATAAAGCCTAATACGATTGAAAATTTATATGCAGGATTTTTAGATTTAAGATCTTTCTTAATTGCCTTAATCTTTTCTTTGTCTTCTTTAGATTTTCTGTTCAATCCGCTTTGCTTAAAAGCATTCCGCAATTTTGAATTGGGTAAAAACGCAACTATTTCAGCTACAAGACTCAATATTGCACCTATCCAAGTATTTATAAAAAGAAAACAAATAATACCGACTATTATTAAAAAACCACTTATAATATTGGTTGTCACTGCACCTTCGATGCATTTTTCATAGGACACTTCAGCTTTTTTTATTTCCTTTTCAACTGCACAACCGCACCCCGGACAAATCACTGCCTCATCCATAATTTCTTTTCCACATTTTTGACAAAACTTCATTTTTAAATCACCCTTGTAATACCATTTGTCTTTTTTATTTTTTAGCTACAAACAAATAAATGTCACCCGCAAGACTTGCTAAAGCAAGTGTGCCGCATATTCCGGTTGCTATGTAATAAGGTATAAGCTTAGTTTTAACCTTAGAAATCTCTAGCTCAAATTCTAATGTTGAGCGATTTCTCATAGCCAAATCAGAATGAAGATATTGATACAGGTCTCTATTCCTAATAAAGTCTTCTGAAAACAATATCAAAATTGTTACTATGCAAAAAAATATAAATAGAATTGACAAAGCAATTATCATTTTCTTTCTCACATTTAACTTTACAATCACTGCGTCACCCCCTCATTTAATGTAATTATATGACAAACTGTCATAATTGTCAAGCAAAAATATGACAAAATGTCATTAGGAGGAATGCAATTATGAAAAACAATTTAAAGGTATTGCGAAAAAACAAAGGGTACACGCAAATCGCCGTGCAAATGAAAACAGGAATCGAACAAGCCTTGCTTTCCAAATTTGAGAACGAAGAAAGAGTACCGCCTACAGAAACGCTAATTAGACTTGCAGATTTTTATAATGTAAGCATTGATTATATTTTGTGCCGAACAAACAATCCTTATATAGAAAAATAAAAGCCGTGAAATTTATAACTGTTCATATCATAATTTCCCCATGATAGAAATTTTTCTGTATTGAAGAAAAAACAATAACATAACTAATAATATTTTTTAATCCCACGATTGTTCTCTGCTTGACAAACTTCACTTTTGAGAGTATAATTCGGATAAAGCAACGGCGCTTTCCTTTAAAATTCGGAAAGCGCCGTTTTAACTTATAAAAGAGGTAATAAAAATGAAAAAGCCGATAATCGGAGTTACATCGCTTATTGATTTGCAAAAAGCTTCCTACTGGATGCTCCCCGGGTACTTAAAGGGCTTAACCCTTGCAGGCGCACTGCCGGTTGTTTTGCCGCTTGAAGTTTCTCTTGACGATATAAAAACAATTGCCGACACCTTTGACGGATTTTTATTCACGGGCGGACAGGATGTTAACCCCGAAATATACAGGCAGGAAAAATCTCCCCTTTGCGGAGAGATAAGCGAGGCAAGGGATAAATTCGAATATTTGCTCTTGCATGAGGTTATAAAAAGGAATAAACCGATACTCGGAATTTGCAGAGGAATTCAGTTTATAAACGCATATTTCGGCGGAACGCTTTATCAGGACCTTGAAGCGGAACACCCCTCAAAAACAGAGCATCACATGTCTGCCCCCTATGACAGGGGAATACATTCGGTTTCTCTTACCGACGGCGCACCGCTGAAAGCCCTGCTTAAAAAAGATACCCTTTTTGTCAACAGCTATCATCATCAGGCGATAAAGGGGCTCGGCTCTTCCTTAAAAACAATGGCTGTTTCCGAGGACGGACTTATTGAGGGAATTTATGCTCCCGACCGAAAATTTTTATGGGCTGTTCAGTGGCACCCCGAATTTTCTTATGAAAAAGACTCAGACAGCAGAAAAATTTTCGAAGCCTTTGTTAAATCCGCATTATAAGCCGATATAATAAAGACAGATATTTTCGTATGCCCCGTTTTTAAGCCTGAAGCCCTCGGGGACTATACCCAAAAGCTTAAAGCCGAGCCTTTCATAAAGATGTCTTGCATGGATATTGCTTTCGACAACTGCATTAAACTGCAGAATTTTAAAATTATTATTCTTTGCTGTTAACAGGCAGTGCTTTACAAGCTTTTCGCCGATATGAAGTCCGCGGCAGTTTTTTGATACGGCATAGCTTGCATTTGCAATATGACCGCACCTGCCGACATTATTCGGATGAAGAATATAAAGGCCCAAAGCTTCACCGTTTTCATTCTCGGCTACACCGCAAAAGGTCTGAGAAGAAAAAAACTTTTCGGCTTGCGTTTCATTCAGCTTTTCCTCCTGCGGAAAGGCAATGCCGTCCTCTACTACCTCATTCCAAATTTCTGTCATTTCTTTTATATCTTTTTTCTCGTATTTTCTTATATTTATATTCATTTTTCAGTCCCCGATTTCTTTTAAAAGCTCATTTGCGTTTGATACTATTCTTTTTGCGCCGTGCTCTGATAAAAACTGCTTTGTTTTAAAGCCCCAGTCAACCGAAATGCAGTCAACTCCCGCGTTTTCGGCAGTTTTTATATCAACCTCGCTGTCGCCGATATAAACCGTTTCCTCTTTTTTTATATCAAACTTTTTCATTATTTCAAAAACCGCGTCGGGAAAGGGCTTAATTCTTATATTTTCCATAGCGCCCTGAGAAATATCAAAAATACCGCCGAAATACCTTTCGCTCAGCTCTTTAACCGCATAATCGGCTTTATTTGACAGCACGGCGGTTAAAACACCATTGCTTTTAAGCTTTAAAACCGCTTCTTTTATGCCTGAATAAGGCTTTGTATTATCCGCGCAGTGAATTTTATAATAACCGTTAAAATCATTAAACACGCGGTTTATCGTTTCCTCATCGGAATTTTCGGGAACCGCTCTTTCAATCAGCTTTCTTATTCCGTTTCCGACGAAATTCTTTACCTCTTCAATTTTCCTTTCGGGCAGGGAATTTTTTTTAAGCGCAAAATTCGTGCTTAAATAAAGATCCTGCAGGGTATCTAAAATAGTTCCGTCCATATCAAATATGCAAAGCCTGTATCTGCTCATAATTTCAACCTGCCAAATTTTTATTCTTCACCTATTATAAGCCCTGAAGCCTATTATTTCAAACCTTTTAAAAAAATACTTGAAAAAATTTTTTTTCATGCTATAATAAAAGGGTAATTTGAATAACAAATGCGTTGATGAAGAAAAGTAAATATATTGTTTTATTTCAGAGAGAAAGCGCCCTCAGGCTGCAAGCGCTTTTATTAAAAGATATATTGAAGTTCGCTTCTAAGCTGCATTGCCGAAGCTTAATTGTTGTAAGCGATGTCGGTCCGGCTCCGTTAAAGGCCGCTAAAGTGTTTGCTTTATGCGAAAATGCGGGTGGTACCGCGGAGTGTTGATTTTAAAGACTTCGTCCTGTTTAAATCAGGATGCAAGTCTTTTTTGTTATTCTTTTAAATTTTCGGAGGGATAGAAAGTGAAAGAAAAAATCGAAAGCTTAAAAGCCGCCGCCAAATCGGCAATAGAAAGCTGCGACAGCGAGCAGGCAATCGAAGAGCTGAGGGTTAAATATCTCGGCAAAAAGGGCGAGCTTACGGCTCTTTTAAAGCAAATGGGTTCTCTTTCCGCAGAGGAAAGACCGAAAATGGGTCAGATGGTTAACGACGCCAAGCAGAAGCTTGAGACTTTAATAGCCGATAAATCCGCAAAAATGAAGGAGAAGGCTACCGAGCTTAAGCTTAAATCCGAAACTGTCGATATAACAATGCCCGCAAAGATTAAAAAGACAGGAAAGCTTCATCCTTTAAACACCGTGCTTGAGGATATGATTGATATATTCCGCTCGATGGGCTTTGATGTGCTGGACGGACCCGAGGTTGAGACCGACCATTATAATTTCGAATGTCTCAATGTTCCTGCTGACCACCCTGCAAGAGATATGCAGGATACATTTTATCTCGGCGAAAAGCTTCTTCTGCGCACTCAGACCTCTGCGGCGCAGATAAGAACAATGGAGCAAAGAAAGCCCCCTATCAGAATAATCTGCCCCGGAAGAGTTTTCAGAGCGGACGAGGTTGACGCTACACATTCCCCCGTTTTCCACCAGATAGAGGGACTGGTTGTAGACAAGGGCGTTACAATGTGCGACCTTAAGGGAGTTTTAGAGCAGTTTGCCCATGAAATTTACGGACCCGAAACAAAGGTTAAATTCCGTCCGTCATTTTTCCCGTTTACAGAGCCGTCGGTTGAGGTCGACGTTACCTGCTCGGAATGCGGCGGCAAGGGCTGCCGAGTATGCAAGGGCAGCGGCTGGATAGAGATTTTAGGCGCAGGCATGGTTCATCCGAATGTTTTAAGAAGCTGCGGAATCGACCCCGAGGTTTATTCCGGCTTTGCTTTCGGAATAGGTCTTGACAGAATTACCACCACAAGATACAAAATCAGCGATATAAGACTTTTATTCGAAAACGACAAGCGTTTTCTTGAGCAGTTTTAAGGGGGTAAAGAATTTATGAAAATTTCACTTAACGCGCTTAAATATTATGTTGATATAAATGTTCCTGTTTCAGAGCTTTGCGACAGAATGGTTATGGCGGGCTTTGAGGTTGAAAGCATTGAAAAGCAGGGCGAAAACCTTAAAAATGTTGTCGCGGCAAGAATTGATAAAATAACTCCGCATGAAAACAGCGACCATTTACAGATTTGTCAGATGGATATCGGGAACGGAAAAACCGTTCAGATAGTTACGGGCGCTCAGAACATCAAGGAGGGCGACATTGTCCCTGCCGCGCTTGACGACAGCTATCTTCCGAACGGCGCGCATATAAAGGCAGGAAAGCTTAGAGGTGTAGAGTCAAACGGAATGCTTTGCTCGGGCGAAGAGCTTTGTCTGACGGAAGCTGACTACGAGGGCGCCTCGGTTTACGGAATTCTTATTTTAAAGCCGGATGTCAAGGCAGGTACCGATATGCACGAGGTTTTAGGGCTTGACGATTATATTATCGACTTTAAAATTACCGCCAACCGTCCCGACTGCAACTGCTTTATAGGAGTTGCAAAGGAAATCTCGGTAGTATTAGGAACAGAGTTTAAAAATCCTGCTACGGATTATAAAACTGTAAAATCGGATATAAACGATTATATAGATGTTGAGGTTAAAAACTATGACCTTTGCCCGAGATATATCGGAAGAGTGGTTAAAAACCTGAGAATAAAGCCGTCTCCCGATTGGATGCAAAAGGCAATCACGGCTTCCGGCATGAGACCTATCAACAATATTGTTGATATTACGAATTTCGTAATGCTTGAAACCGGTCAGCCGATGCATGCGTTTAACTACAATGACCTTGAGGACAAGAAAATTATCGTCCGCACGGCAAAATCAGGCGAAAAGATTACCACGCTTGACGGCAAGGACTATAATCTTACAGAGGATATGCTTGTTATTGCGGACGGAGAAAAGCCCTCATGCCTTGCGGGAATCATGGGCGGCAAGGAAAGCGAAATCGAGGACGATACAAAGGACCTTTTCCTTGAATCGGCTAAATTCCGCCGTGACAATATCCGCCATACAGGCAGAAAGCTCGGAATAAGAACCGAGGCAAGCGGAAGATACGAGCGCGGAACCGATATAATGAACACGAAATTTGCAATGGACCGCGCGCTCAATCTTATTTACACTCTTGACGCAGGCGATATTATCGACGGTGAGATAGACCGCCATGAAAAGCTCCCCGAAATCAGAATTATAAATACAACCGCAAAAGCTATTACCGATCTTTTGGGTGTTGAAATCGAGACTGAAAAAATCGTTTCAATTCTTAATTCCTTGGGACTTAAGACCGAAGAGAAGAGCGGAAAGCTTACAGTCAGCGTTCCTTCAATAAGAGACGACGTCGAGGGCAGAGCCGACCTTGCGGAAGAGGTCATGAGGATATACGGGTACGACCATATCGTTTCAACTCCTATGAGAGGCGAAATTATCCGCGGTACAAAGCTTCCCGAAAGAATAAAGGACGATAAGGTTAAAAATCTTCTTTGCGCCCTCGGTGCCTATGAAATAACCACCTATTCTTTCATTCCCTCAAACGCACTTGATACTTTAAAATTATCCGCCGACGATGACAGAAGAAAGGTTATAAAGCTTTTAAATCCGTTAGGCGACGAATATTCTTGTCTCAGAACCCAGCTTACTACAAGTATGCTTACCGTTCTTTCGACAAACATTAACCGCAAGATAACCGACGGAAGATTTTTCGAGATAAGCAAGCGCTTTATCGCAAACGAATTACCCATAAAGACTCAGCCGAAAGAGCTTAAGACCATGTCCGTAGGAATTTACGGCAAGGACGAGGATTTCTTTACCATGAAGGGCATAATAGAAGAAATAATGAAGCTTTTCGGAGCGCATACGGAATATATCCGTTCAAATGAGCCTTATCTGCACCCCGGCCGTCAGGCAGAGGTAATGGCTAACAATATGCCGGTTGCCGTTTTCGGCGAGGTACACCCCGATGTTGCCGCAGGCTACGGAATAGAGCAAAGAGTTCTTGTTGCCGAAATCAAGCTTGATGTGCTTTATTCGATAAACAAGAAAAAAACCGTTTATAAGCCTCTTCCGAAATTCCCTGCCGTTGAGCGTGACTTTGCGATGCTGTGCGACAAGGATATCCCCGTAGGCGACCTTGAAAAGGCGATAACAAGCGGTTCGGGAAGGCTTCTTGAAAAAATTGAGCTTTTCGATGTTTATTCGGGCGCTCAGATTCCCGAGGGCAAAAAGAGTGTTGCGTTCAGCGTTTGGCTGAGATCCGCCGATTCGACTCTTTCCGACAGCGAGATAGATACCGTTACCGAAAAGATAATCAAAAAGCTTGAAGCCGCGGGCGCCGCTTTAAGAAAATAATACTTGAATTATCCTTTAAAGAGGTATACAATATAATAAAACAGTTTTTATAGAGAGGTGTTATTTATGAACGAGCAAACTATGACCTTTTCGTTAGGCGATCAGACAGAACAGGAAATCCGCAGGATTTTGACCGATGTTTACAGTGCCTTAAAGGAAAAAGGCTACAACCCGATCAATCAGATAGTAGGTTATATTCTTTCCGAGGATCCGACTTATATTACCACTCATAATAATGCCAGAAATCTTATAAGAAAGATTGACAGAGACCTGCTTTTGCAGACAATCGTCAAGTATTATCTGACAAAATAAAAAAATTATCAGAACAGCTCCCGATTATAAATATAATCGGGAGCTGTTTTATACCTTATTTTTTATTTCTTTAATCGAGATCTTTTCCGCAGCAGCGCTTATATTTTTTACCGCTTCCGCAGGGGCAAAGCGCGTTTTTACTTACAACGCCCTTACCTTTAACTGTTGCAGGCTTGCCTGTTTCGGTTTCTTCCGCAACCTTTTCACGCTTGACATCCTCGTCGCGGCGGATTTCAACGGTTAATGTAAGCTTAGCGGTCTGCTCTCTTATCGCGTCGCGCATTGCGGAGAACATATCATAGCTTTCGTTTCTGTAAGCTACAACAGGGTCATGCTGACCGTATGCACGGAGACCTATTCCCTGTCTTAACTGATCCATATTGTCGATATGGTCCATCCAGTTGGTATCAACGCATCTAAGCAGGATAACCCGCTCCATTTCACGGGTAAGCTCCTCGCCGAAGCGCTGTTCGCGCAGATCGTATTTTTCATGAGCCTTTTCTTTTATCTTATCGGCAACCTCTGAAACGGTGATATTTTCAAAATCATTTTCAAGGAAATTGAAATCATCATTAGAAGTTACCCAGCCGGAGAAATATTCTTTAAGTCCCTTGATATCCCAATTGTCGCGGATAGGATCGCTTAAATAAATTGAAACATAGGAATCTATCGTTTCATCAATCATTTTAAGGATACTGTCTTTGAGGTTTTCGCCGTCAAGCACCTTATTTCTCTGCTCATAAATAAGCTCGCGCTGTTTGTTCATTACATCGTCATATTCAAGGACATGCTTTCTTGCGGCAAAGTTCATGCCCTCTTTCTTGCGCTGAGCGCTTTCGATTGTGCGCGAAAGAAGCTTGCTTTCAAGCGGAGTATCCTCTTCGACCTTTAGGGTCTCCATCATAGAGGAAATTCGCTCGCCGCCGTAAAGACGCATAAGGTCATCCTCGAGCGAGATATAAAACTTAGTAGAACCCGGGTCGCCCTGACGGCCTGCACGGCCTCTGAGCTGATTATCGATTCGTCTCGAATCGTGCCTTTCGGTACCTACTATGAAAAGTCCGCCGGCTTCTCTTACCTTTTCGGCTTCGGGAGCGATTTTAGCCTTAAAATCATCATTATAAGCCTTGAATTTTGCTCTTGCCTCGATAATATCCTTATCGTCGGTTTCGGCAAAGCCTGTCGCCTCGGCGATAAGCTCCTCGCTTACTCCGTCATGCCTTAAGGCATTTTTAGCTAAATATTCGGCATTACCGCCGAGCATAATATCGGTTCCGCGTCCCGCCATGTTGGTGGCTATCGTAACAGCGCCGAACATACCTGCCTGCGCGATTATCTCAGCTTCCTTTTCGTGGTGCTTTGCGTTTAAAACATTATGCTTTATTCCACGCTTTTTAAGCATTGAGGATAAAAGCTCGGATTTTTCGATTGTTATAGTGCCGACCAGCACCGGCTGACCCTTTTCATGGCACTCAACTATATTTTCGATTACAGCATTGAATTTTGCCTTTTCGGTTTTATAAACCGAATCGTTCATATCAATTCTCGCAAGCGGCTTATTGGTGGGGATTTCCACAACATCAAGCTTATAAATCTCTCTGAATTCGGCTTCCTCCGTCATTGCGGTACCTGTCATACCCGAAAGCTTTGAATAAAGGCGGAAGAAATTCTGGAATGTAATTGTTGCAAGGGTTTTCGACTCGCTTGCGATTTTTACGCCCTCTTTTGCTTCAATCGCCTGATGAAGACCCTCATTGTATCTTCTTCCGAACATCAGACGGCCCGTGAACTCGTCAACGATTATTACTTCCCCGTCCTTAACGACATAATCGACATCTCTTTGCATTATTCCGTAAGCGCGGATCGCCTGATTTACATGGTGCGCAATCTTGATATTTTCGGTATCGTTAAGATTTGAAATGCCGAAATATTCCTCGGTCTTTTTAACGCCCTGAGGAGTAAGAGTTGCCGTTCTTGCCTTTTCGTCTACAACATAATCACCGTCATACTCCGCTTCCTCGTCGGTCTCCTTATCGTCCATTTCTCTTACCTTAACCATTTTCATGGAGCGTGCAAGAGCATTGGCTTTCTGATAAAGGTCGCTCGATTTATCGCCCTGTCCCGAAATTATAAGCGGAGTTCTCGCCTCGTCGATGAGTATAGAGTCAACCTCGTCGACAATGGCAAAATTATGTCCGCGCTGAACCTTCTGCTCCTTATAGATAACCATATTGTCTCTTAGGTAATCAAATCCGAGCTCATTATTGGTGCAATAGGTAATATCCGCGTCATAAGCGGCTTTTTTTGTCTCATGATCGAGTCCGTGAATAATAAGACCTACAGACAGCCCTAAAAACCTGTAAAGCTTGCCCATCCATTCGGAGTCACGCTTGGCAAGATAATCGTTTACCGTTACAATATGCACGCCTTTTCCCGAAAGCGCATTAAGATAAGCCGGAAGAGTTGCAACCAAGGTTTTGCCCTCACCGGTTTTCATTTCGCTTATTCTTCCCTGATGAAGAATAATTCCGCCCAAAATCTGCACGGGGAAATGGCGCATCGAAAGCACTCTGTCAGCCGCCTCTCTGCATACCGCAAACGCCTCGGGCAAAAGCTGATCAAGGGTCTCGCCGTTATTTATTCTTTCCTTGAATTCGTCAGTCTTTGCGCGAAGCTCGCTGTCAGAGAGAGCCTTATATTCGTCCTCATAAGATAAGACCTTATCAAGAATAGGTCTTATCCTTTTTATTTCCTTTTCGCTGTAATTGCCGAACATGGCACGAAGAAGTCCCATAATATTTCTCCTTTATTTTATGTAAAAATCGTTTTTTTCTTTTTTAAGCCCCGAGGTGTAGGATATATTTCCGCTTTTGTCTATAAAAACCGCCTCGGTGTTTTTTGTGCTTTCTATAAGCTCCTTAGCCTTTATCCCGCCTAAAAGAACCGAGCAGGTGGAAAGTGCGTCCGCGTCAAAAGAGCTGTCAGATATAACGGTCGCCGAGACAAGGTCTGATTCGGCGGGATAGCCGGTTTCGGGGTCTATTATATGGTGATAAAGCTTACCGTCCTTATAAAAACAGCGCTCGTATATTCCCGAGGTCACCGCGCTTTTGTTTTTTAAATTAAGAAATGCTATACATTCGTTTTCTTCGGAAAAAGGCTTTTTTATTCCCACTCTGTATTCCTTATCCCCGAAAACCAATACATTTCCGCCTAAATTTATAATACCGCTTTTAACGCTTTTTGCTTTAAAAAAATCAAGCAGTCTGTCAGTGATATATCCCTTTGCGATTCCGCCGAGATCGACCATAGCGCCGTTAAGCTTTGCACCGCCGTCCTCAATATCTATTGAGTCATAGCCCACCCGTCTTAAAGCCTGAGCGATTTCGTCCCTTTCGGGAACGGTTTCATTTTTAAAATTCCAAAGCGAGGAAACGGGATAAACCGTTATATCGAATTTACCGCCTGTTTTTTCGGAATAATAAACCGACCGCTTAAGAATCTCTCTTGTATCCTTTGAAATTTTAACGAGCCCGTCATTATCAGTACTGCTGTTAAGCTTATAAACATCGCTTGATTTAACCGTTGCGCTAAACAGCTTTTCATATCTTTCGCATTCATCAAATGCTGAAGAAAGCACCTTATCAGAGCACTGCGCCGACAGGGTGACCATCGTGTCAAGCAGAAATCTGGTTTCACTATTTTCCGCGTCCTTAGAGCATGCGCAGAAAGAGACGAGGACCAAAGCCGTTAAAATACCGAAAGAAAATTTTTTCATAACTTCAATTATACAATATCTTTCTTTTTTTGTAAAGATGTGTTATTATATTTATCGGTGAAATAAATGTTTAAAAAGAAAGATATAATCATTTTTTTCGTGATTTTTGCGGCGGCGGTAGCTTCCTTTCTTTTTTTCTTTTCAAACGAAAACGGAAAAAGAGTTAAAATCACCGAGAACAATAAGGTGGTATACGAGGGAAGCTTAAGCAAAAACAAAAAGATTGAATTAAAATCAAACACCGTTTTGATTGAAAACTCAAAGGTTAAAATGCAGTATTCCGACTGCAAAAATCAGATTTGCGTTCACCATAAGGCAATCGGCAAAAAAGGAGAAAGCATAATATGTCTTCCGAACAGGGTAACGGCAGAAATAGAATAACCGCAAAAAGACTTTGCCTGCTTTCGCTTCTCACTGCCCTTTCAATGACGCTTTCTTTCCTTGAAACAATTTTGCCTTTCGGGTTTACGGCATTCGGCATAAAGCTCGGTCTTGCAAACGGAGTCTGCATAATTTTAATGTACCGCGGCGATTTTAAAGGAGCGGTTTCGGTTAACCTTGCAAGGATAATTTTAAGCTCTGTTTTATTTTCGGGCGTTATGTCATTGGTTTTTTCGCTTTCGGGCGCGATTGTTTCCATGACGGCGGCGGCACTGCTTTTAAAATCGAAAAAATTCGGCTTGATTGCGGTCTCTTCCCTTTCGGGAGTTTTGCATAACTGCGCGCAGGCGGCGGTCGCAGTTATAACCTCAGGCAGGGCGGTGCTTCATCTTCTGCCTCTGCTTATTGTCTCGGGGGCGCTTTGCGGAGCGGTATGCGGAATGATAAGCTCACTTTTTTTAAAAAAAATAAAGACAAAACTTAATTTTTAGTGTATAATAATATTTTATAAGAATTTTAAAATCAAAGCCTTTCTCAGGCAGAACGGAGATTTTTGATATGTGCGGTTTTGTAGGCTTTACAAACAGAATAAACGACGACGGGACTGTTCTCAATGTTATGATGAACAGAATAGTTCACCGCGGCCCCGATTCCGACGGAAAATATGTCGATGAAAGCATTGCCCTCGGCTTCCGCCGTCTTTCGATAATCGACCTTGCCGACGGCGACCAGCCCATGTTCAATGAGGACAAGTCGCTCGTTTTAGTATTTAACGGCGAGATTTATAATTATAAGGATTTAAGAAAAGAGCTTTTGGAATTCGGACACACCTTTGCGAACAATTCCGACAGCGAGGTTCTGCTGCACGGCTTTGAGCAATGGGGCAAGGAGCTTGTTAAAAAGCTTCGCGGAATGTATGCGTTTGTTATTTTCAATAAAAAAGACAATTCCGTTTTCGGAGCAAGGGATATCTTCGGAATTAAGCCGTTTTATTACACATTTATGGGCGACAGCTTTATTTTCGGCTCGGAAATAAAATCATTTTTAGACCACCCCGATTTTAAGAAAGAGCTTAACGAAGAGGCTTTAGGAAACTATCTTTCTTTCCAGTATTCTCCGAGCGAGGAGACATTCTTCAAAAATGTTTTCAAGCTTCCACCTGCCCACTGTTTTACTTATAAGGACGGAAAATTTTCTTCCGAGCGCTATTTCAGACCCGAATTTTCACCCGAAAGCGGTGTTCTTGAATATTTCGCGGATAAAGCCGATAAGGCGGTAAGAGAATCGGTAAAGGCGCATAAAATCGCCGATGTTGAGGTAGGCTCGTTTCTTTCAAGCGGAATTGATTCAAGCTATATAGCGCAGGCCGCTCAGGTCGACAAGACCTTTACGGTAGGCTTTGAAAGCCCCGACGGAGACAGATACAATGAAATTCATTTTGCAAAGGATTTTGCTAAGACCATAAATGTTGAAAACATTTCTAAGGTCATCACTCCCGATGAATACTGGGATTCTTTTTCGGATATTCAGTATTATATGGACGAGCCGCTTGCCGACCCTGCCGCAATAGCGCTTTATTTTGTAAGCAAGCTTGCAAGCGAGCATGTAAAGGTTGTTATGTCGGGCGAGGGAGCGGACGAGCTTTTCGGCGGATACCGCATTTATCAGGAGCCCTTAACCCTTACGGCTTACGATTCAATTCCCTTTTGCATAAGAAGAGCGATAAGCAAAATTTGCGAGCATTTGCCCAAGGTACACGGTATAAATTATCTTATAAGACGCGGAAAAACCATAGAGGAAAGATTTATCGGAAACGCTTATATTTTCACCAAAAAAGAGCGCGATAAAATCCTTAAAAACGAAAAAGCAAAATCCGCTCCCGAGCCGAAAATCCTCTGTGACAAGTTTTACAGCGAGGTTAAGGATAAAGACGATATTACCAAAATGCAGTATCTCGACATAAATATGTGGCTTATGGGCGATATTCTTCTTAAAGCCGATAAAACAAGCATGGCAAATTCCTTGGAGTTGCGCGTTCCGTTCCTTGATAAAAAGGTATTGGAGCTTGCCGAGACAATTCCGCTCGACTGCAGGGTCAATACAAAGACCACAAAACTCGCCCTCAGAAAGGCGGCGGAAAAATCTCTGCCTAAGCGCACCNNNNCCCGCCGATAAGGACAAGCTAGGCTTCCCAGTTCCTATCAGAGTATGGCTTAAAGAAGAAAAGTATTATAACAGAGTAAAAGAGGCGTTTAGTTCTAGTGCCGCCGAGAAATTTTTCAATACCGACAAGCTTATAAAAATGCTTGATACCCACAAAAGCGGAAAAGCCGACTTAAGCAGAAAAATATGGACTGTTTTCACATTCCTTGTTTGGTACAATGATTTTTTCGGGGAAACGGTAAAGGAATAAAATGTACGAAGAACTGTCTGAGGTTTACGAAATTTTAAATGCCGACGCGCAATACGATAAAAGATACGCTTATTTAAAGGAGCTTTTTGAAAGGTTTGACCGCATGCCTACACTCCTTTTGGACCTTGCCTGCGGAACAGGCTGCTTTTCAAGGCGGTTTGCAAAAGACGGAGTAAGCGTTATAGGTGCGGATCCCTCGCCTGAAATGCTGAGTATCGCCGCAAGCGAAGCTTGCAAGGATATTTTATATATCTGCCAAAAGGCGCAGGAGCTTGAATTATACGGCACTGTTGACGGCGCGATATGCTGTCTTGACAGCTTAAATCACATTACGGATTACGGCGATTTCTGCACCGCCTTAAAAAAAGTTTCAATGTTTCTTGAAAAGGACAGGCTTTTTATCTTTGATGTCAACACGCTGTTTAAGCACCGAGAAGTGCTCGGAAACAGCACAATTGTCAAGGAAGAGGAAAAAGCCGTGTGTGTCTGGCAAAACGAGCTGTCGGACGATGAAAGAACCGTTAATATTTACCTTGATATATTCAAAGAAGAAGAAAACGGATTGTATTCAAGAAGCTTTGATTTTATAACCGAGCGCGCATACACAGAAAGCGAAATCGAAAAGGCTTTAAGTGATGCAAATTTAAAAGTTGTGGAGATTTTCGGCGAATTCACATTTAAGCCACCCTCCTCCGACTGCGAGAGAGCGGTATATATTACTAAAAAAATCTGAACGGAATGATATTATGGGAAAGCTTATCCGCTGTATTACATCTGACGGACTTATAACCGCGGCCGCAATTGACAGCACCGATATAACAGCCGAGGCGGAAAAAATTCATAAAACCTCCGCTGTCATCACAGCGGCTTTGGGGCGCACGCTCACTGCCGCCTCACTTATGGGAAATATGCTTAAAAACGAAAGCGACAGTCTTACTTTGAAAATCGACGGCGGCGGGCCATCGGGTGCGATTGTGGCGGTTTCCGATTCTTTAGGAAATGTTAAAGGGTATGCCGTAAATCCGAGAGTGGAAATTCCGCTTAAGGAAAACGGCAAGCTTGATGTTTCGGGCGCCGTCGGAAAAGACGGAACGGTTTATGTTAT
The DNA here is from genome assembly GCA_002297415.1 of Ruminococcaceae bacterium UBA737. Classification (GTDB taxonomy): domain Bacteria; phylum Bacillota; class Clostridia; order Oscillospirales; family Acutalibacteraceae; genus UBA737. The sequence goes on from DBKZ01000088.1 coordinate 25,847, forward strand.
AAAGGATCTTGGGCTTAAAGAGCCGTACAACGGCTTTGTACCCATCACAAGCGGAGAAATCGCCGAGGATATCGCAGCATACTATGCTTTAAGCGAGCAGGTTCCTACGGTCTGCGCCTTAGGGGTACTTGTTAATCCCGACTTGACCGTCAAAAAAAGCGGCGGCTATATAATTCAGCTCCTCCCTGCCGCAAACGGGGACGAAAAAATAATATCCAAGCTTGAAGAAAATATAAGAAAAATGAAGCCGATAAGCGAGCTTTTAAACAGCGGTATTTCAATTGAAGAAATAGTAAAAATAGCGCTTGACGGATTCGAAGTCGAAATTCTTGATACAAGCAATCCCGTTTATAAATGCGGCTGTTCAAGGGAAAGATTTAAAAGAGCGCTCAAAAGCCTCGGAAAAGCCCAGCTTTCCGAATTTGCAGAGGATAAAAAAGATATTGAAACTCAGTGCCAATTCTGCAATAAAACCTATTCTTTTTCGCCCGAAGAACTCGAAAAAATCATAAATTCAATCAAAAAATAATAAAATATAATAAATTGCAAAAAAATATAAAAAAACGCTTGACAAAACTTCTTGTTTATGGTAAGATAATGTTCGTCGCCGATGAGTTTATTCAGCAAATCAGCGTAGATGTGGGAGCATAGCTCAGCTGGGAGAGCATCTGCCTTACAAGCAGAGGGTC
>DBKZ01000089.1:0-9004 GCA_002297415.1 Ruminococcaceae bacterium UBA737
CACTTGCTTGACAATCTGCCCCTGTCGAGTGTAACGAGACTGAGGGGTATTGTTCTAGATGCTAGACGCTAGATATTAGACAGATGTGTGCCTTACGGCACAAAAATTAAATATAAATTTCTTTAAGTATAAAGCTTTTTTTCAATGCTTTGGAAATGGCATTTTTTCCGATAACCCCAAAATATAATCCGCGGATACATTATAAAAGATACATAATGTTTTTAAATGCTCAATCGGCAGCGGGCGCTTGCCGTTTTCATATTCGCTGTAATACTGTTGCGTAGTGCCTAAAAGCTTTGCAATTTCTTTTTGACTCGGCTTAGGCTCCCTGTCTTCTCTTAATTCTTTAATTATCTCATAATATTTCTTCATAGCTTTTTATACTCCTGTTTGTTGCTTTGAACAATTATATCATACATCATAAATTATGTATTGACTTTACACTATATATGATGTATAATAATTAAAAGTTCAACTCGAAAAAGGAGATAATTATGACTATACTTGAAAATTTATATTACGGAAATATTGCACCGTTTGAGCGCAAAATAACCGACGGTGAAACGATTGATAAAGCAATTTTTCTTGAAGATAAATTAAAAGCTGAGCTTACACAGAAACAAAAAGCTTTATTTGAAGCATTTGAAAAGGCAGAGTCCGAGGTTTCCTGTGAAGAAGAAGTAAGAGCCTTTACAGCAGGATTTAAGTTAGGAGTTAGGCTGATAAGAGAGGTATTTGAGGCGGAATAGAAAGGGAAATTTTGCCTTCCTCTGACGATGAAGGTGGCACGGCGAAAGCCGTGACGGAAGGAGAGAAAGGCTTTAAATACATTAAAACTTTTGTTTTTCTCTCCCTCAGGCGGCACCGCCGACAGCTCCCTCGTCAGATGGAGCCTCTAAATGTGCGCCTTCGCCGCTGATATAACCAAACCCTATCGGCTCAGCCTTTCAGGTTGAGCCACTTCCCCTTTCGTCTAAAGGGGAAGCTTTTGGCGCCCTTCTTATGCGTCAGCATACAGAGGGGAGCTGTCGCGCTTTATGCGCGACTGAGGGGTATTCTTTATTATTATAATTTATCCCTTATCGCCTATTATTTTATTATAATAATCCTTCATTGTTTTAGCGTCCTCAGCCTGAGTGCCTGCGGATTCGCAAATAAATGTCGGAGAACAGCCGTATTTGACTGTAAGCTCCATAACAGGCTCAAAATCGGGACCGAAAACAGTATCTTCAAATGTAAGGTGACGTTTTTCACCGCCTGCGGTATACTCGATTTTAGAAAAATGGGAATGAAAGCTTTTGAGCCTTTCCTCACCAAGCTTATTTTTTATGGTTAAAAATACGGTTTCATAATCGGAAAGGGCTTTAAAATATCCCTGATCCCTTGCATTGAGATGCCCGAAATCTATGCAGGGAATAAGGCGCTCGTCAAGCGAGCAAAGAGCCATAACCTCTTCTAAATTTCCGAGCTGATTTACCTTTCCCATGGTTTCGGGGCATATATGTATGTTAGAAAGTCCTGCGTTATCAAGAGCCGAAACAGCCTTTTTCATTGTATCCATTGCAAGGTCTAAGGCCTCACCCCTGCTTATTTTTCCGCAGGAGCCTGTATGAACGACAATTCGGTTTCCGCCCATTGCGTTTACCGCCTCGGCGCTTTTTAAAATATAGTTTACCGAATTATTTCTCTTTTCTTCCTCCAAAGAGGACATTGAAATATAATAGGGCGCATGAAGAGAAAGAGTTATACCCGAATTTTTCGCCGTTTGCCCCAATTCCTTAGCCTTTTCAAGGCCTATATTTACTCCTCTTCCGCACTGATATTCATAGGTATCAAGTCCCATTTTTACAACATATTCGGGAATTTGAAGGCTATGCTTATAGCCCATTTTCGAAAAGCTTTCGGAATTTCCGGCAGGACCGAACTTAGCAGACATAAATATCACCTCTTAATAAAGATCCTTTATTTTATATACCTTATATACAATTTTTTCAAGCTTTCTTTTAAAGCGAAATCTTGCGGACGATTCAGGCTTAATGGGCGTTAAAAGAATTGTTTTAAGACCCGAAGAATTTCCGCCTAAAACATCGGTGAAAATTTGGTCGCCCACAATCGCCGTTTCCCTTTTTTTCGCATTTAAAAGCTTCACGCCGCGGAAAAATCCGAAGCAAAGCGGCTTTAAGGCAAGACTAATATAATCAAGCCCGATTTTTTCCGCAAACGGCTTAACTCTTTTTTCTTTCGAATTTGAAAGAAGCGAAAGCTTTATTCCGCTTTTTTTCATATTATCAAGCCAAGCCTCCAACCCGTCGGTCAGAACCATGCCGTGGTGGGTTGAAAGAGTGTTGTCAACATCGAGCAAAAGAGCCTTTATTCCGTAGCTTTCAAGGAGCTGGGGCGTTATATCGGTGACTCTTTTTAGTTTTATATCCGGCTTTAACAGCATTTAATACTCCTAAAACAAAAGGCGGTTGAAAACCAACCGCCTTTTTCTTTTTAATTAGCGAAACTTTCTCTTGCGAGCAGCTTCTGATTTTTTCTTGCGCTTTACAGAGGGCTTCTCATAATGCTCTCTCTTGCGGACTTCCTGAATTACACCGTCCTTAGCGGTCTGGCGCTTAAAGCGACGCAGAGCATTATCAAGAGATTCATTTTCTTTTAATTTTACCTGACTCATTAACATTCCCTCCCTCCGCAGAATTGCAGGGGTTTATACTTTCACAAAAGCTATTATACTATAATCTTTATACCAATGTCAAGAGTAATTTTTATATCTTTAAGATTTGCTGTGTTAAAATGATGTGACCCAATAAAAAGAGAAGTTAGCTTCCAAATACGGTATAATGATTTCACATCAAAACAAATACCGAAATATATTCTATTTTGCGATTTCATTCCGAAACAGCTGTCTTATTTTATTTTTTTAAAAAACGGCAAATCTTCTATTGTTACCTTAATTTTTATTTTGTTGCCGCCGACATAGTTTTCTCCGTTCCAAGACACCCAATCCCCCTGCGGAAGATATATTTCTTTAATACCTTTTTTTGTAATCGGCGACACAAGCAGTTCATCCGAAAGCATAAATGAGTCTTTTTCGGATAAATCCGCCTCAGAATCATAATATCCGACAGGCGCTATTACCGGCAGTTTATTTTTCATACATTTTTTAATAAGGTTTGATATATTTTCCGCTATCTTCATGCATCCATGCCGCTTTACATCACAGATACCAGAAAAGGTGTCGCGACCAAGTATTTAACCGAGCCGAAAACGGCATAACAAAAAGGAGCAGGCGAAAACCTGCTCCGTATATAAAACCGTATCAGAATAAAAAATCGAGTATTCATAAAGTCAAATCCCTAATGAATACTCGATATGGTGCGAGTGATGGGACTTGAACCCATACGTCAAAGACACACGCCCCTCAAACGTGCCTGTCTGCCTATTCCAGCACACTCGCATTTTCAAGCGCTTTAAATATCGCGCTTGATTATTATATCATTATGAAATGATATTGTCAATAAAAACTTTTAATTTTTTCAAAGGATTTTTTTATAGTCCTCGTAAGCCTTATTCCACTCTTCGGTATTTTCGGGTATATACTCTTTAAGGTCGGTGGAATTTGCAACGGTTTTTCTTATCTCCTTAAAGTCCGAAATCTCGCCGAGAGCATAAAATGCGACGGCAATATTGCCCATAACGGTCGCCTCGGTAGGTCCTGCAAGAACGGTTGCTCCCGTTGCGTCGGCAGTAAGGCGACAAAGAAGCGTATCCTTAATTCCTCCGCCGAGAATATTGATTGATTTATAATCTCTCTTGGTAAAATCCGAAAGCATATTATATGTATGCTTATATTTCATAGCAAGGCTCTGATAAATACAGCGCATGATCTCGCCGCGGTTTTTCGGAACATACTGACCTGTTTTTTCGCAGAATTCCAAAACTCTTTTCGGAAGATTTCCCGCGGTTTCAAACATCGGGTCGTCAACATTTATAAAGCATTTAAAGGGCTCGCTTGCAAGGGCTTCCTTTTCAAGCGTATCAAATCCGACCTCTGTTCCCTCTCTTCTCCACTGTCTGCGCGACTCCTGAATAAGCCAGAGCCCCATAATGTTTTTAAGAAATCTTATTGTTCCGTCAAATCCGCCCTCGTTTGTAAAGTCAGCCTTATAAGCCTCATCAGAAAGGAAAGGAATTTTGCTTTCAATTCCGAAAAGGCTCCATGTTCCGCAGCTGATATAAACGAAATCATCGGTTGAAGAAGGCGTTGCGGCAACGGCGGAGGCGGTATCATGAGAGCAGACCGCAACTACGTGAACCTTTTTACAGCCAAGTTCGGTGCAGATATCGTCGCTTAAGTAACCGTAAACACTGCCCGATTTAACTATCGGAGCAAAAAGGTTTTTATCAAGCCCCAATTTTTCGATAAGCTCAAAATCCCAATCCTTCGTATTAGGATTCAAAAGATTTGAGGTGGAAGCAATGCTTGCCTCCTCTTTCATTTCGCCTGTTAAGAAATACGCGAAAAGATCAGGCATCATTAAAAATTTATCCGCCTGAGCCAAAAGCTCGGGTTCATTATATTTAAGATACATAAGCTGATAAATTGTATTAAAATGCATAAACTGCATTCCAGCGCGGTGATAAAGGTCCTCTTTTGAGATTATTTCGTCGAAAATCCTTTCGGGAATTCCCTTTGTTCTCTGATCCCTGTAATGGAAGGGATTTCCGATAAGCTCGCCTTTTTTATTTATAAGACCGAAATCAACTCCCCAAGTGTCGATACCGATAGCGTCAAATCCGCCGGCGTTTACAGCCTTTGTAATACCTGTTTTTATTTCAAAGAAAAGTCTTAAAACATCCCAGTACATTCTGCCGTTAACCGTAACGGGGTCATTTGAAAAGCGGTGGATTTCCGTCATTTCAATCTTACCGTTTTCAAAGCTTGCAAGCATTGCTCTTCCGCTTGAAGCGCCGAAATCAAAAGATAAAACCTTTTTCATAAGATAAAGCTCCTTTAAAAATTTAACATCTATTATATAATAACAGATTTAAAATATTTTGTCTATCAAAATATCAAAAATTATGGTAAAATGAAACATATTTATAATACGGGAGAAAAATATGATAAAAGATTTATGGTCAAGGCTGAAAGTCTCGGACAAGCCGATAATTCTTTACGGCATGGGAAACGGTGCCGATAAAATACTCAATGTGCTAGAAATAAAAGGCATTAAAGCAGACGGAATTTTTGCAAGCGACGGATTTGTAAGGGACAAGGTCTTTCGCGGCTTTCACATTGAAAATCTGAAATATTTTGAGGATAAATACAAGGATTTTACGGTTTTATTATGCTTCGGCTCGGCAAGGGACGAGGTTATAGCTAATATTAAAAAAATAAAATCAAAGCATGAGCTTTATGCGCCCGATGTGCCTGTTTACGGGAAAAATTTGTTTGATATGGAATTTGCTTTAAAAAACCGAGAGCGGTTAGAATGGGTTTACGGTATGCTTGCGGATGAAATTTCTAAAAAGACATTTAAAAACACCGTTCTTTATAAAATCACGGGAGACATAGATTATCTTTTTGACTGCGAGGTAAATCAGGACGAGCCTTACGAAAGCTTTTTTAAGCTTTCCGAAAGTGAAAATTACTTGGATTTAGGCGCTTACCGCGGAGACACCGTAAGCGATTTTTTAAGACGGGTTAAGAGCTATTCTTCAATAACCGCTGTGGAGCCGGATATTAAGAATTTCAAAAAGCTCGAAAATTATGCCAAGGCTTTAGAAAAAACAACCTTGATAAACGCCTGCGTACTTGACAGCCGCAAAGCGGTGAGCTTTGACATGACCTCATCGCGCGGCTCAAGCGCGGGAAAGGGAAGCTATGAAATAAAATCGGTCAATGTTGACAGCATTTGTAAAAATGCAACCTTTATCAAAGCAGACATTGAGGGCGCGGAGCTTAAAATGCTTGACGGTGCCAAAGAGGTTATAACCGAAAACAAGCCGAAAATGGCAATTTCCTGCTACCACCGAAGCGAGGATCTTTTCACCCTGCCCGAAAAGGTTTTAAATATAAACGGAAAATATAAAATTTTTATGAGACACTTTAAAAGCCTTCCTGCGTGGGACACATGCTTTTATTTTGTATGATACTTGACAGTAAGCCTATAAAATGATAAAATTAGATTGGTAAATTCTACTATGTGTTAAAAGCTATGGCGAGCTTTATATCACACTGTTAAAATTTTTATCCGGTGGGAAATACGGTCACCGTCCGGTCAGATAGTTCTAAAAAGCCGGTAAATATCCGTTTTTTATATTGGAGGTTAATATTTAATGGACTCAGTAGTTATTCGGATTGTAATTCCGGTAGCTGTCGGTCTGGTTCTTGCGGTAATAGGGTTTATTTTAGGCTCAATTCACCGCCGCAAATCCGCCGAAAAGGCTATCGGTTCAGCTGAAGACGAGGCAAAGCGCATTTTAAACGACGCAATGCGTGTTGCAGAAACCAAGAAAAAAGAAACTCTTCTTGAAGCAAAGGAAGAAATTCACCAGTTAAGACAGGACACTGAAAAAGAGCTTCGCGAGCGCAGAAGTGAAATTCAGCGTCAGGAGCACAGGCTCCAGCAAAAGGAAGAAACCCTTGACAGAAAGACTGACAACATCGAGGTCAAGGAAGAAAAGCTTGCCGCCCGTTCCAAGGAAATTGACGAAAGAATGGCGGAATGCGAGCAAATAAAGCGCAGTCAGCTTGACATGCTCGAAAAAATATCGGGCTTTTCTAAGGATCAGGCGAAAGCTGAGCTTTTAAACGCGCTTGACGGAGAGCTTACTCACGAAAAGGCCGTCAAGATAATGGATTACGAGCAGCGCACAAAGGACGAGGCTGACGAAATCGCAAAGGAAATCATCGGCAGAGCAATTCAGCGCTGTGCCGCCGACCATTCTTCGGAAATGACCGTTTCGGTAGTTCCGCTTCCCAATGATGAAATGAAGGGAAGAATCATCGGCCGAGAGGGCAGAAACATAAGAGCTATTGAAAACGCAACGGGCGTTGATTTAATTATTGACGATACACCCGAAGCGATAACCGTTTCAAGCTTTGAGCCGATAAGAAGAGAAATCGCAAGAAGAACGCTTGAAAAGCTCGTTATTGACGGAAGAATTCATCCTGCAAGAATTGAGGAAACCGTTGCAAAGGCTACCGCAGAGGTTGACGCTATTATCAAGCAGGAGGGCGAGCGTGCGATGATTGAATCGGGCGTTCAGAATCTTCACCCTGAGCTTATAAAGCTTTTAGGCCGTCTGCATTTCCGCACAAGCTACGGACAGAATGTTTTAAACCACTCTCTTGAAGTCTGCCACCTTTCGGGGCTTATCGCGGCAGAGCTCGGAGCGGATATTACTCTTGCAAAGCGCGCGGGACTTTTACATGATATCGGAAAGGCTATCGATCATGAGCAGGAGGGCTCGCACATTCAGCTCGGCGTTGAGGCGGCAAAGAAATACCGCGAAAGCGAAGCTGTTATCCATGCCATTCACGCTCACCACGGCGATGTTGAAGCAAAGACCGTTATAGCCTGCATTGTTCAGGCGGCTGACGCGATTTCTGCGGCACGACCGGGAGCGAGAAGAGAAAACATTGAAAATTACATCAAGAGACTTGAAAAGCTTGAGGAAATCGCCAATTCCTTCAGCGGAGTAGAGGACTCCTATGCAATTCAGGCAGGAAGAGAGATAAGAATTATTGTTAAGCCCGAGGTCATCAGCGACGACCAGATGGTGATAATCGCTCATCAGATTGCCGAAAAAATCGAAAACGAGCTTGAATACCCCGGTCAGATAAAGATAAATCTTATCAGGGAAAACAGAGCCGTAGATTATGCAAAATAGCTTGACAAATCGAAAAAGCGATTGTATAATAAATAAGCTTTAAGGCAAGGATGTCTTTAGAAGATTTCTAAGGACATCCTTTTAATTTTTTAAAAGAAAGCGGAATGATTATGAAAATAGGTATTATCGGAGCTGGAGCAATGGGCTGTCTTTACGCAAGCCTTTTAAGCAAAAATAATGATGTAACACTGCTTGATGTCAGCGAAACCGCAGTTAAAGCGATTAACGAAAAGGGAATAACCATGACCTCGGCTGACAGCAAGGAAAAGAAAACCTACAGGGTTAAGGCTGCCTTCAGCGGAGAGCTTGAAGAGGCGCCCGAGCTTTTAATAGTATTTGTCAAGGATACCGCAACAAGGGCGGCTTTAAAAACAAACGCAGGACTTATAAAGGAGCACACTATTCTTTTATCCTTGCAGAACGGACTCGGAAATTTTGAGATAATGGAAGAATTTGCCGATAAAAATCAAATCCTTTTAGGCACCACAAAGCACAACTGCGTAAGCTTAAACGCAGGCGAAATTTATCATTCGGGCTCAGGGATAACGCATTTAGGCTCGCCTGCCGGAAACAAAGAGGCGGCACAAAAAATTACAGATATCTTTAACGCCTGCGATATTGAAGCCGAAGCATGCGATGATGTTAAAAGGCTCCTTTGGCAAAAGCTTTTTATAAATATGACTATAAACTCCGTAACCTCTCTGCTTGACGCGAACATAAGCATTATTTCGGATTCACAAAACGCTTCAAATGCGGCAAAAAAGCTTATCGAAGAGGCGGCAAGGGTTGCCGAGGCGGACGGAGAAAAATTCGACGCGGAGCAGGTTTACAGCGAGGTAATAACCACCGCAAAGGTTTTAGGAACCGGAAAAGCCTCAATGTGTCAGGATATGGAAAACAAGCGCAAAACCGAAATTGACTTTATAAACGGAGCGGTCGTCCGCTTAGGCAAAAAATACGGAATTGAAACTCCTTACCATTCCCTGATTGTCGACCTTATTCATGCAAAGGAAAGCTTATTTTAGATTAAAAAAATCGAGGTAAGTGCTTACCTCGGGTTGAGAGTGTCAACAAAGTCGACACTCTCTTGGACGGGAATGCCGTT
>DBKZ01000089.1:9081-10521 GCA_002297415.1 Ruminococcaceae bacterium UBA737
CTTGAAAAACCGCTAAATCAAGCGGTTTTTCGCTTATAAAGTGTTTTTCCGCCGCGCATGTCGCCGAAAAAACAAAATGCGGCGTAAACGCCGCGACACAACCTGATTTATAATTTGTCTACAGTCTGAACCGAGGCAAGTGCTTACCTCGGTTTTTTAATGGTTTATTTAATTTTTCTTGTCTCAAGATAAAAGCGCTTATCATCGGCATGTCCCATTGAAAATGTTTTTCTCGGGAGCGAGCCGTCGCTTAAAACGGCGTCAAAAAGCTCGCTTTTTTTCATTCCGTCAAACAAAATGCCGAGCGTGTTTTCTCCGCCCGAAAGCTTTTCTACCGAAGAAATTCCGTGAATATAATCGACCTCGGCATCGGTATGCTCCGATAAATATCCGTCTATAAACTCAGTCAGTGCGGCAACGGCAAGCTTTTGCTTTATTTTTAAGCTTTTTGTTATTTTTTTACCGCCGAAAACAAAGGTATATTCTCTATTCTCATTTCCGCCCGAGCTTTCGCAGAAGGATGAAAATTCTTCTATGAATTTTTCGGGGCTGACATTGAAAAGCACCCTGTAAATCGGCTCGAAATCAAGCGCGGTATCATGGATATTGACTATTTCGACGAGCGCGTATCTGTTAAGCTCATTCGGATTTATTTCATAACAGCGCTTTGCTGTAGCCAAAGAATGGTTGCCGTCCCCTACACAGAACAAAAGCCCGTTATGCTTGCTCTTTATTTCTTCAAGCGCGCAGAAAATAAATTCCTTATTCGCCTTATCGACCGAATAACCGCTGATACTTCCGCCGCCGAGCATTAAATCAAAATCATAAAGCTTTTTAAGCTCAGCCGAACTCTTTTCAAGCTTACCGAAAATTTTATCCTCGGGATCATCAAACAAAAGCATTACATGCGGCATTTCAAGAGGAGCGTTTTCCCTTATTTTAACCCTTGGCGGAATTCTTGAAAGAACAGTTTCCTCCGTCGCGCGGACCTCGGCATTATTCTGTTTTGAAAAATCATAGCAGGTAAGGTCGATTTTACCGACAATTCCTTTGCGAATTCTTCCGTCGCTCTGCTTTCTTTTTACAAAAACAAGACTATCCTTATACTCTTCGAAAACTCCGCTTTCAAGATACGAATCCATTTCCTTATCGGCATTTTCAATTCTTTTTTCGGGATTATCCGCAAGATAAACCTCGGGAAGAATACACTTTAAAGCAGACGGACCCTCCCCTGCTTCTTTTTTTACCTTTTCCCAGTATTCAGGCTCAGATGTATACTGGTCACACGCGATAACCGACCATTTTCTGAGATTTTTTTTCGGAATAAGAATATCCGCAGAAGAAAAACAAATTTTACCGTTCATTTAACTTTCCTTTCAAAAAACACAATTGTTAAAAAACCTGCGTTTTTAACGCAGGTTTGAGAGTGTCGAAAAAGTC
>DBKZ01000029.1 GCA_002297415.1 Ruminococcaceae bacterium UBA737
CACTTGCTTGACAATCTGCCCCGTCACCGTAAGGAAACTGTGGGGTATTGTTCTGGTATCTAACATCTATCTTCTGATATCCAGCGTCATGTCTTACTGCCCAAAAACTGGGAAGCTACCGCTACCAGCCTTTCATCGGCTAAGGTCAGTTCTTTTTCGCCTTTGCCCGATAAAAGAACGATTGCTCCGGTTATATCACCTGCTGAAATTACAGGTGAAACAAGCATAATGTTGTCGTTCAAAAATTCAAGCGCCTTTGTTTCGCCGTCGGGCTTATACAGCTTTCTCTGCTCCATTATGCTTTCAAGCTCAGGCGTAATTCTTTTGTTTTCAGTAAGCAGCTTCGAAATTCCGGCAACTGCAACCGCATGGTCCCTGTCGCAGATTATAAGCGGAATTTTGATTTCGTCAAACAAGGTCCTTGCAAGCTCTTCGGCTCCGTCGGAAAGCTCGCCCATAGGCGAATATTTTTTAAAAATTACCTCTCCGCTCATGTTTGTATAAATTTCTAAGGGGTCGCCCTCGCGAAGTCTCATAGTTCTGCGGATTTCCTTTGGTATGACGACCCGTCCGAGGTCGTCTATCCGTCTTACAATTCCGGTTGCTTTCATATATAATCTCCCTTTCAGGTGCAAAATAGCGCAAAATCTGTACTTTTGTATTATTTACTTGAAAAGGAAAATTATTCTTTTATGATGCTATTTCAAGAAGTTTTTTTGAAACGCGTGATTGAACTTCTAAATAATATTTTAACTCGGCGGAGTTTAAATTCTTGCTTTCCCAGTCTTTAAAATCTTTACTTACTTCGGAATATTTTGCTAAGTATTCAGTATAGTCTTTTAAAATTGATAGATCGGTCCCATCTGATTTTTTATATTTATTCATAATTTCAACATATTCGTTAAAAAAGGTTTCATAACTGTCCATTGCTTTTTTAAATTCCTCACTTATTTTATCATCGCTTTTAATCTCTGATTTGGAATCGTTGTTTACAGTATTTTTTCCTGATTCTATTAAAACATCAATGCGATTGCAACCTAAATAAGTTATATTTACTTTGAATCCATCTGCATTTTTAGCACTGTATGAAGTTTCGTTTTTAAAGTAGTCAATAGTAAATCCTTTTTCTTTGCATAAAGCAATATAAGAATTCATATCATCAAGTGAAGTATTTCCGACTGTAATTCTAAAGCTCTTGCTTGAATCTGAAGTTATTTTTGCAAACTTCGAAGTTGTTGCAGGAAGGTTTGAGCCTATTCCGTTAGTCGGCCATTCAATTTCGCTAAGTTCATCCGGAGCCTTTAAAAAAATATTAAGCTCTTTGCCATTATAAAATGATAATGACAGTTCGTAAGCTTCTTTGTTAAAAGCCTTAAATCGGTCTCCGTCCTCATCAACCTCAACTGAATAACCTTTTTTAATGCAAGCATTTTTATAATCTTTACAGAATTCTAAATCCACCTTTTTTATACTGCCTGAAAATACATTGTTCAAATTTGAACCAATGTTCAGCTTACCTTTTTCCGGAACTGGAAGAAGGTCTCCAAGAATAATTGCAGACCAATCTTTTTGAATTGATGAATTGCATGCTGTCAAATTAGCCGTTAAGATAAAAAGAGTCACAAAACATAAAAGAGCACTGATGATTTTTTTCATTTTTTTACACCTCAAAATATCATATTGTATTACTAATACATATCAAATTGTAGCATATTAAATCTTTGTTGTCAACAATAAAATGTATTACGAGGTGACATTGAATGAATGATAAAGTTTTAAAAATAAAAAAACGTGGAGAAGACGGCAACAAAATAATATCGGTTAGAATCCGTGATGACATTCTTAATGATTTAGATATAATTGCAAAAGAAAGTAATTATTCAAGAAATGAATTGATAAATATTATTCTTAAATATGGGATAGAAAACTTAGAGATTATTTAGATATAGTAAAACAATTGAAAAAATGTTTTTTCTAAAGACTTTCGATAAAAAACTGATTTTTAAGTTTTATTGAATTTGTCTTATCTGGATGCTGCTCTTTCAAGCTGTTTTTTCTGCTTTTTAGAAAGATAGTTCTTGATTATTGTTACATCGAATTTTGGAATTCTTCTGCCCTGTAATATCTTTCTAAACGGTCAAATCCATGTTTTTTGCATACCATCTGATGCAGTTACCGAGAATTTCTCGGCAACTGCATTTTTTAAATTCTGAGAAAAAACAATTCTTAGTACAAATAAGCTATATCTCCAGCCTCGCCTTTTTGTTCTGCAGTCTGAACTGATACGGCGTTACTCCCGTTTCCTTTAAAAAATTGCGGTGGAAGGTCGAGGGGTCGTCAAATCCGCATTCGAATATTATTTTTGTAAGAGGCATTTCAGATGTCATAAGCAGGGATTTTGCTTTGTTTACCCTCAGGTTTATCATATACTGGTGGGGTGTAATATTCATAGAGCTTTTGAATTTCTTTATAAGATAATCCTTGGAATATCCTAATTCCTCGGCAAGATCGTTTATATGGTATTTTTTTGATGTGCCGTTCTGCATAAGACGGCACATTTTTTCTATCAGCGGATCGGACGAGACATTTTTTGAGCCCAAGGAATTAAGCAGCTTCATAAATGAAAGGCTTTTTTGAAAAAAATTACTGTTCGGATTGGTTTCTACCTGATTAAGGTCAAAAATAAGGGGCAGAAGAGTCTCTTTTGAAAATGTACCTCTTATAGGAAGCCCCTTTTCATTATCGGTTACAGGCGCGGTGAAATGAACGAAATAATAGTATGGCAAAAGACTCGGCTTTGGTCCTGTCTGGTGTCCGCCGGACTTCTGAATATAGTATTCGTTTGGACTAAGCGAGATTTCCGTTCCGTTTTCCCCGAAAATCAGCGTTCCCTCAAGCATAAGTATAAGAACATTTTCGGTTGAAATTCGCTCTATGTGCTTTTCGCCCTTGATAAATCTGCGAAAGCAGGAAAATTCGTATTTCGGCAATACGCTTAAATCAAGGAATTCGGCATTTTCCATAATTTGTCTCCTTGTATATGAGATAAATATAGAATACCATATATTGATTTATATTTCAACTCTTAGGGAAAATATCTCTTTTTGCAATATTTTCAGTCGCTTTTTGCTATTGAGAATTGTATAAAAACAACATATAATAAAAATGGATATAAAATCTGTTGGATTTTATTTGAAAATAGTTGATTGATTTTTGTAAAATCCGACAAGAAATGTTTGTAACCGCCGATTTTTAAAATGGAATATTTTTGCAATTTTTGGAAGGGGCATTAAAAAATGAAAAGAAAATCAATGGTAAAATGGCTCAGCTTCGCGTTGACCTTGTGCTTGGCGCTTGCGTCGGTAAACCTTATCGGAATTTCGGTAAGCGCCGCAGGCTTCAGCGGAAGCGGAAAGGGTACGGCTAAAAATCCTTACCTTGTAACCACCGCCGCTCAGCTTGACGAAATGAGAAACAATCTTTCGGCAACCTATAAGCTTGCGAATAATATCGATATGTCGCAAATAGCAAGCTTTACTCCGATAGGTAAATTCAGCGCTCCTTTTACGGGCACATTCACCTGCGACACCGCGTCTGACGGAACTCCTAAATACATAATTAAAAACCTCACGGTAAACCATCACCCCGCAGGCGCAACGCTTGCCGAAAAATACAGCGGTTATAAAAAGGATAAGTCGATGGGCTGGGAAGCAGGCTTCTTCGGACAAACGAAGAATGCAACCCTTAAAAATATCGTTATTTTAAACGCCAATGTTACAAGCACCGTTGAGGGTAACTCTTCGATGAATTCGGACTGGTCTACAAACCCCGGTCAGTCCTTGGAGCAGTCGACCGGAATTCTTGTCGGAACCGCGCTTAATACAAAGATTACCGGATGCGGAAGCTCGGGTACGGTTAAATCTTCCTCAAACAATGTCGGCGGACTCGTAGGAACTCTTTCTGCCGAAAAAGGAAAAACAAGCTCACTTAAAAACAGCTATTCCTATGCGAATGTAACCTCAACGGGTATCTGGAATTCCGGCGGCTTTTGCGGAGGCAACGAAACCTATTGGGACGCTTATACAGGAAAGGTTACAATTTCAAACTGTTTTTATAACGGAACATTTTCAGGAAGCTATACAAGCGCCGGAGCCTTCAGCGGACCGATGAGCAAAAACGGCTCAACAATCAAAAACTGTTGGTCGGCAGGAAAGGTTCTTACAAGCTCTTCGGGCTGTTTCTATGCAACCGATGTTTACGGCTCGGGAATTCCTAAAAACACCGAGGTCTGCGAAAACTGCTATACCTTATCGGTTATCGAGGGCAGAAATAAAGCGCAGACAAATAAAACCGTTACCAAAAACAACTGGATAACAGACGCTGTAGGCGGTTTAGAGATAGGCTTTGCCGCAGGCTCTCAAGCGGAAATAAGCGCGGCATTCGCAAATATTTCGGGATTCACCGTTGCCGCAGGAGGTTATCCTCAGCTTAAGGATGTTCACCCGATAACAAATCCCGACAGCTATGCTCCGCTTGCTGCAAATGCGACGGATAATAAAGGGCAGACCGGAGCTGACAGCAAGGTCTCGGACGGCGATAAGACAGATACCGATACCGACGCTGACAATACCGTAACCGAAGATACGGATAAATCGGGCGGCAAGGATGAGATTTCCACCGTTATCGAAAATAAGGGTGCAAAGATAAGCACCGCCGAAAAGGTTTTATATGTTGTACTTTCGGTCATAATAGTTCTTCTCATTGCGGCTACAGTTTTTGTAATTGTAAAATGGAGCCTGCTTTTAAAGGGCGAAAAGCCGAAGAAAAATAACACGGATATTACAGACGCCGTTAAAACAGAATAGAAAGGAAGAAAAATAAATGTCAAGGCTTAAGACAAAAAGCAACAGGCTTAAATATAAAAATAATTTAGCCTATCTGTTGTTTATTCTTCCGGGGCTTGCCTCAATGATTCTGTTTCATTATATCCCCGTTTTCGGTATGGTGCTTGCCTTTAAGGAGTATAACTACCGCGACGGAATTTTCGGCAGCCCTTGGGTAGGGTTTAAAAACTTTAAAAACTTCTTCGATTCGGGCGATATGGTAAGAGTTATAAGAAATACCGTAGGCTACAATATCGCTTGGATGCTTCTTATAAATCTCGCGCTCGGTATGATAGTTGCGATTTTGCTTTACGATGTCAAATCAAAGCGCGCAAATAAGCTTTATCAGACTGCAATGCTTATTCCGAACTTCCTGTCATGGGTTGTTGTCGCTTATGTCGGATATGTAATCTTAAGCCCTACGAACGGCGTTCTTACTTTGGCGCTTAAGGGAATGGGCGTAGATGTAATAAATCTCTATTCTTCAAGAGAAGCGGCGAAATACTGGCCTTATATACTGACCTTCTTTGCAATCTGGAAGGATGTCGGAATGGCGAGCCTTTATTACTATGCCGCCCTCCTGTCTATTGACACCTCGCTTTATGAAGCCGCCGCGCTTGACGGAGCGGGAAAGTTCAAGCAGATGATTTATGTATCTCTGCCCGAGCTTATGCCTATGGCAAGCATGGTTTTGATTCTTCGAATGGGTCAGGTTCTGTCGGGCGGAATGGATATCTTCTATCAGATGACCTTGGATTCGGGTGCGCTTTACAGCACAACCGAAACCTTGGCGGTCTATCTCTACCACGGACTTGCAGGTAAGTATACCGTCGGTGTAACAAGCGCCGTCGGAATTTTCCAGTCGGCAGTCGGACTTGTCCTTTTGATAGTCACGAATACGATTATCAAAAAGGTAAATCCCGAGAATTCAGTTTATTAAGAAAGGGGAATTTTAATGAAGGACGGAAAGGTTTATCCTATAGTTTTACATATTATCTTTATTTTAATGACCCTTATTTTCTTAGTTCCGGTTCTGATGATTCTTATAATTTCATTCACCGGCGAGGCGGAATTCTCGACCTACGGCTTTTCGTTTTTCCCGAAGGTATGGTCGACAGCCGCATATAAAATGCTTTTTGAAAATATCGGGGTTATGGGCAGAGCGGTTATATTTACGATTATTACCGCAGTGCTCGGCACCGTTATAAACATCGTTGTCAACTGCGCATTTGCCTATCCGCTCACGCGTGACGATTTTATGCTGAAAAAACCCGTCAATGTTATCCTTTTGGGAACTATGTTTGTTAGCGGCGGTCTGATGCCTACATATATGGTCTACACTCAGATGTACGGCCTTAAGGATAATCCGCTTATTTATCTGCTGCCGCAGGTAGGCGCTTGGGGCGTTATTGTTTATAAAACCTTCTTTAAGGGTGTTCCGAAATCGCTTATCGAAGCCGCGGAAATTGACGGCGCAAACCAGTTTAAAACCCTTTGGAGCATTGTTCTTCCGATGTCAAAGCCGATTATAGGAATGAATTTCTTTACAGGCGTTGTCGGAGGCTGGAACAACTGGCAGACCTCTCTCATTTATATAACAAAAAAGGAATACTGGACAGTTCAGTATTTAATGCAGAAAATTTTAAATAACGCGGATGTCCTTGTTAAAGCGCTTAAGGAATCGGGTGTAAGAGATACATCTGCAATTCCGCTTGAAACAATGAAATACGCAATGTGTATCATAGCAACTATTCCGATTCTGCTTCTTTTCCCCTATATGCAGAAATACTTTGCAAAGGGTATTGCGGTAGGCTCGGTTAAAGAATAAAAAAATGAGGTGCGAATATGAAAGTTAATTTTAAAAGATTTTTGGCGGTTGCCCTTTCGGTTTGTATGACGGCTCTTCTGTTTACCGGCTGTAAAGGCAAAAACAGCAAGGTTGTCCTTAAATGGGGCTTTTCGGGAGCCTTGGGCTGTAAGGACGACGACATAGTTCATGAGGAATTCAATAAAAAGCTAAATGAGCTTATGCCGGGGGTTCAGGTTGAGTTTATCGACCAGTCCACTTCAAACTGGTCGCTCTGGATGAACGCGGGCGATCAGGTTGATATCGCATGGTCAGGCTATGAGTATGATGTTGAAAGCGAAATCACAAAGGGCGCTTATACCGAGCTTGACGACCTTATTAACGAAAAGGATACTCCGAATATCTATCAGGAAATGAAGGATTATGCCGAGGATTATTACAGCGGCACATATAAGGATAAGCTTTATATGATTCCTATTCAGCAGCCGATATTCACTCAGTCCGCCCGTCTGGATATCCCTGCCGAGCTTTATCAATATATGGATGTTGACGCGCTTCTTAACGCGGCTCACGCTTCTGCTAAGACCACCCGTGCGGTTTATGACGAGATAACAAAATTCCTCGAAAAGGTCTGGGCGGCAAACGCTTACGATACCGATACCATAGGAAACGGAATTGATGTTATCACAATGGGTAAGGTTTTAGCNNNGTAGCAACCCGCGGCTATGATTTCGTCGGCGCGCAGAGCTTTAACGGCGCAAACCTTTGCTATGACGCATTTGACGATAACGCTCAGCTTGTAAACTTTGCCGAGACCGACGCTTATAAGCTTTTCCTTGAATATGCAGGAAAATGGTATAACGCAGGCTATATTCCCGAGGATGTTCTTACATCTAACGGCGGCGGAACAAGATCAGCTGTAATTTCCGCAAACGCTTCGGGTATGTGGTACGGCACGGATAACCCCGAAACAGGCGAGGCACGCGGAGTTTCCTATATAAAGAATAACGGTGAAATAGGAACCTACGGACTTTTGCTCGATACCACCGAACAGCAGTTCAACGGGACCTCAACCTTAGGCAGCGAGGCTACATATCAGGTAATTCCCGTTACCGCAAAATACCCTAAAGAGGCTATACAGCTTTTAGACCTTCTGCGTTCTCCCGTAGGAACTCCCGGAAATGACCTTGCAAACCTTCTTTGCTACGGCTTTGAGAAAAACAGCGACTATGCAAAGAAATATAACACTTATCACTATACATTAAACGGCACCTGCGCGCAGGGCGTCGACTATACAGTTCAGCCCAGCTCCAACTGTAAATACGGCAAATGCTTCTGGACCGTTACAAACACTTATCTGCTTTATCATACGCCGGCCGTTTTGGACGGTCAGTCTGAATGGGCGCTTGATTTCGAAAAGAATGTAAGACCTACTCTTCATAAAACTCCTTATTACCGCTTCAGAGCAGATTTCTCCTCAATGCTTACCGATGTTTCGAATATTTCGAGCGTAACCAAGGAATATAACGATCAGCTTCTTTCGGGACTTAACGGCAGTAAATGGAATACTTCTTACGATCAGATGATGAAGAAAATGAAGGACGCAAAGCTTGAAGATGTCAAGAGCGAAATTCAAAAGCAGATGAAGGCTTATAAGCCGCAGTGACAGTTGCGGAAAGGAGAAAATTGTGAAAGCAAATATTTTCAAAAAAGCTGTTATTTTCACTTTGGCTTTGCTTCTCATTCTCCCGATAAGCTGTTTTGTAAGCTCTGCGGATTCAGCCGCATCCTTTAAGGTCGAAAATGTGACCGGTATCAAGGCAAACGATACCTTTGAGGTAAAGGTCGATTATACCGGCACCTCCGACCTTAAGATAAGCGGAATAGTTATGAATCTTGCGTTTGACAGCTCGAAGATAGCCTTTTCGGGTTCAAGTGAGAAAATAAATGTCAAGAATATGGACGGCTATACCGTCAACGCCAAGGACGGAAAGCTTAAGTTCCTTTGGGATTCCTTAAGCACCGTTACTTTAAAAAACGGAAATATCTTAAAATTCTCGTTTCAGGCTAAAAAGGGCTTTTCCGATACGGTTATAACGCCGAGTATAGAAACCCTTTATGTTTTCGAAAACGGCAATATTAAGGAAATCCCCGTTTCTTCCTTTAGCTCAGGCTCGCTTACGGCAGGCTCCGCCTCGCTTAAGGATGTAACCAATGTTATAAACCTTATTAACGGGATTGACGACCCCGTTGTTTTAACCCCGGCCTGCAATGAAAGAATTACAAACGCCTATAATGCCTACTGCAAGCTGAGCGGTGAAAAAAGACTGCTTGTCACGAATTACGATAAGCTTGCGGCGGCAATCAAGGAATATAACAGATTAAGCGAAAACAGCAATAATAATTCTGTTGACCAAGAGGTTGAAAAGTTTAAAACCGATTATGCCTATGCGCTTTCGCGCACAAAATCAAATGTTACGACCGAAAAAACAGCCGATGGCAAGTTTAAGGATGTCGTAGCATTAGAAGAAGCTATTGCGGCGGCGGAAAAGCTTTCGGTTCAGGCGCAGGTAAAGCTGTCTAAAGAAAAGAATACCATGAAAAGCGTTCTTTCTTACCTTAGAAATCAGGTTAAGGAAGAGCAGGAGCAGATAGAAAAGGAAGAGCTTGAAAAGAAACAGCGCCTCGCGGCTGAGGAGGCTGTAAAGGAATATCTTTCCCAGCCCTTTAAATGGACCTTTGATTTAACCGTCGATACCGTTCAGACGAGCGATGAAACGGGCGTCAGAAACGCTTATAACACCTTAGGCGATTATGAGATAAATAAATATGCCGTAGAAATGCTTAAGGATTACAGAACTCTTTTAGAGTCGCTGATAAAAAGAATAGAAGCCTTAAAGCTTATTGAAAATCCCGAGCAGGCGGCTGAAATCAAGGCGGCGGACGCATTTAAGGATAATTTCTCCTATGTTTTAGGTCTTACCCCCGAAACCGTCACTAAGGACGACGAGGTGGATATAAATATAGCAAATTATGCTTATGAAATGCTTGACGACAGCGTTAAAGCCCACCTTACGGCTGAGGGCGAGCTGTTAGCCTCTTTAATGGACGCGGTTTCCTCTCTTCCCGATGAGGAAACCTCGGAGGACGATGCGGAAGAGCCCGATACCGATAATTCGGACGGCGATACCGAAAGCCCTATAGAGCAGGTAATAAAATACATTAAAAACGCGGGGAAATATACGGTTAAATTCATTAACCGCGAAATGAGCAAAACGGTCTGGGTAATGCTCGGAGCTATAGGCTTGCTTTGTATTAACTTGGGCTGCTGCTACGGATTTTACTGCCGCGCCAAAAAGCGCAAAATCAAAAAGGAGGAAGCATAATGAAACTGAAATTTTCAAAACTTCATAAACAAATTCTCACACTTTCATTGTCAGCGGTCTTAATTGCCGCCGCGGTGCTTGTTCCTAATATCTTAAAGGTTAAAGCCGAAAAAATAGATGAGACAAATCCCGAGCTTAAGCTCATAAATATCGATGGAAATGTCGAATCTGAAAACGGCGCTGTTTCTTATACCCCTCAAGGCGATATAAAACAGTCAGGCAATAGCTATGATATCCGTTCAAATGCTTATTGCTACTGGGGAACTACCGATGATGTAACATTTGCTTATAAGGAATTCAATGTCGCCCCTAAGGACAGCGATTCTTTAACCGTTGAGGCGACAATGAACAGCTTCGAGCCTGAAATCGCAGGCTCAGCCGTTCATGAAAACACTTCCTCGGGAATTATGATAAGAAGCTCTCTTTCAAATGACGCGGCAGGCGTGTTCTTGCATGTAAGGCAAGAGGGACTTATGATAGTTTACCGCACAAAAACTGCCGGCGGCTGGAAGTTTACTTCCGCTAAAAGCGTTTCTTATCCTCTTCAGCTTAGGGTAACTGTGCAGAAAAACACCGTTGAATGCAGATATAAGGGCAATAATGATTTAACTTGGAAGCTCGCAGGCTATGCTTCTCTTGATTATACAGGCCCGCTTTATGCAGGCTTCGGAATTCATTCGGTTTCCGAGAGTACATTCGTTAAATCAAATTTCACCGACCTTAAATTCTCGGGCGAGGGCACTTATGACCCCGATAATGACGATTCTTCGGACACTTCAAGCACCTCTAAGCCGACAGAAAAGGTAGACGACGATTTAGACCTCTCTTCAAATGAAAATATCGTGCTTTATGAAACATTTTCGAATGATAAAAAGCCCGCTATTAGTAAGGACGCTTGGACCCTTACCGATAAAACATACAAATGGACGAGCGGACAGAGAACCCTCAATTATGACGACGGCACGAGAATAACCGAACATGCTCCTAAATATGCCGAAAGAAAAGTGGAAAACGGAAACAGATTTTTGTATAAGCAGTTGCTTCAGGATTCGATTGATTTTATAGGCGATGAGGCTTGGTCGGACTATAAGGTAAGCATGGACTTCCAGTATACCGAAAAGTGCGATCCGAAGGCTAAGAATGCTAATAATGTCGTAGCATTAAGCGCAAGAAGCCGAATTGTTGAGTGGTACGGCTATTCGGACTACGCCGCAACGGTTCAGAATGAGTTTATTGATAATAAGGACCAAATGACGGTTTCGCTTTATAAGCATGTAAACAGCTCGATAACAAGCGCCTCGAACTTAGGAACCAGACTCGGTGAGGCTGTCAATATAGATAATATTTTAGGAGACGGCACTTGGCATAATCTCGCAATCTCAGTTTTTGATAATATTATCACCGTTTCTTTTGACGGCAAAGAGGTTATTAAGTATACCGATAACGGACTTGCCCAGAAAAGCGACCTCACCTTCGATACCGGCGGTTGGGAAGAGATAATCGGCTTCGGTAAGGTAGGCGTTAAAACGGTTGAGACCGACGCTTATATTGATAACATCATAGTTGAAATCACACCCGATACGATAAACGGCGACTATGATAACTATGTCGGCGGAGGCTGGGACGATCCTATTCCCGATACAGTCAAGGATTGGACCGAAAATAAGAAATATTCTTATTACTTCAACGGCATAAACGGCAAAAACACTGCCGGCTCAAAGAAAAATAAGTAAGGAGGAACGGATAAATGAAAATGTCAAAATCAGTTAAAGCTAAGCTTTCGCTTCTTTTAGCGCTTGTTATGTTGTCCGTTCCTGTTTTCAGGCTCTATGCCGCAAATGATAACGATAAGGACGATACCTCGGACGATCCGTTCGGCTCCTCCGAAACAACTGCGGCCGACGCATTTTCGGATTTTGAAAACAAAGATGTTTCAATGCTTTTCGGAAACGATAATATTGATACCAAATCGACAAAAATCGAGGCCGCTTCAAATCCTAAAAAGGATAGCATAAACGGCAGCGATACCGTGGCAAAGCTGCAGAATAAAAGTACATCTGCCGCAAATAAAGCAGGGAATAACGGCGTAATCCTTCTTTCGACAAACTTTATGCCGAAAAAGTCGCTTTATACGGTAAACGCTAAGATGTATATCACCTGCGACAGCTCAAATGACAATTACCGCTATCCCACCTTTGTTTACGATTATGTTGACGAAAATAACTGGCGCGGAATTGCGATAAAATCCGTCAAAGGCGAGCTGACGGCGGTTTCTGTAGGAATGCCGACCTCTCAGTGGGGCTGGACCAGACCGAATGATGGGTATGGATACAGTCAGAACGCTTTTAAAGCCGTAAATGCGGAAAAGACCGAAAAGCTTCCCTATAATACATGGGTAAATGTTCAGGCTAAGTATTCTAAGGGTACTGTCGAAATAACTCTCGTTTCGGAGGACGGCTATATGCAGCCGTTTAACCGTTCCGCAAATCTTATTGACGGCGCTCTTACAAGAATTGGCTTCACCACTCAGAACAATGAGGTTTATGTTGACGATTTAAGAATAAGCTTTACAGGAAACGAAGCCTCTTCCGATGCGGATATTTTCTTAAAGAAGCACGCAAACATCTTTAATCTCCGCGCGTCCACCCTTTCAAATGATGATGCACAGGCTTTAAATTCGGCACTTTCCGATTTTAATGCCCTCTCTGAGGACGCAAAGAAAACCATTCCTAATAAAAAGGCTTATCTTGATGAACTTAAGGCTCAGCTTGATAAAATTTCGGGCAATGAAAAATATACTCATAAGTCCGAAATGCCTGCCGCAGATTATTGGGATAAGAATAAAACCTTCGTCTATGAGGACAGCTTCGATGATGAATCGGCGCTTTCAAGATATATAGATGTCCGCGATGTCGGCACTTGGCTCGGAGATAAGGGAACGGTCACTTCGGATAACGCCTTTAAAAGCTCCGCAATCTCCTTAAAGGAACAGGCGCTCAGAATTAAGGATGAGCTTCTTCCCGAAAAGGCGAAAATGCAGATAGTCGATTTCGATTTCTATGTCGAGGCCGACACACCGATTCCTTTCTATGCTAACGCCCCCATAGGCTATGCTTATTATTTCGATAAGGAAAATTACCTCTATTCTTATTTAGCAAACTTCCCCGAGGATGCAGGCGCTAATGAATTCAGAAGATACCGTTCTACATATTCAAACGGCGGAAGCGTTGTTCCTTACGGACCTCAGAATTCCTTAAAAGAGGTTATTAACCCCTCTGAGCCCGTTCATGTAAACTATGTTTATAATGATAAGTCGGTTTCTATGACCGTTACTCAGGGCGAAACAACGATAATCGAAACCGAATTCGGCGTTTGCGATATCAGAGGTCAGTTTGTTTTGGCAGGGTGCGACAGCAGATTTAACTGCTGGTACGATAACCTTAAAATAACATACGTTAAAGGCGATTGGGATATCGACGAGACCTCGGACGATATAAATATCTATTTCTCCGGCTCTACCTATCAGGACGCGGGCGATGCGGTCCTTATAAACGGCGAGAATTTGGGAAATATCGTAACAGATGTTGAAATCGAGCCCTATAGCGTGTCCTCGGCTGATAAAAAGTATTTCGATTATCAGGCATTCAATGAGTCGGGCGTTGTAAAGGGTACTTATTCTGCAGACCCCTCAAATATTGTTTTCGATGACTCAAAGGCAATTGCCGTAGATATTATTCAAAGAACTGAGGATTCTGTTAAATTCGTAATTCCTAAAAAGGATAAGGATAATAACGATATGCCTAAAGGGCTTTATGCCGTAAGGCTTAAGGGAATGGACGAAAATACCAACCCCGTCGAAAAGACCCTTATTCTTAATGCTCCCCATATCGACTATACCGTCGGGGACGACGGAAAGCGTATATCTCAGGGCGGATATATCGAGGTTGTCGGAAAGACCCTCGCTTTCCCGATTTCAAATGAAGAAAATAATAAGGATTACAGCAATTTAAAGGCGCTCCTTGTAAATAAGAGCGGAAGCGTTGTTAAAGAACTGCCCGTTGAAACGGTTTATTCTAACTATAATGTAAGACTTTCCGTTCCCGACGATACCCCGAAGGGCGATTATGAGCTTTGGTTCTACAGCGGCTTCGGCTGGTCCGTTCCTTATAATGTAACGGTGGACGAAAGCGTTTATAATAAGCTCCTTTCGATGAAGACCGTCAATGTTACGGATAATGTCTATACAGGTCATAATGTCAAGAGCGGTCAGGATCAAAACGCTACTCCTTATGTTCAGAGCCTGCTTGATATCTTAGGCGGTCAGGGCGGCGGCGTGCTTTATTTCCCGAAGGGAATTTACCGCTTTACTCAGCCGCTTATAATCCCCGAAAATGTTTCGGTTGTCGGCGAGAATATGAACGATACCGTTTTCCTCTGGACCTCGTTTAATTGGACATTCGGTAAGCTTCCTAAATATCTTTTGGGAATGGAATCAAATTCCGTTGTTAAAAATATTGACATTTATGCCCATAGAACAGGCGGAATTATTTCCTATTTCGGAAATGATATCGAAAATGTTTATATAGAGAATGTAAGAACCTATTCTCAGAGACTTTCGGGCTCTACCACCTCGGGTGGACATTCGGGCTCGTACTATAATCTTTCCGAGCTCCTCGTCTTAAACGCTGTTGAGGGCAGAGGCTGGACCGTCTGGACCGACGATTCCGCAAAGCTTACAAACTTCCAAATGAAAAACTGCGAATTTAAGGATTATGCGAATAGCGGAGCGTCCGCGCAAGGTATAAGACTTACCTACGGCTCGGATAAATCCTCTTATTATCAAATTTATGATTCGAAGTTTGATTCAGGATGGTCCCCGGGTCAGGGCAATAATGTTATAGTCCGTAATTTCGATTTCGGCGGCGCCTGCTTTGCGATAACAGGAAAAGGCGTTTTGTATGACTCTAACTACGTTCATGACAATACGACCAATAACCGCGAGCTTTTCGTTGCGGACTTAAGTCCCTCGGTTTCGAATTTCAGCGGAATGTATAAGGATACCTCCGATACCTCGGGCAAAACTTGGCTTATGCCCTTGGGCAACAGAACAGCCGCTAACCTTATTGGCCTTCAGCTTTATGTTGTAAACGGTCAGGGTAACGGACAGACAAGAATTGTCACAAACGCTGAAAACACCACTGTTCAGGGCGTTTATAAAATAACCTTTGATAATGCGTTTCAGGTTGAGCCGAACAGAAACAGCAAAGCCATAATGAGACACGCCAGAGAAAATATGTATTTCACCGGAAATACATATTATAACGGCTCGACTGTAGGCTACTACGGCGGCGTTGCAGGCGTGGTATTCGATTCGAACTCCTATCAGAGAGTAAACAATCAGTACTTGTGGGCTTGCTGGGGCGATGTTGATTGGTACGCTTCGTATAATAACGAAAAAACCGTTTATGACCCGTTCGGTATCGTTTCCGACGGTACAGAGGGCGAGTCCGGATATACCAAATTTAAAGTAATCGCAGGTCAGCTTAAATATGTCCGTGCAATAGTTTTCAGAAACTGCGATTTCAACGGAAGATATTTAAGCCTTGAAAATACGGCGCAGAGCGCAATATCCGATGTCGTGGTTGACGGATGCTCGTTCACAAAATCCGAATACGGAATTTATAACGATACCACCGTTTATCAGGGCGCGGGACTTGACGGCGCACTGTTCAGAAACAATACATTTAATGAGGTCGATAATCCTTATTATAGGTTAGACGATACCCTTAAATGTAAAAACTCAGTCTTTACAATGCGCGCCCTTATCGTTGACGACAGAGCCGATGAATTTGTTTTAGGCGATGTTGACCTTGACGGAAAGGTAACCTTAAAGGACTGCACACTGCTCAGACTTTATCTCGCTGAAATAACCGGTCTTTCCGATGAACAGTTAAAACGCGCGGATATGAATCAGGATAATGTTGTAGACCTTAAGGACTGCGGAGCCATCCGCGCAAAGGTTGCGCTTCTCGGCACCTCGGGTAACTCCTCAAATGAGGCAGGAAATAAGGCAGACCCCGTTACACCCGAAGCTGAGAACAATAATGCCGAAAATGAGGCTAAAGCTCAGGCAGAGGCTAAGGCAAAGGCTCAGCAGGCATTTGAAAGCGCAATTGACGAGGCGGTTTCAAAGGGTCTTACCAAAGACGAGCTTATGAAGATTTTAGAAGATAAATTAAAGTAAATTTAATAATTTCCTGTCCCCGCTATTCGGGGGGCAGGAAAACAGAGGAAATTATGGAACTACCGATTGCTATAAAAAAACATATTGAGGAAAACAGCGCTAAGCTTAAAAAGTATTCCGAAAAGCTTGCAAAGCTTTATGAAAACTGTTATGCAAGCACAATTGAGACCGCGCTCATCCCTAAGGAGGACGGCACAATATTCGTCTTAACAGGCGATATTCCGGCAATGTGGCTCAGAGACTCATCCGCGCAGGTGAATCACTATGTCGAGCTTGCTCAGGATAAAGAGGTTGCCGAAATCATAAAGGGCGTTATAAGAAGACAGCTTAAATATATTCTTATCGACCCCTATGCGAATGCCTTCAATGAAGAGCCTAACGGCAAGGGTATGACGACCGACCGCCCCAAAAACGGACCTTGGGTCTGGGAGCATAAATATGAGGTCGATTCGCTTTGCTATCCCGTAAGACTTCTTTATAGGTATTATAAAAAGACAGGCGACAGGTCTATTGTCGATAATGAGTTTGTTCCGGTTATCAAATCAATCGTGAATGTCTTTAAAACCGAGCAGGACCACTTTAAAAACAGTTCCTATAGGTTTTTCAGAGATACCGATTGGCTCACCGATACAATCCATAATAACGGAATGGGAGAGCCTGTCGTGCCTACGGGTATGACATGGTCGGGCTTCCGCCCCTCGGACGACGGCTGTAACTACGGCTACTATATCCCGTCCGAAATGTTCGCAACCGTTATTTTAGGCTATGCCGCCGAAATGCTCGGCAGTGAAAACGAGCTTACAACCGATATCCTAAAGCTTAAATCCGAAATCGAAAAGGGAATAAATGAATTCGGAATTATAGATTATAAGGATTTCGGAAAGGTTTATGCCTGCGAGGTAAACGGAATGGGAGATTTCACCTTTATGGACGACGCAAATATCCCAAGCCTTATTTCCGCTCCCTATATCGGATATTTAAAGCCTGATGATGAAATTTATCTTAATACAAGAAAGCTTCTTTTAAGTAAAGAAAATAAATTTTATTATGAGGGCAAATTCGCTAAGGGAATAGGCTCTCCCCATACAAAGGCAGGCCATATCTGGCACATGGCTCTTTCCATGCAGGGCCTTACATCTACCGATAAAAAGGAAATGAAGTATATCCTTGATACCCTCGTTTCCTGCGACGGCGGTACGGGTCACATGCATGAGGGCTTTGATTCAAATGACCCCTCGGTATTTTCAAGACCGTGGTTTACATGGTCGGACTCAATCTTCTGCGAGTTCGTAGAAAAGTGTCTTAAAGAGGGCATTGTTTAAAAAAGTTTAAAAGCTTTAGTTTTTAAGCTTTCCATATCCCTGCAGGCGGAGCAAAAAATCCGCATGGCAGAGTTCGAAACTGCCATGCAGCATATAAAGAAAACCGCTTCGCCGTTACGGATATGTTTTCATATATAAAATTTTTAAAACAAGGAGAGGTAAAAAATGAAAAAAATCAATTTCAAGGGTTTAACCGCAGCATTTTTATCATTGATGTTGATTTCGTCGATGGTAATTATTCACTCAAGCGCAACATCTGAAGATTTTAAAACAAAATATGCAGATGTTTTAAAATCGCTGAGTGCTGTATCAGGACCCGCCGCAGTTGTCGAAAAGGTAACTGCAGAAACAGCCGAAAGCTATGATAATGCAAATAAGGCTTATAAGCTTCTTTCTGCTGACGAGCAGGAAGCGCTTGGAACTTATGATACAGATATCACAAATAAGCTTGAGGCATGCGCAAGAAGAGCAAAGATATTCACAGAGGGCAGCTTCTATTTCGATTTCGATAATGATTCGGCTCTTGCACAGTATCTTTACACCGGTCAGGGCACAAACAGTTTCGTTTTCTCAACCGTTCAGCACGGCACCGCAATCCCCGAAATCGAGGAGACCTTTATCTATCATACTGCTACCGCAAAATTCTCGGCCGGTAAAAACGCTAACGGTGTCTTTGATGATATAATGAGCGGAAACGGTAAATATCCTCTAATCAGAATGGAAGCCGGCGTTTATGTCTCGGAAGACGGAAATACAGCATATTTAGGTGAAACCGGATATAGCAGTTTGAGAGTAATGACGAACTGGACTTATGATAGTGCATTGGGGCTTAGTAACTTTGTAGTAGGAGATTTTGTTGACAGCAAATATCAGCCCCGCGATTTAACAGCTAAGATTTCCTATGCAACAAAAGATAACGGCACAACATATTATCCTAATTTTGAGTTTGCATGCGGTTCTGATAAAAATACTGTTTCGCGAACTGATTTATCCGCTGAAAAAACTTCAGTTGCTTCAAATGTAAAGCTAACATTAAGCGATTACACGGGCTCTAAAAATAATTACAAACAAGTAAAAGCTTTAAGAGTTTCTTATCCCGAGGTTCTTATCGCAAAATGTGCGGAAGCAAATGAGTATGCCGAAACTCTCGATGTAACAAATATCGATATAACCATGAGCGATACAATCAACAAGTACAGTGACCTTGTTGCCGCCTGCGGAGATAACGATTATATTACATCGGAAAATAAGGCAAAGCTCTTAACAGCTAAAAAGATTTCCGATTATCTTGTTAAGAATAATATCGATAAATTTCTTACACCTGCAAGCATTGACAGCCTTTCAACCGTTATAACCGATAAGACCGCCGTTACAGACCTTTATAATGAAACTGAGAACATTATAAATAATCTCAACCTCGGCGGAATGTTCACGGAAGCTCAGCTTGCAAAAATCGAATCTATGAATAATGCAGTAAGCATAATGGGCGAGGCAGAGTCTTATGACGCAACCGACCTTGTAAATGCGGCTGTAGCAATTGCAGAGCTTAGCAATAAGCAGATTGTAAACGATATCTCATTCGAGGTTGAGCTTACTAAGACCGAAAAAGCCGTTTCGGCGCTCGGTACTTATAAAGATGCCGTAAGCAATAAAGCGGTGCTTGAAGGCATAAGAACTTCTTATGACGCTTTGGTTAAAACAGGAAAATACACCGATCCTTCAAATTATGTATTTGAAAAAACCGGCAAGAGATATACAAACAATGATGAATGGGGATGGGAGTCAACATCTGATTACGGTGTAGTAAGCTATGTTAAAAGTCCTTCCCTTAAGGGCGGAATAAATAAGATAAGCTTTACTCTTCCCGTAAGCGGATATAACAAGGCAGGAAACTTCTTTGTTTATTCTTATGACGGAATAGACTCAGCCGCCGACCTTGCAAATATAAGCGCCTTTGGATTCTTTGCAAGACAGGACAAAATATATACAGGAGACAATTTTACAGTTCTTAAGGAGTCCGCAAAGGCTTCTACAACGCTTATTCCGCAGGATAACTCTTATTATCCGGCTTCCATGTATGCTTACGGAACAGAGAAGTATATAACAAGACCTAACGCCGATGGCCGTGTTCCTGCTGATTACGACTCTCGGTTATCGGATAAAAACAACTTGGTATGGCATCGTACTAAAGAAAATGTAGGAAATGCCGTTACCAATCAGGATTTAAGCACCGACCTTAACACATATATGACTGGAAAAGGGTATAACAAATATACTCCTAACGGCAATATGAATGTTACCATGGAATATCAGGGAGATTCCAATCTCGTTAACGGTTATAACTGGTATCTTATCACTATTTCAGGCAGGTTCTATACTACAAACGATGACGCAAGTAAGTATGAGGACGGTACCGTTTACTGCCGTCTGTTCACAAAGGGCAGAATAACAACAGCCGGCGTTACACATGCCGCTTCCGCTGAGCCTGCCGATGTTCTTACAAACCTTGATATCGAAGTTAATAAGACACCTACCGCTCTTTCCGCAGGCGCGTCCGTAAGAATTGCCGATGTTAAAAACGGCGGCGGTATCCGCTTTGAATCTAAGGTTAACACCGACCTCTATAATTTTCTTAAGAATACCGAGGGCGTTACCGTAAGCCTCGGAACAATTATCGTTCCCGAGGAATACAGAGCAGGTAAGGATATCACATTTGATAACTTTAAGACTGCTTCTCAGGGCGGAAGAAACGAGGATAAGAACCTTTGCGTAGATATCCCTCAGACCAAATGGCAGGATAAGGAGAACGGAATTTACACCGCCGCTCTTATCAACCTTAAAGAGGCTAACTACACTAAGTCTTTCGCCGCAAGAGGATATATGAAGGTTACTTATGCCGACAGAAAATCCGTTTACTATTATTCCGACTTTGATGCGGACGGCAATGTCAGAAGCATTCAGGCTGTAGCCACTGCCGCTCTTAAAGATACCTCGGTAACCTACACTGAGGCTCAGAAAGCAATACTTAAAGTATTTGCAGGTCAGTCATAAAAGGAAAGGGGAAGAATAAAATGAAAAGCTATAAAAAACCTGTTTTGGCTGTTATTTTAGAAGAGCCCCGCGATAGAATATGCTCAAACATAAGCAACGGCAACGACGATTTTTCGACCGACCCGTTCTCTCTCGGAGATACCGACAAAGACGCCGGCATTTAAAAGCTATGAAAAAATCGCTTATTCTATTGTTTTTATTGGTTTTCTCTGCCGCCGCCCTCGCAGGCTGCGGCAAGAAAGCCGTAAAAAGCACCGCTTCGGATGATAAAAGCTCTTCTCAGAGTGTTATAAGCTCCGAAACAAGCAGTGCTTCAAATAAAGTTATTACGGCAAACGAAAAGACCTCGGGGGCAAGCTCACAGTCTTCAAAAAATACACCTAAAAAAGACGACGGCAAAAACACCGACACCGCCTCCGATATCTTTTCGTCAGACAGCTCATCAAAAGAGGAGCCGTCAAAGTCCGATAGCTCCTCCGGCTCTTCGTCGAATTCGCCGTCGGGCTCCGCCGTAACGGAATCTTGGACGAAATACTATTGATTTCGTTGGTTATTTAGGCTCCCACTGCCGAGGGAGGCTAAATAACCCTCAGTCAGCTATCGCTGACAGCTCCCCTCTGTATTGACATTCGTCAATAAGAAGGGTGCCAAAAGCTTCCCCTTTAGACGAAAGGGGAAGTGTCAAGGCGAAGCCCTTGACGATAGGGTTTGGTTATATCCGTGCCGATAGGCACACATTCGTCTAACATCTAATATCTGACATCTAAAATCTAATAAGGGGAAATCTATGTACAATCCTGCGGTATACCGAAAATTCACAACAAATGAAATAAAGCCTTGCGGATGGCTTAAAAGACAGCTTGAAATTCAGGCGGAAGGTCTTTCGGGCAATCTTTATAAAATATGGCCTGATATAAGGGACAGCTCTTATATCGGCGGAACAATAGACAGCTGGGAAAGAGTTCCCTACTGGCTTGACGGCTTTATTCCGCTTGCCTATCTTCTTGAAGACGAAGAGAAAATATCGGTTGCGAAAAAATATATAGACGGTATAATAGCCTCTCAAAAGGAGGACGGCTGGCTTTGTATCTGCAAGGACGAGCAAAGAAACACCTTTGATATCTGGCCCGCAATTCTCATTTTAAAGGTTTTGACCGTTTATTATGAATGCTCAAAGGACGAAAGAATAGAAGAAATAGTTTATAAGGGACTTAAAAGCGTTGATAATCATGTCAAGAATTTCGGAATTTACGGCTGGGCGAGCGCAAGATGGTATGAGTGCCTTATTCCCGTTTTTTGGCTTTATGAAAGAGTGCATGAGGACTGGCTTTTAAATCTCGGCACCTCTCTTTATGCCGCGGGAACGAATTACAAGGCGCTTTTTTCTTCGGGCTTTTATAAAAATCCTAAAAACGAATGGAATCATGAAACGCACATTGTAAATGTCGCAATGGCGATAAAATCTGAGGCGCTCCTGTCGCAGATCTCCGATTTGGGAGATAAAGAGTATCCTAAAAAAATGCTTGAATTCTTGGATAAGTATCACGGAACGGTTGTCGGGCATTTTAACGGCGACGAATGCCTTTCGGGAAGCAGTCCTATTCAGGGAGCGGAGCTTTGCAGTGTTGTTGAGGCAATGTTTTCTTATGAAACGCTTTTTAGCATAACCGGCGACAGCTACTGGTGTGACAGGCTTGAAAAGTTAGCCTATAACGCCCTGCCCGCGACTATAAGCGAGGATATGTGGACTCATCAGTATGACCAGCAGGTAAATCAGGTCGGCTGTGTAAAATTAGGCGAAAAATCAATCTTCCGCACAAACGGACCCGACGCGCACCTTTTCGGTTTAGAGCCTCATTTCGGCTGCTGTACCTCTAATTTCAATCAGGGCTGGCCGAAATTCGCCTTAAGCACATTTTATAGTAGCGATGATTCTCTCGTTTCCGCCGTGATTGCGCCGTCGAGAGTAATAACCGAATTCAAAGGCGTTAAAACCGAGGTTGAGCTAAAAACCGATTATCCGTTTAAAAATCTTCTTAAATATGAAATAACAACCGAAAAAAGCGTTAAATTCAAGCTTAAAATAAGGCTTCCGCAATGCGCCAAGGGCTTTAACATAAGTGAGAGATTTGAGCTTGAGGACGGCTTTGCGGTTATAGATAAAGAGTGGAAATCGGGCGACTGCGTTTTGGTAAAGCTTATGTTCGAAACCGAATTTATTAAGCATAACGATATGTTAGCCCTTAGCCGAGGCCCCTTCATTTATTCGCTTGAAATCGAAGAGGACTGGCAGAAAAGGGAGTACATTAAGGACGGGGTTGAGAGAAAATACCCCTACTGCGATTATGAGATTTATCCGAAATCCAAGTGGAATTACGGCTTTGCCGATTTAAAAACCGAGTTTATTGAAAAGGATTTGGGAGAAATCCCGTTTTCAAAGACGGATCCTTGCATAACAATTTCAGCCGACATGGCGGAAATTGCATGGGACTATAAGGAGGGCTATAATTTCGTCTGCTCCGAAAAGCCGATTAATAATAAGCCGCTTTCAAAGACAGTAAAGAAAAAATTTAAGCCTTACGGCTGTTCGACGCTTCGGATGACCGAAATGCCTATGACAAAAGGAGAAACAAATGAAAAATAAATATTTAAAGCCCGAAATAGAGCTTTTGAATTTAAAATCAAGCGATAGAATTTCGGATGACGGCGGTGCGGACGACGATTGGGAAAACGGCGCCACAGGCACCGCCTCTGCGGGCGGAGAATGGACAAAGTATTATTAAAGGGTGAAAATAATGGCATATAAAATTTTATTTATGGGCGATTCTATAACCGACGCCAACCGTAATTACAACGATGACAACAACGACGGCTGCGGTTATGCGACGATGATTGAGGGATATTTAAACTGTAAATATCCCTTTAAATATGAAATGTTGAACCGTGGAATAAGCGGTCACAAGCTTGCGGATATTTATTCGAGAATGCAAAAGGACATAATTCATGTAAATCCCGATTTTATGAGCATTCTTGTCGGAGTAAATGATGTTTGGCATGAAATCGACTGGCAAAACGGCACCCCTGCCGAAAGCTACGAAAAGCTTTATGACCAAATGATTTCCGAAATCAAAGAGCGCCTTCCCAAAACAAAGCTTATGATAATTCAGCCTTATGTGGTTGAGGGATTTCAGACTCTGCCTACCGAGCAGGACCCTGACAGATGGAATAAATTCAGGCGCGGGGTTGACCTTGTCGCCGCCGCGGCAAAAAGAGTGGCTCAAAAGCACGGAATTTATTTCCTGCCTCTGCAGCTTATTTTCGATGAAGCGCAGAAAAACGCACCGTCCGATTATTGGACGCTTGACGGCGTTCATCCCTCTGCGGCAGGCCATGAGCTTATCAAAAACGAATGGCTCGCGGCATTCGGCGAAATTACCGGAGAACCGATTTAAAGCAGAAAGACCCTTAAATTTGCGCTGTCAAGCGCACATCTATGAGTCCCCCTCCCTTTATGGCAAGGGAGGCAAAACACCCCTCTGTTTCGCTTACGCGAAAAGAAGGGAGCCTAAAAGGCTGAGCCGATAGGGTTTGGTTACATTCGTGCCGATAGGCACACAATACTTATCAAGGAGAAAACTAATGAAATTAAGAGCGCCGAGCATACCTATAATAACGATTGACCCGTATACCTCAATCTGGCTCCCGTCGGACAAATTAAACGACTGCGACACCGTTCACTGGACGGGTAAGGATATGCCTGTAAGAGTTTATGCGGCGGTCAAGGATAAGGAATACATTCTTTTAGGCTCCGACGGAAAAACCGAAAAGGCGGAGCAAAAAAGCATAGATATTTCGGCTATGACCACAACTGCCGAATTCAAAGCGGGGAATGCCGAAATCACACTTAAATTCACCGCTCCGATGTTTTTAAACGACTTTAAAATGCTTTCAAGACCTATAAACTATTTAAGTGTTGAAACAGATCTTGAAGATGTTATAATAAAGGTATCTGTAGGCGAAGAAATCTGTCAGGAAAAGCGCAGGCAGGCGGAAATGGTTATAGAAAAATTCTGTCTTGACTGCGGAATTGAAACGATTTCCATGAAAAGCGAGCAGCAGCCCATTTTATTAAGATTCGGCGACGATGTGAGAATTGACTGGGGCTGTTTTTATCTTTCCTGCCTGAATGCAAAATCCGATTATAAAAGGATTTTCGACCGCGGCGCCGACACGATGTATGTAAGTCTGACAAAGAAGCTTGAGGATAAAAAGGCTTTATTCACATTCGCTTATGACGATTATAAGAGTATTGATTATTTTCATTCAAAGCTTCCCTCATTCTGGAATAAGGACGGGGCAAAAATTGAGGACGAAATAATATCGGCTTACAGGAATTACGGAGAAATATTCAAAAAATCCGAGGAATTTTCAAATGAGCTTTATTCATCCGCCGTTTCAAGCGGAGGGGATAAATATGCGCAGATTTTAAGCCTTGCCTACAGACAGGTGCTTGCGGCGCATAAGCTTGTTGTCGACACAAGCGGAGATATTTTATACATATCAAAGGAATGCTTTTCAAACGGCTGTGCCGCAACCGTAGATGTAAGCTATCCGTCTGT
The DNA here is from genome assembly GCA_002297415.1 of Ruminococcaceae bacterium UBA737. Classification (GTDB taxonomy): domain Bacteria; phylum Bacillota; class Clostridia; order Oscillospirales; family Acutalibacteraceae; genus UBA737. The sequence continues at coordinate 25,313 of DBKZ01000029.1, forward strand.
TCCGCTGTTTTTAATTTATAATCCCGAGCTTGTAAAGGGAATGCTGAGACCTATCTTTAAATATGCAAAAAGCCCCGAATGGCCGCATGAATTCGCGCCTCACGATGTTGGAACCTATCCTATTCTTTGGGGTCAGACCTACGGCGGAACGATAAAGGATGTTCAGATGCCGATTGAAGAATGCGGAAATATGCTTATTATGACCGCCGCCGTGTGCTTAGCCCAAAAGGATTATAAGCTTGCAGAGGAAAATTTTGATTTGCTTAAAAATTGGGCGGATTATCTTGTAAAATTCGGAGCAGACCCTGAAAATCAGCTTTGCACCGATGATTTTGCGGGTCATTCGGCTCATAACTGCAATCTGTCGATTAAGGCGATAATGGCGATTGAAGCAATGTCGATAATCTGCAAGGGTCTTAATATCGAAAACAGCTATCACAAAAAGGCTAAGGATATGGCTGAGGATTTTAAGGCAAGAGCCTTAAATCCCGACGGCAGTTTAAAGCTTGCGTTCGATAAAGAAAATTCCTTTAGTATGAAATATAATCTTGTCTGGGATAAGGTTTTCGGGACAGATATTTTTGATAAAGAAACCGTTAAAAACGAATTCAATTCATATTTAAGCAAGATAAATCCTTACGGAATGCCGCTTGACTCAAGAGAAACCTATACAAAGTCCGACTGGCTTGTATGGACGGCGGTTCTGTCTAAAACCAAAGAGGATTTTGAAAGGTTTATCGAGCCTCTTTTCAATGCGTATAATTATTCAAAATCGAGAGTTCCGCTGAATGACTGGTACGATTCTGTTACTGCTTTGCAGTGCTCATTCCAGCACCGTTCGGTTCAGGGCGGACTCTTTATGAAAATTCTTTACGACAGCGGAAAATTAAAGGCTTAAAATTTTAAAAGTAAAGAGGACGCCGTTAAATGAAAGAAACCGAATTAAAAAAACTGCTTGATTCTATGACGCTTGAAGAAAAGCTTTGTCAGATGACCCAGTGCGAGCCGTTAAAGGAAAGTGAGGAAAGCTCACTCAATGTAAACCCCGAGGTAAAGGCTAAGGGGCTGACAGAGAAGCAGTATTATTCAGTCGGCAGTATGATAGTATATGTGCCTAAAGCCATGGATTTAAGGAGAGTTCAAAAAGAGCATTTAAAGCGCGACCCTCATAAAATTCCGCTTTTATTTATGTCCGATGTTCTGCACGGAAAGGAGACTGTTTTTCCTATTCCGCTTGCGATGGGCTGTTCATTCAATCCCGAGCTTTTAAAGGAATGCTATGAGGTTTCGGCAGAGGAATGCGCGGCTTCGGGCGTGCATACCGTGTTTGCGCCTGCAATTGACCTTTCTCGCGACGCACGGTGGGGCAGAAGCATGGAAAGCTTCGGAGAGGACCCCTGCCTTTCTTCGCGCATGGCAGGCGCGGCGGTAACCGGCTTTCAGGGAGAGAGCGATAATATCGACGAAAATCATGTTTCCTGCTGTGCCAAGCATTATTTGGGCTACGGCGCCGTAACAGGCGGCAGAGATTATAACTGCGCCGAGATTTCCGATAACGAGCTTTATAATTATTATCTGCCTTCCTTTAAAGCGGCGGTTGAAAGCAAGGTAGGCATGATTATGACCTCGTTTAACACCTTAAACGGCGTTCCGATGACCGTAAACGAATATGCAAACAGGCAAATTCTGCGTGAGGATTTAGGCTTTGACGGGGTCTTGATTTCCGACTACAATTCTTTGGGCGAATGCGAAAACCACGGGATTTCTTCGAATTCCAAAAAGCTTGCGGAGCTTGGAATAAAGGCGACGCTTGATATAGAAATGATGAACACGCTGATTTTAAATAACGGCGAGAAATTAGTTGAAAGCGGAGCCGTAGACGAAGAATATATTGACAGCGCGGTTTTAAGAATTTTAAGGCTTAAAAACAGATTGGGGCTTTTCGAGGACCCCTATAAGGGACTTAGCGAGGAAAAAGAAGAAAGCTTCTTTAATAATTTGAAAAACAGGGAAAAATCAAGAGAAATCGCCGAGCAGAGCGCTGTTTTGCTTAAAAACAGCGGTGCTTTACCGATTGATAAAAATGAAAAAATCGGGCTTTGCGGACCTCTGAGCGTCAGCGACGAGGTAGGCGGAGAATGGGCGTTTTCCATGCAAAGGCCGTATAATGTTTCCCTTTTTGAGGGAATAAGCAATATTATCGGAAAGGAAAATATTATTCTTTCAAAAACCGATAAAATTTACAGGATAGAGGATATCGATTCAAAGGAAAAAGAGGATATCCCGTATCCCGAGAGCGTAAATGAGCTTGAAAACTGCAAAACCTGCATAATAGCCGTCGGCGAACACATGGGAGACACAGGCGAGGCATCTTCTAAAACAAATATAAAGCTTACAAAAAACCAAGCCGAGCTTGTTAAAAAAATAAAGCAGTCGAGGAAGAAAACGGTTGTTGTCGTATTTTCGGGAAGGCCGCTTGATATTTCCGAAATCGAGCCTTACTGCGACGCTTTAATTTACGCATGGTATTTAGGCTGTGAATCTGGAAACGCTCTTGCAAGACTGATTTTCGGTCTGTCAAATCCGAGCGGAAAGCTTGCTATGAGCCTGCCGAGATGCGTCGGACAGTGCCCGATTTATTATAATTATCTTAACACCGGCAGACCCTATCATAAATTGAACCGCTTTTCCTGCGGATATACCGACTGCGTAAATTCGCCGCTATATTCCTTCGGCTTCGGATTGAGCTATTCGGAATTTAAGTATGAAAATATATCTGTAGGTGAAAATGAAATTAACCTTAAGATTAAAAATACGGGAAAGTATGACGGTTTTGAAACGGTTCAGCTTTATGTAAGCCTTAAAGACACCTCGGTTTCTCAGCCGGTTAAAGCCTTAAAGGATTTTAAGAAGATATTCTTAAAATCGGGAGAGGAAAAGGAAATAACCTTTAAAATAAATAAAGATATGTTTTCATTTTATAAAGATAAGGTCAAAACTCTTGAAAATTGCACGGCTTCGCTGTTCTTTATGGCGCAAAGCGGCGAATTTATCAAGATATCGGATTATGAGGTAAATTTATGAAAAATATGATGTTATAGTCGCAGGCGGCGGCTTTGCAGGGGTATGCGCGGCGGTAAGTGCGGCGAGACTCGGAGCAAAAACGCTTATTATCGAAAAATCGGGGAGCTTCGGCGGAGCGGCTTCAAACTCCTTGGTGCTTCCTTTTATGCGCTATTTTACCGATGTTAAAAATGAGGACGGCACCAAAAGCAAATTGTATCTCGTTCAGGGCATTTTCAGGGAAATTGTAAAAAGGGCCAAGGGAAATGAGGTAGGAGCCGACACATTTTTTAATACCGATTATATGAAATATACCCTAGACCGCATTGTTACCGAAAGCGGAGCGGATATTCTGTTTCATTCTTATATTTCTGCCGTTAATTCCGAGGGCAGGAAATTAAAATCCGTTGAGGTAAGCTCGGCTAATGGCAAGCACACATTTTGCGCCGATTGCTTTATCGACGCTACGGGAGACGCAAATCTTTCCTTCCTTGCAGGAAATTCCTTAAGGCTCGGCAGAGACTCTGATTCCTTATGCCAGCCGATGACCCTTTGCTTTCGCATAACGGGCGTTTCATTCAAGGAGTTTTTCTCCCATTATTCCGAAATTCAGGCGCTTTATAAGGAATTCAAGGATAACGGAAAGCTTAAAAATCCGAGAGAGGATATTTTGGTTTTTGATACCGCGAATGAAAATATTATCCATTTTAATTCAACGAGAATAATAAAGCTCAACCCCACCGACCCGTTCGATTTAAGCAGGGCGGAAATCGAGGGCAGAGAGCAGATGATAGAGCTTGTTGAATTTTTGAAAGACAATTTCGAATTTTTAAAGAATATCAGTATTGTATCAAGCGCGTCCGAAATCGGAATAAGAGAAAGCAGAATGATAAACGGCGAGCATATTTTAACAGGAGACGAGCTTGTCGCAACAACTAAATTTTATGATGCGGTAGCCGCGGGCGATTATGATATTGATATCCATAATCCTGAGGGCACGGGCACCTCGCACCATTATTTTGAGGCGGGAACTTATTATACAATTCCGTTAAGAAGCCTTATCGCTTCCGATTTCGATAATCTTCTTGCGGCAGGCAGATGTATTTCGTGCGACCATGAGGCGCAGGCGTCTGTAAGAATTATGCCTATCTGCGCCGCTACAGGCCATGCGGCAGGCGCCGCTGCGGCAATTGCCGCAAAGTCCCAAACCGCATTAAAGGACATTGATTATAAATCCGTTCAAAAAGCGCTTTTAAATCAGGGTGCGTTTATAGGATAAATTATTTTATCCGCTTGACAAATTTTAAAAACAGAGTATAATAAAATCAAACTTAAAAATCACGGGAGCTCGATTACTCGGGCTGAGAGGAAGCCGTTTTGCTTCGACCGATAACCTGATGCGGATAATGCCGCCGTAGGAAAAATACAGTTGTTTTTCGCCGCAGGTTACCGCCTGCGGTTTTTTATTTAAAAAAGGGGAAATAAATTATGACAAATCTTCAGCAAAAACCGATTTATAAGATATGCACCGCCGCGGTTTTGATCGCGCTTTCAACCGTGCTCAGCCTTATCAAGGTTTTCGAAATGCCTCTCGGCGGCGCGATAACCCTGCTTTCCATGGTGCCTGTATGCCTTATTTCTATTATGTACGGACCCGTGTTCGCAATTGCTCCCTGTATGATTTACGGCGCAATTCAGATGCTTTTGGGCAATCCCTTTTCTTGGGGACTCACTCCCGCAACCCTTATCGGCTGTATCGCGTTTGACTATATTATTGCTTTCGGCGTTCTTTGCACGGCAGGTCTTTTCCGCAAAAAGGGCTTTAAAGGGATAGTTTGGGGAATAATTCTTGCCTGCGCTTTGAGATTCTGCTCGCATTTCATATCGGGTGTCGTTTTCTTTGCAAAATTAGACCAGTTTAAGCTTTTCGGTAATACCTTCGTTAATCATCCCGTTCTTTATTCTGTTTGCTATAACGGCTTTTATATGCTCCCTGAAACCGTGCTTACGGCACTTTGCTCAATTCCGCTTTTTAAAACAAAGGCAATAAAGAGGTTTTTGCTCGGTGAAAAGCAGTAAAACGGTAATTTTCGGAGCGCTTGATGTAAATGCGCTCAGATTTGAAATAACCTCGGACGATACCGTTATCGCCTGCGATAAGGGCGCATTAAACTGCGAAAAATTAGGAGCTTCGCCCGATAAAATTATAGGTGATTTCGATTCTCTGGGCTTTGTTCCGAGCGGAGATAATGTCACGGTGCTTCCCGTAAGGAAGGACGAAACCGATGTAGGCTTTGCCCTTAAGACCGCTTTTTTAAACGGGAGCCGTGAAATTTATGTTTACGGCGCCGTAGGAAAAAAGCTTGACCATAGCCTTGCTAATATTTCTCTTTGCGCGTCTTATGTGAAAAAGGGCGCAAGGGTCGTGTTTTTTGGAGAGGATATGGATTTTACCTGCATATCGCCCGAAATTCCGCTTGAATTTTCCGAGGCTTTAAGCGGCGGAAGGCTTTCGGTTTTCGCACTTAGTAAGTGCGGGGGTGTGAATATAATTAACGCCGAATATCCGCTTGAAAACGCAAGCCTTGACCCGCTTTTTCCTTTGGGCGTAAGCAATGCTTTTAAAAAAGGGGAAAAAACGCGGATTTCTTTAAAATCAGGACTTGCCTTGGCGGTCTGGGACAATAAAAGCAGTTCTTTAATATAAAGTTAAACCCCGTAAATTCTAAAAAAAGAATTTACGGGGTTATTTTGTCACACTAACTTTAATGAAAGGGATAAAAGGCTGTCTGTAAGCCTGACATTTTCAATCTCGGTATTTTTATTTTTTGGTTTAAGGTCATATCCGCTGAAATTCAAAAAGCCTTTTACATTCCTTTTTTCGAGCTGATCCGCAATTTCCTGAGCCTCGCTTTGCGGAGTGCAGAGAATTGCCGCCTCGGGTCTTTGCTCTAAACAGAATTCGTCAAGCATATTGATGCTTCTTATCGGAATGTTTTTGATGATTTTTCCTACCAGCGATTCCTTTTTATCAAAAATTCCTATTATCTGAAAGCCCGAGCTTTCAAAGCTTATGTGCTGTAAAAGCGCACAGCCGAGCATTCCCGCGCCTATTAAAACGGTCTTTTTGAGCCTGTCAATCCCTAAAATATTTCCGAGCTCGGATTTTAATATGTCAACATTGTAGCCGTAGCCCTGCTGACCGAAGCCCCCGAAATGACTGAAATCCTGCCTTATCTGACTGGCTCCGAGTCCCATGAATTTTGCAAGCTGAGCCGAAGAAATCCTTTTTATGTTTTGGCTTTCAAGCCTGCATACAGCCTCATAATATTCGGGAAGCCTTCTGATAAGCGCCTTCGAAAAATCCTTGGTATTCAAAGCACACACCGTCCTTCTTTAAAAATTTTATAACAGTTTAAAAAAATTGTCAAGAAAACTCTTGACAAATCGGTTTCCCGTGTGTATAATAAAATAGTAATCATTACTGATTTAGGAGCGTCTATGAAAAATTATTCCAGACAGCGTGAAGCAATTCTCGAAATTGTCTCGGCGTCTCATTCCCACCCCACGGCGAGTGAAATTTATGAGGAAGTCAGGAAAAAAATTCCGAATATTTCTCTCGGCACGGTATACAGAAATCTTTCTCAGCTTTCTGAAAACGGGGATATTCTTATGCTGAGCGTCGGCGAGGGCTGCGAGCGGTATGACGGGAATGTTAAAGCCCATCTTCACCTTCACTGTAAGGTGTGCGGAAAAATTTTCGATATTCCGTTAGATGAGGAAAACGAGCTTTACAGGCTCGCGAAAAAAGAGGGCTTTAAATGCGAAAGCACCGTTTGTATTATGGAAGGCGTTTGTAAGGATTGCAAATAAATTAAAAATTATTTTTTTCGGAGGTAAAATATTATGAAAAAGTTTGTATGTCTTGTTTGCGGTTATGTCTATGAGGGAACCGAGCCGCCGGCTGAATGTCCTATCTGCCATGCTCCTGCTTCTAAATTTGCGGAGCAGAGCGGCGAAAAATCTTGGGCGGCTGAGCATGTTATAGGCATAGCTAAGGGCGTTGACCAGAGAATTATCGACGGTCTCCGCGAGAATTTTAACGGCGAATGCACCGAGGTCGGAATGTATCTTGCAATGGCAAGAGCCGCTCACAGAGAGGGCTATCCCGAAATCGGAATGTACTGGGAAAAGGCGGCTTTCGAAGAGGCTGAGCATGCCGCAAAATTCGCCGAAATGCTCGGCGAGGTCGTAAGCGAGAGCACAAAGGAGAATTTAAAGGTCCGCGTTGAGGCTGAAAACGGCGCAACCTTAGGTAAAACCGAGCTTGCTAAGCTCGCCAAGGAATTGGGGCTTGACGCAATTCACGATACCGTCCATGAGATGGCGCGCGATGAGGCCCGACACGGCAGAGCGTTTGAGGGCTTGCTCAAGCGTTATTTCAATAAGTAATAAAGCCGCATAAATAAAGGCTTTGCGACGGTTTTGGCGACAAGCACGGTTTTTATATCGTGCTTGTTTTTTTATATAATGGTGGGATTTTGTATTGTCTATGCAAAAAAGCGGTTGCAACAAGGCAACCGCTTTAGACTGCTGTTTAAACAGCAGTTCTGAGTTATAAATTGAAATTTTAATCAGAATTTCTCGGCATACTTGAAGGCTTCGGCCGGAATATCCTTTTCATCGCAAGAAACGGTGAAAGTGAAGTCAACATCCTCAATGGCGGAAACTCTCTTTAAGAACGCAGTAAATTCATTTAAATCTCTGCTACCTATTCTTAAGGTTGCGTCACCGAATATGTTTGTTATATCATGGTTTGAATTCTTAAGAGTAACGAGCATTGCATAATACTCACCGTAACCCGAAATTCCGAGCGCGTCAGCGTCGATAAGTCTTGCCTTGTGAGTTACAGAGAAAGTAAGCGTATCGCCCTTTTCTATGCAAACAACATTTCCTAAGCTTTTCTCTGCGGTTTCGTTAACAACATCAACTAATTTTTTTGTTTTTCCCGAACCCTTGTTCCCGATGATAAGCTTGATCATATTAACAACTCCTTTATTATAACCGCGGCTTTTGCCGCCGCGGATGTTTAACAATTATTTTTTAAGTCTTTCTTCGAGCTCTGCCTTGCGGTCCTCATATCCGGGCTTACCGAGAAGAGCAAACATATTTTTCTTGTATGCCTCAACACCCGGCTGGTTAAACGGATTAACGCCTAGCATATAGCCCGAAATTGCGCAGGCTTTCTCAAAGAAGTAAATAAGACGGCCTAAGTTTTCTTCGTCCGCTTTATCTATTGTGATAACAAAGTTCGGAACCGAACCGTCGGTATGCGCAAGAACAGTTCCCTCAAATGCTTTTTCATTGACATAGGACATCGGCTTGCCGGCAAGGAAGTTGAGTCCGTCGCCGTTGGTCTCGTCCTCGCCGATTATAATATCGTCGCCCGCGTCCTTGATAAGAACGACGGTTTCAAACATTATTCTTGAGCCTTCCTGAATAAACTGACCCATAGAATGAAGGTCGGTTGAGAAGATAACGCTTGCAGGGAAAATACCCTTGTTGTCCTTGCCCTCGCTCTCGCCGAAAAGCTGTTTGAACCATTCGTTCATCATGGTAAATCTCGGCTCGTAGCTTACAAGCAGTTCAACAGATTTTCCGCCTCTGTAAAGGCAGTTTCTCGCGGCGGCATATTTATAGCAGGGGTTTTTGTCAAGGCTTGCCTCGCTGTAATCACGGACAGCGTCCTGAGCGCCCTTCATAAGCTTATCTATATCGCAGCCTGCTGCGGCAATCGGCAAAAGACCGACGGCTGTAAGAACGGAATATCTTCCTCCGACATCGTCAGGCACCACAAAGCATTCATAACCCTTTTCGTCAGCCAACTGCTTTAATGTTCCGCGCGCCTTGTCGGTAGTGCAATAAATCCTCTCGGCGGCACCCTTTTCGCCGTACTGCTTTTCAAGCATTTCGCGGAATACTCTGAATGCGATAGCAGGCTCTGTAGTAGTACCCGATTTAGATATGATATTTACCGAAACTCTTTTATTTTTGCATAAATTAACGATTTCGCTGAGATAACTTCCGCTTATGCTGTTTCCTGCAAAGTAGATTTTAAGACCGTTTTCCTCGGAATTATAATACTGACCCTTTAAAAACTCAATAGCGGCACGGGCGCCTAAATATGAGCCGCCTATTCCGATAACAACAAGAACATCGGAATCCGAGCGGATTTTATCAGCCGCCTTTTTAATGCGTGAAAATTCTTCCTTGTCATAATCAAAGGGGAGGTTCATCCAGCCTAAAAAGTCATTTCCCTCGCCGTTTTTATTTTCAAGAAGCGCATGAGCCTTCATAACCTCTGGCTCTAAAGCTTTTATTTCGCTTTCGGATAAAAAACCGTGCGCGTATTCGTTTGTAAATTTAAGAGACATTGCGATTAACTTCTTTCTTCTTCATTATCTTTTTTCTATAAGTTTATTTTACTATATCTTTAAGCTTTTTTCAAGAGCGGAATGTCAACAAACTGTTAATTTTTTTACTAGGCAAGCGATAATAATCCGAACCCGCCTAAAATGGCGTCTTTTCGGCATATTTTAACTTGTCGTCTTTGTGAGGCG